>NZ_CP134398.1:2520818-2835920 GCF_002968335.2 Mycobacterium sp. ITM-2016-00316
AGGACGGGCGTCTCCGGGCCGTCGTGGGCTAGGTCTGCGCGGGCAGCACGTGGTCGGCGACCTTGTCGGTCGACAGGCACAGCGAGCAGACGAACGCGTCATGGGTCTCGCATTTCATCATGTCGGGCCGCTCGTAGTCGTGATGGCACACATGGCATTTGAGGTGTTCTCCGGACGGGTTGCCGAGTTCGTCGTACATCGGCAGGTCGATGCCGTCATCGGTGCGGCGCAGGTAGTACCTGCCCCTGGTGGCGACGGCAATGATCGGCGGAAGCACCAGGCCCAGCACGATGGCCACCAGCGGCGAGTACGGCCGGATGGCCTCGCCGAGCATGCCGAAGAACGTCAGCAGCGACACCCCGGCCGCGACGAACAGGGAGACGAAACCGACCGGATTGACCGCGTACAGCATGCCGCGGCGGAACTCGGGCTGCATCGGCGACAGTTTCAACAGGTACTTGTTGAACACGATGTCCGAGGCCACCACCACAACCCAGGCGATACCGCAGTTGGCGTAGAACCCCAGGATGGAGTTCAGGAACGCGAACATGTTGGCTTCCATCAGGATCAGCGCGATCAGCAGGTTGAACGCGAGGAACACCAGCCGACCGGGGTAGTGCTTGGTGACGCGGGTGAACGAGTTGGTCCACGCCAGCGAGCCGGAGTAGGCATTGGTGACGTTGATCTTGACCTGGCTGATCACCACCAGGATCACTGCCAGCGTCATGGCCAGCCAGGGTGGCAGGAAGTTGCGGTAAATCTCCAGGAACTGGTGCACGGGTTCGTTCGCGCTGGCCACTGCGCCGTCGAAGACGTTGGCGATCAGGTACACCGCCAGGAACAGGCCGACCACCTGTTTGATGGCGCCGAAGATCACCCAGCCCGGTCCGGCCAGGAACATCCACGTCCACCAGCTGCGGCTGTTCTCCGGTGTCCGAGGCGGCATGAAGCGCAGGTAATCGATCTGTTCGGCGATCTGCACGATCAGCGACAGGCACACGCCGGCGGCCAGCAGCGTCATGCCCAGGTCGAAACCGCCGGTGCCGCTTTCACCCTGGAAGGCGAAGAATTCCCCGACCGATTCGGGATGGCTGATCACCAGGTACACGAAGGGTGCGACCATCAGCACCAGCCACAGCGGTGTGGTCCAGACCTGCAGTGTGGAAAGGACTTTCATGCCGTAGATGACCAGCGGGAAGATGACGATGGTGGACAGCGCGTAACCCACCCACAGCGGGATGCCGAGTCCGAGCTCGAGGCCCTGCGCCATGATGGAGCCCTCGAGAGCGAAGAAGATGAAGGTGAACGTCGCGAAGATGACGTTGGTGACCACCGAGCCGTAGTAGCCGAAGCCGCTGCCGCGGGTGATCAGGTCGAGATCGACGTTGTAGCGCGCCGCGTAATAGGCGAGCGGGAATCCGGTCACCATCACCACGACCGCGAAGATGAGAATGCCCCACAACGCGTTGGTGGTCCCGTAGGCGATGCCGATATTGGCGCCGATCGCGAAATCGGCGAGGTAGGCGATCCCGCCGAGTGCCGAGATGCCCACCACCCGGGTGGACCACTTGCGGTAGCTGCGCGGCGCGAAGCGCAGCGTGTAGTCCTCCAGCGTCTCCTTGGTGGCAGTCAGCCGATCAAGGTCAGTGTCGAGGTCCGCATGGCGCACCTCATCGCCGATCTCCTGTGTCATTCGGCAAAATTAGGCCGACCGTGTTTCCCCGGCGTGACGGCCGTGTTCCGACCCGCTGCGAGGTTCGCGCCCCGAAATTGACTCTGGCGTAAGTCGTTTCAGCGAATGGGCAGGCCGGTGATGGCGCGGCCCATCACCAGACGCTGGATTTCACTGGTGCCTTCGAAGATCGTGAAGATCTTTGCGTCACGGTGCATCCGTTCGACGGGGTACTCGCGGGTGTAGCCGTTGCCGCCGAGGATCTGGATGGCCTCATCGGTGACGTACACGGCGGTCTCGCTGGCCACCAGTTTGGCCATCGACCCCTCGGCGTTCTCGAACTGCTTGCCATTGCGCGCCATCCAGCCGGCCCGGTACACCAGCAGGCGGGCGGCGTCGATGCGGGCCTTCATGTCGGCCAGCTTGAACGCGACACCCTGGAAATCGCCGATCTTGCGGCCGAATTGCTCACGCTCGCAGGCGTAGTCGAGCGCGTACTCGTAGGCCGCGCGCGAGACGCCGACGGCCATCGCGCCGACGGTGGGGCGGGTCCGCTCGAAGGTCGCCATCGCGGCCTGGCCGGCGGCCTTCTTGCCCTCGCGCACCTTGGCGATCTTCGCGTCGAACTTCTCCTTGCCGCCGACGATCAGGCGCCCGGGAATGCGGACATCGTCGAGGACCACCTCGGCGGTGTGTGAGGCGCGGATACCGTGCTTGAGGAACTTCTGGCCCTGGCTGAGACCCTTTGTGCCGGGCGGGATGATGAACGACGCCTGCCCGCGGGTGCCGAGTTCGGGGTGTACCGAGGCCACGACGACATGGACGTTGGCGATGCCGCCGTTGGTGGCCCAGGTCTTGGTGCCGTTGAGCACCCATTCGTCGGTGGCCTCGTCATAGCGGGCCCGGGTCAGGATCGAGCCGACATCGGAGCCGGCGTTGGGTTCGGATGCGCAGAACGCGGCGACCTCGGGCTTGTCGACGGTGCCGAACATCTGGGGCAGGAACTCACCGATCTGCTCGGGGGTGCCGGATCCGGCGACGGACGCTGCGGCCAGTCCGGTGCCCAGGATGGACAGCGCGATACCCGCATCGCCCCAGAACAGTTCCTCGAAGACGACGATCATGCCGAGGCCGGAGGGTTCGGCGGTTTGTTCGGCCATCATCTCCAGCGAGTAGAGGCCCACCTTGGCGGCCTCCTGGATGATCGGCCAGGGGGTTTCCTCGCGCTCATCCCACTCGGCGGCGGCGGGCCGCACGACGTCGGCGGCGAATTCGTGTACCCACTTCTGCACGTCGAGCAGGTCGGAGGACAACTCCAGGGAGAAGGTCATGGCGGCTACCTTACTTTGGAGTAAGTTACTCCGGTGCCGACTGTGGCTCAATTAACACTGGCGAGGACCGGCAGCAGCAGGCGCGACGATGACCGCACCGTGTTGCGGCTGCTGGTCCCCACCCCGGCGTGCCGGAAGTTCATGATGGCCGGTGTCTGCGGATCCTGGTCGTCGCCGGCGATCACCAGCCGGATGCGGTTCCCGGCGGCGAACCGCCGCGCGTTGGGCACCAGTGGGATCCGATACTCCACATCCGCGCCGATGGGCACGGCGACCGGGATCCGGCAGGGGAGCACCGGGGCGCCGGGCGTGCTGGCCGCCTCGTCGACCGCCCGCAGGCCTGCCCGCAACCAGCCTGCCGTCACATCGGTGACCTCCCCGTCGGGTGCCACGTCCTGCATCGTGACGATCCACGCCGTGTCGGCGGCGGTGGTCGAGGCGATCATCCGCAGCTCGATCTCGCCGACGATGTCCACCTCGGTCTCCAGCGGAGCCGACGTCCAGGTCAGGCTCGCCGGCGGGTCGATTGCGCTGGCTTTGACCCGGCCGGTTCCGGCGCCCAACGTCATGAATTGTCGTGCGCCGCTGTCGCCTTCGTCGGCCCCGAGAGTGCCGTCGGCCCGCAGCGCGAACTCGTGGAGGTCGGCCTTCGGTGGCCAGGTCGGCGCGGAACGCCAGCCCGGCGCGCCGGGCAGGGCGTAGCGGACGGGATCACCGTCGAGGATGCCGGTGTCGCGGCCCTTGAGCCAGTGGTCGTACCACGCCAGGGCCTCCTCGTGCAGGCTCTCCCACGGCCAGGTCAGTCCGAACCTGTCCAGCATGCCCATCTGCACATTGGGGTTGTGCGCCAGCCCTTTCCAGGCGATGAACGTCGACGGCAGGTGCAGCGGCACGTTCTCCCAGTCACATCCGAGATAGACCGGGATATCGATGTGGGACAGCAGCGGGGTGAGATCGCGCTCATCCCACCACTCGTCGCGGACGGGGTGGTTGACGAAGACGTCGAGCCACAGCTGGTCCCAGGGGTGCGGATCGTGGGGCAGCTTGAGCAGCTGATGCATCATGGTGACCGCCGCCTCGCCGTTCATGGTGCCGAACTTGCGGTGCAGCGGAGCAAGATTGAGCACCTTACGGGCGAATTGCACGGGCAGGCTGCGCCAGAACTCGTCGCCGCGTGCCGCGGTCAGGCCCATCATGGACAGAAACGGTGTGATGAACGCCGAGCTCACCAGTCCGTGATGGGACGACGCCTCGAACAGATCCGCGGTGACCGCCAGCGGGAAGATCGCCTTGAGATGCGGGGGTCGCTCGACGGCGGCCTCCAACTGCGTCATCGCGAAATAGCTGATGCCGATCATCCCGACATTGCCGTCACACCACGACTGGGCGGCCGCCCATTCGACCAGATCGTGCATATCGCGCCGCTCATTGGCATCGAAGAAGCCGAATTCGCCACCGGAGCCGCCGGTTCCGCGGAGGTTGGCGATGACATGCACGTAGCCGCGGGACACCCAGAACTCGGTGTTGCCGGCCTCGATAAAACCCATCGGCGCGCCGAGATCCTGGATCTGGCGGGGGTAGGGAGATGCGGCGATGAGCGCGGGGAAGCGGCCGTGGCCGTCGGGGCGATGTACGTCGGCCATCAGCGAAATGCCGTCGCGCACCGGCACGGCCACGTTGATGTCGTGGCGGATGGCATGCTCCGGCTCGCTGAGATTGCGGAAGGTGCGGCCGGTGGTCTGGGGACCGTTCAAGGTCATGAGTTTCACGCTACGTTGAAACTAGTCTCAACGCAACGTGAAACTCTTGGTAGTGTTCCCGGCATGCCGAAGAAGCCGCCGCCCGGGCCGCGCGACGACCGCGGGGTGCTCTCGGCGCGCATCCTGACCGCCGCTCGCGAGGAGTTCGCCCAGCACGGCTGGGCCGGCACCACCCTGCGTGCGATCGCCCGTGGCGCCGACGTCGACCCGGCGCTGATCTACCACTACTTCGGTTCCAAGGAGGCACTGCTCGACGCCGCGACCACCCCGCCGGCACGCTGGCTGGAGGCCGTCGCCGCCACCTGGGCCACGCCGCCGGCGGAACTGGGCGGGGCGCTGCTGCGGCTCATGCTGGGCGCCTGGGCCGACGACGAGGTAGGGCCGGTACTGCGGGCCATCCTGCTGACCGCGGCGCACGAGGAATCGACGCGGGAGAAGCTGCGCAGGGTCGTGGAAGGCAGCCTGATGGGTGCCTCGCAGGTGGGCGACGACGAGCGGGACCGGCGCATTCGCAGCGGACTGATCTCCTCGCAGATCATGGGACTGGCCATGATGCGCTATGTCTGGCGGGTCGAACCGGTGGCCTCGATGAGCGAGGACGCCCTGGTGGCCGCGATCGCGCCGAACCTGCAGCGCTATGTCGACGGGGACGTGTCCTGACCGGTCGCCGGTGGTGTCTGCACCTCGGGGGCGGCCGCGGCGAGCAGCGCGGCCCGGTCGCCGGTCAACGGCGGATAGATCCGCTCGGTGTTGATGATCGTCTTGGTGGCCTTCGCCGCCGCGCCGGTGGAGCTGACCGTGCGGTCCCAGCCCTCGGTGTACACCGCCCCGGCCGGACCGAGGTCCAGCACCGTCACATACCAGGGGATCCGCAGCGTCAGCAGCGGTGCGCCCACCAGATCACTGATCACGTTGTGGCCGGCGTAGCGGCCCATCGGCCTGCTGTGCTGACACGACATCACCGATGAATGCCCGTCGTCGACCTGCACCACCGCCACATCGCCTGCGGCAAAGACGTCGGGCACCCCCTCGACGCGCAGCAGGCCGTCGACCGGGATGCGGCCCAGCCGGTCCGTGGTGACGGGCAGCTGCGCGGCCAACGGATTCGCCCGCATTCCGGCGCACCAGATGACGGTGGCTGCCGGTATCACCGCGCCCGAGGACAACGTCACCGAGTCGGCGGCCACCGCGGCCACCCCGGTTCCGGTGATTGCTTCGACCCCGCACCGGGTCAGTGCCTCCTCGATGACCGGCCGCGCCGCGGCGCCCATATCGGAGCCGACGGCCCGGTTGTGGTCGATGAGCAGCACCCGGGGCGTCAGTGCAGGCCCGAAATGCGCGGTCAGCCGGGCGGGCAGTTCACACGCCGTTTCGATACCGGTCAGCCCGGCCCCCACCACCGCGACCGTGCCCGCGCCCGGGATGTCGGGTTCCAGCGAGTCCAGGTGCTCGCCCAATCGTGTTGCGCCGTCGTAGGTGTCGACATCGAACGCGAAGTCGCGCAGACCGGGGATGTCCGGCAGCGCCAGTTGGCTGCCGGCGGCCAGCACCAGCCGGTCGTAGTCGACGGCGACGGTGCCGTCCGAAGTGCGTGCGGTGACGGTGTGGCCGTCCGCGTCGATGGCGGTGGCCGTGCCGAGCAGCTGCGAGACACCGGCGGGCGCCAGCAGCCCATCGAGAGGTAGTCGGCACGCACCGAGATCCCGCTCGTAGTTGCGCACCCGGATGTCGTGGTGGGCGGTACGGGACAGCACCGTGATCTCGACGGAGTCCGGTGGCAATCCGAGCTCGTCGATCCGTCGCGCCGCACCCAGGGCGGCCCACAAACCGGCGAATCCCGACCCGATGATGAGAACCTTGCCCACCCAAGCAGGGTGTCACGAATGAGGGTGCCCGTAGACTGGGTAGTCGACGTTTGACCAGAAAGAGGGCGTACCTGCATGAGCGGCCATTCCAAGTGGGCCACCACAAAGCACAAGAAGGCCGTCGTCGACGCCAAGCGCGGCAAGATGTTCGCCAAGCTGATCAAGAACATCGAGGTCGCCGCCCGCACCGGTGGTGGTGACCCGTCGGGCAACCCGACGCTGTATGACGCCATCCAGAAGGCCAAGAAGTCGTCGGTGCCCAACGACAACATCGAGCGCGCCCGCAAGCGCGGTGGCGGCGAAGAAGCCGGCGGCGCCGACTGGCAGAACATCACCTACGAGGGCTACGGGCCCAATGGTGTTGCGGTGCTTATCGAATGCCTCACCGACAACCGCAACCGGGCCGCCGGCGAGGTGCGCGTCGCCATGACCCGCAACGGCGGCAACATGGCCGACCCGGGATCGGTGTCCTATCTGTTCTCCCGCAAGGGTGTCGTCACCCTCGACAAGAACGGCCTCACCGAGGACGACGTGCTCGCCGCCGTGCTGGAAGCCGGCGCCGAGGAGATCAACGACCTCGGCGAGAGCTTCGAGATCATCTCCGAACCCACCGACCTGGTGGCCGTGCGCACCGCGCTCCAGGACGCCGGTATCGACTACGACTCGGCGGACTCCGGGTTCCAGCCGTCGGTCAGCGTGCAGGTGGACCTCGAGGGCGCCCGCAAGGTGCTCAAGCTGATCGACGCGCTCGAAGACAGCGACGACGTGCAGGACGTCTACACCAATATCGACATCCCGGACGACGTCGCGGCTCAGCTCGACGAGGAGTAGTCAGAGAGCTTCCGCGATCGGCGTCCGGCCACCGATGACCTCGAAGGTCCGGCCGGCCGACGCGGGGGAGTCCAGCACCGCCAGCAGTACCGCCGCGACATCGGCGCGTGCGATCTCGCCGCGGCCGGTGGACTCGGCGATCTCGACCGTGCCGGTGCCGGCGTCGTCGGTGAGCCGGCCAGGGCGCACGATGGTGGTGTGCAGACCGCTGCGGCCCCGCACGTTCGCGTCGGCCTCGGACTTTGCCCTGATGTAGGCCAGGTAGACCTCGTCGTACCCGTCGTCGAGGCTGCGGTCATCGGCCGACATCGCCGACACCATCACATACCGGGGCACACCCGCGGCCTCGGCCGCGTCGGCCAGCAGGATCGCCGCGTCCCGATCCACCGTCTGCTTGCGCGCCACACCGCTGCCCGGGCCGGCCCCGGCGGCGAACACCACCGCATCGGCCCCACGCAGCGCTTCGGTGACCTGCTCCACCGTGCTGCTCTCCAGATCCAGCACCACCGCCTGCGCGCCGACCGCCTCCAGATCGGGGCCGTGCGACGGGTTCCGGATCAGTCCGACCGGCGCGTCGCCCCTGGCCGCCAGGAGCTGTTCCAGAATCAACGCGATCTTGCCGTGCCCGCCCGCTATGACCACTCGCATCTCTCCATGGTGGCACGGCAAAATACCGCGGATGGCAGTCGTGACGGACCCCAACGGCACGCAGTGGTCGGTGCACCGGAGCTGGTGGCCGTTCCCCGATGTCGGTGACCTGGCCTTCGACGGGTTGATCGGGCTGCTGCTGGCGGCACCGTTTCTGCTGCTATGGCCGTTCTGGCTACTGGGCAAGATGCTCGGGGTGCGGTGGCGGGTCGTCGTCGAGCGCGAGGGCACGGAGATGGAGGCGCAATTGGTCCGGGGCTGGCGACGCTCCGGCGCGCGCATCGACGAATTGGCGCTGCAGGTGGCCAGGGGCTGGCGCTCCGGGCACTTCGCGATCTGAGGCGTGTCCCTCTCCGATTGTGTCGGGCTCGGCGGCTACGCTATCGAACACGTGTTCTGATCGGTGAAGGGGCTGGCGTGCGGGTAATGGGAGTCGATCCCGGGTTGACGCGCTGCGGGTTGTCGGTGATCGAGACCGGTCGCGGTCGCCATGTCATCGCGCTCGACGTCGACGTCGTGCGGACCCCGGCCGGCGAGGCGTTGGAGCGGCGGCTGCTCACCATCAGTGACACCGTCGAATACTGGATGGACACCCACCGCCCCGACGTGATCGCCATCGAGCGGGTGTTCGCCAACCAGAATGCCAACACCGCGATGGGCACCGCGCAGGCCGGCGGCGTGATCGCGCTGGCCGCCGCCCGCCGCGATATCGATGTGCACTTCCACACCCCCAGCGAGGTCAAGGCCGCGGTCACCGGCAACGGCCGGGCCGACAAGGCGCAGGTCACCACCATGGTCACCAAAATCCTTGGTCTACAACAGAAGCCGACGCCCGCCGACGCCGCGGATGCGCTCGCACTCGCCATCTGCCACTGCTGGAGGGCGCCGATGATCGCCCGGATGGCCGAGGCCGAAGCCAAGGCCGCCGAGCAGAAGAAGCTGTATCAGGCCAAGCTCAAGGAGCAGGCGAAGTTGAAGGCGGTGCGGGCATGATCGCCTCGGTGCGCGGCGAGATCATCGAGATCGCCCTCGATCACGCGGTCGTGGAGGCCGCCGGTGTCGGCTACAAGGTGATGGCCACCCCGTCGACGCTGTCCACGCTGCGCCGCGGCGAGGAGGCCCGGCTGATCACCGCCATGATCGTGCGCGAGGACTCGATGACGTTGTACGGCTTCGCCGACGGTGAATCGCGCGACCTGTTCAGCACGCTGCTGGGGGTCTCCGGTGTCGGCCCGAAGATCGCGCTGGCCACCCTGGCCGTGTACGACGCGAGCTCGCTGCGCCAGGCGCTGGCCGACGGTGATGTCACCGCGTTGACCAGGGTGCCGGGCATCGGAAAGCGCGGCGCCGAGCGGCTGGTGCTGGAACTGCGCGACAAGATCGGTGCGGTGCCCGGCGCCGGCGGTTCGGCAACGGTCACCGGACACGCGGTGCGCATGCCGGTGGTGGAAGCCCTTGTCGGCCTTGGCTTCGCGGTCAAGCAGGCCGAGGAGGCCACCGACAAGGTGCTCGCCGATGATCCGGCGGCCACCACGTCGACCGCGCTGCGCGCGGCACTGTCGATGCTGGGTAAGAAGTAATGGGCCGTTTCGATTCAGAACCCGACGATGACATCGAGGAGCGGGACGTATCGCCGGCGCTGACCGTCGGTGAGGCCGACGTCGACGCCAGCCTGCGGCCGCGCACGCTGGGGGAGTTCATCGGGCAGCACCGGGTGCGCGAACAGCTCCAGCTGGTTCTCAGGGTGCCAAGAACCGGGGCGGCACACCGGATCACATCCTGCTGTCCGGGCCGCCCGGCCTGGGCAAGACCTCACTGGCGATGATCATCGCCGCCGAGCTGAGCTCGGCGCTGCGGGTGACGTCCGGCCCGGCGCTGGAACGCGCCGGGATCTCGCGGCGATGCTGTCCAATCTCGTCGAGGGTGATGTGCTGTTCATCGACGAGATCCACCGCATCGCGCGGCCCGCCGAGGAGATGCTGTATCTGGCGATGGAGGACTTCCGGGTCGACGTCGTGGTCGGCAAAGGCCCTGGGGCGACCTCGATCCCGCTCGACGTGGCACCGTTCACCCTGGTGGGCGCGACCACCCGCTCCGGCGCGCTGACCGGCCCGCTGCGCGACCGCTTCGGTTTCACCGCGCACATGGATTTCTACGAGCCGGCCGATCTGGAACGGGTGCTCCACCGTTCGGCCGGGATCCTCGGGATCGAACTGGAGGCCACCGCCGGCTCCGAGGTCGCCCGCCGCTCCCGAGGCACCCCGCGTATCGCCAACCGGCTGCTGCGCCGGGTCCGCGATTACGCGGAGGTACGTGCCGACGGCATCATCACCCGCGATATCGCCAAGGCGGCGCTGGCGGTCTACGACGTCGACGAACTCGGCCTGGACCGCCTGGACCGTGCGGTGCTCTCCGCCCTGACCCGCAGCTTCGGTGGCGGACCGGTCGGGGTGTCCACCCTGGCCGTCGCGGTGGGGGAGGAAGCCACCACCGTCGAGGAGGTGTGCGAGCCGTTCCTGGTGCGGGCCGGGATGATCGCCCGCACCCCGCGCGGCCGGGTCGCGACACCGCTGGCATGGACACATCTCGGTCTGCAACCGCCGGTCACCGGATTCGGCCAGACCGGGCTGTTTGAATAGTCCCCATGCTCACCGCCGGTCTCATCGTCGCCAGCCTCGCCGCCCTGCTGCACGTGTACATCTTCGTGATGGAGTCGCTGACCTGGACCGCGCCCCGCACCCGCGCGACCTTCGGGCTGAGCGCCCAAGAGGCGGAGGCCACCAAGGAAATGGCTTTCAATCAGGGCTTCTACAACCTGTTCCTGGCCATCGTCACCGGGATCGGGGTCGGCGCAGCGCTCGTCGGCCACTGCTCGGTCGGGACCGCCCTGGTGCTGGCCGGGGTGGGATCGATGCTGGCGGCCGCACTGGTGTTGTTGGTGTCCTCGCCGGACAAAGCCCGCGCCGCCGTCACCCAGGGGGTGTTCCCGTTGATTGCGGTCCTGCTCGTCGCGGTCAACCTGGTTACCGCTTGATCAAGGTGGGTAATCCCTCGCCATGACCGAGGAGGCCACCATGTCCGATACCCGAGTACGTCCCGCCCGTGGCGGCAGACTGGCGATATCGCGCAGCCGCGGTGCGCTCAGCGGATTCTTGCTGATCCTGCTCGGCCTGTGGGGTGCCTTCATCCCGTTCGTCGGCCCCTATTTCGATTTCGCGTACACCCCTGATTCGCCGTGGACGTGGACGCTGGGCCGGGGCTGGTTGGAAGTGCTGCCGGGTGTGGTGGCCGTGATCGGTGGCCTCCTGCTGCTGGTGTCGCGCAATCGCGCCACCGCGATGCTGGGCGGATGGCTGGCCGTGGCTGCCGGTGCGTGGTTCGTGGTCGGGCGTGCGCTGGCGGCGCCGCTGGCCCTCGGCAACGTCGGTAACCCGGTGGCTGTCACCGAGGCCAAGCGGGTGGTGTTGGAATTGGCGTACTTTTCCGGCCTCGGCGCGCTGATCGTCTTTCTGGCCGCGGTCGCGGTCGGGCGGTTGTCGGTGCGCAGCGTCCGGGACGTGGAGATCGGCCATACCGAAACGGCCACCCCGGTCGCCACGACGGGCGCGCAGCCGGTGGTGATGCCGGATCAGAAGACTGAGGTCATCGGACCCACCGCGGAGGCCGGCCGCAAGCGCGGCTGGCGGGGCATCTTCGGGCGGCGCGACCGCAACAGCGAGCTTGCACACCACTGACTGATCTACGGTGGCACGGTGTCCGACGCGTGGCGGACCTGATTGCCGCCGGCCCGCTTGGCGGCGTACATCGCGCGGTCCGCGGCGCCGAGCAGCTCATCGAGTGCCTCCCTGGAGGACGGCAGACGCGCGGCAAAGGCGGTGCCGACGCTGGCGGTGACGCCGTCCGGTATGCCTGCGATCGCGGCGCGAACCCGGTCGGCGAGGTGAAGTATGTGTCGGTCACCGGTCGTGGCGGCGATGCAGAACTCTTCGCCGCCGATACGGGCCACGACGGCATCGCCTCCGGCGACCCTGCGCAGCACAGCGGCCACCGCTTTGAGTACCTCATCGCCGGCGGCGTGTCCCAAGGTGTCATTGATCTGTTTGAAGCAGTCCAGATCGACCATCACCAGCCCGAGCGCCCCGCGCCCGCGGAGGATGCGACCGGCCCGATGTCCTACGGCCCGGTAGAACCCACGCCGGTTGTGCAGGCCGGTGAGAACGTCGACGTCCGAGTTCACCGCGTCAGCGCCCAGCAGCTGGACCAGTATCTGGCCCATCATGGGCACGGTGAGCATGCTCGCCAGAATCAGCAGAAGCTGGCTGATCGCCAGGGCGGGATCGCCGATCATGGCGGCCCGCACGCCGCAGATCGCCGCGGTACCTACTCCGATTCCGAGCACCAGTGCCAGGAAGGGGCTGTTCTGGGTGAACGCCACCAGTCCGCCGATCGCCGAGAAGATGGCGCATGCCAGCAGTCCGTGCTGTGGCTCCAAGACGATCAGGCAGGCCGCCGAGACGCTCACCGCGGACAGCACCGCGAAGATGCGGGACACCCGCCGCGACGGCCATCGGATCAGCCATGCGACCGTCATGCTCCAGCACAGCACGGTCGCCGAGATCGCGATGACGTAGGTCGGCCATCCGGAGGGCACAGCCGGGCTCCACAGCAGCAGCAACGGCACGAATCCGAGTCCGGTGACCGTGGTGGCCATGATCAACTGCAGGGGCCAGCGGAGCTGTTGCGACTCCAGGTACACCGAAAGCCACTCATAGTGGTCGGGTTGCCGCCACCACCGGCGAATCGTGTTCATCGAGTCAGTTCGTGTGAAAGATCGAGCTCCATTGTGTCCGGTATCACTGTACGGCGTTCAAGCAGGTGCTCAGCACACCGATGCGCAGCTAGCTGCGGGACTGCTCGGGGTCCAGTTCGTCGAGCAGCTGCTGCATCGTGCGGCACATCTGGGTGAAACGGTCGCGACCGACGACGTCTGCCCAGCGTTGCTCGAGATCGATGACTCGGTCTCCGGCAGCGGCCATGAGAGCGCGCCCCCGTGCGGTCAGGTCGATGAGCTTGGCTCTACCGTCTGCCGGGTCGGGGCGACGGCTGAGGTATCCCGACTCGACGAGATCGTTGATCAGCTCCGACGCCGCCGCCAGGCTCAGCTGTGCCCGGTCAGCCAGTTCGGTCAGTCGGATGCCACCGGTGCGGATGTTGCCGAATATCTGGAAGTGCGGTTCGCGGACATCGCCGAAGCCGGCGGCCGCGCGGGGCTCGGTCAGGTCATCGCGGAACAGCCGCAGCAGCCGGACGAGGAGTTGGCCGACCGCCAGACGGTCGTCGGGGTGCTCACTTGACGGAGCCATGGACGATCAGCATACTACGGTTACCGAAGTTTCGGCTTCCGAAGTAATTGGAGAGTCATGGCCGTCGAGCAAATCGTCACCGATGTGGGCAGGCTGCACGTCGAGACGCTGGGCGCCGGTCGGCCGGTGGTGCTGTGGCACAGCCTGTTTCTGGATTCTCGATCGTGGTGCGGCGCCGCCGAGGACCTGGCGGGCAGCCGCTCGGTGGTGGTGATCGACGGGCCGTCGCACGGCGGCAGCGAAGCCATCGGGCGCGACTTCGGCTTTGCCGACTGTGTAGCCGCGGCCGTGTCGGTGCTGGACGCGCTCGGCATCGACGAACCCGTGGACTGGGTGGGCAACGCCTGGGGCGGGCACGTGGGAATCCAACTGGCCGTGCACCGGCCGGAGCGCGTGCGCACCCTCACCACGATCGGCACACCCGCCCATGCTCTGCGAGCGGTCGAACGCTGGACCAAAGCCTGGCCGCTCGTGCAGCTCTATCGGTTCACCGGGCCGAACCCAGTGCTGCTGAAGCCGCTCGCCGACGCGCTGGTGGGGCGGGAATCATATTCTGCTGCACCGAACCTCGCGGACGAGGTGATGAGTGCTTTCATCCGAGCGGACAGGCCTTCGATGTTCCGTGCCATGCGGTCGATGATGCTGAACCGTCCCGACATGTCCGCCGACATGGCCCGGATTGCCGCCCCGGTGCTCATGATGGCAGGCCGAGACGACATCACCGGCTGGCGGCCGGCCGACGCCCAGACCGTCGCGGACGGGATGGCCGACGCCACCGTGGTGGGAGTCCGCGGCTCCGGGCACTCCTCGCCGCTGCTGATCGACCGCGAGTCGGTCATCGCCGGCCTGCAACGGTTTTGGAGTGGTGCCCGGGCGCGCTAGAGCGCGCCGAATTCGTGATTGTTGCGGTGCGCCCGATTTCCGCCGGCGCGTTTGGCGCGGTACATCGCGTCATCGGCCGCCTCGACGAGCCGGTCGACCAACTGGGAGATCTCCTGGTCGGTGAGATTGCCGATCTTCGCCAGAGCCGAACCGATGCTGACGGTGATCGCGTCGGGCAGGGCGGCCACGTCGAGGCGGATCCGCTCGGCCAGTGCCGCGGTAGCCGCGTCGTCGAGATGGCCACACACCAGGAACTCTTCGCCGCCGAAGCGGGCGGCGACGATATCGTCGCCGGCGGCCTGCTCGCGCAGGATCTCCGCGACGGTGATCAACAGCCTGTCGCCCGCGGCGTGCCCGCGGGTGTCGTTGATGCGTTTGAAACCGTCCAGATCTACCAGGATCACACCGAGGGTGCCGCCGTGCCGGGCGGCCCGGCCTATCAATTCGTATGCGGCACGGTGGAATCCGCGCCGGTTCAGGATATTGGTCAGGGAGTCGACATCGGATTCCGCGGCGTCGCTACCCAGCAGCCGGACCAGCACCTGAATCGAGCCCGGCACCGCCAGCACACCGACGAGGATGACCAGGAACTTGCTTACTGCGCCGGCGGGATCCCCGGCCAGAGCGAAGCGGACCGCGTTGATCCCGGTGGTGGTCACGGCCACACCGATGACCGCCACCAGATACGGGCTGGTGTGGAAGAACGCGACGTAACCGGCCATCGCCGCGAAACATGCGCAGCCGAGGAGTCCGGCCACCGGGTCGCGGTCCAGCAGGCAGGCCGCGGCGATGCACAGTGTCGCGGTGACGGCGAATGCCTTCGACTGCTCGCGCGTCGGCCAGCGGCGGGCCCACAGCGCCGCCATGGTCGCCGTGATCAGCGCCAGGATGCCCGACAGCAGGGTGGGCAGACCGTCAGCGGGCCCGCCGGGGCTCCAGTGCATCAGCACCGGTGCGGTACCCAGCGCCACGATGACGGCCACCATCATCGACCGGGTGAACCCACGCAGTCGCTGGGCGTCGAGATAGCCGGAGAGCCAGTCGTAGTGGTCGGGCTGGCGCCACCACGAGCGCAGCAGGGCCGGGTACGCGGTCATTCGGTCGGATGCTAGGCGATCCCATGCCCGTTGAACCGGGAAAACCGGTTACCCAAGTTCCTTGAGCGCTGCGGCCAGCACGTCCAGACCCTCGTTGAGCAACTCGTCACTGATCGCCAGCGGCGGCAGGAAACGCAGCACGTTCCCGTAGGTGCCGCACGACAACACGATGACCCCCTGGGAGTGGGCGGCCGCGCACAGCGCCTTCGTCAGATCGGCATCGGGCTCGATACCACCGGGCTTGACGAGTTCGACCGCGATCATCGCGCCGCGCCCGCGCACATCGCCGATCCGGTCGTCATCGGCCTGCAACTGGTGCAACCGATCCTTCATCAGCGTCTCGATCGCAGCCGCGCGTTCCACGAGACCGTCGGATTCGATGGTCTCGATGGTGGCCAGCGCTGCCGCGCAGGCGACCGGGTTGCCGCCGTAGGTGCCGCCCAGGCCGGAGACGTGCGGTGCGTCCATGATGTCGGCGCGGCCGGTGACCGCTGACAGCGGTAGGCCGCCGGCGATGCCCTTGGCGGTGACGATGAGGTCCGGCTCGATCCCTTCGTGCTCGCAGGCGAACATGGCCCCGGTACGGGCGAATCCGGTCTGGACCTCGTCGGCGATGAACACGACATCGTTGTCCCGGCACCAGGCCAGCAGGGTGGCCAGGAAGCCCTGGGCGGGAACGATGAACCCGCCCTCACCCTGGATCGGCTCGATGATGACAGCGGCCAGGTTGTCCGCCCCGACCTGCTTGTCGATCACGCTGATCGCGCGCCGGGCGGCCAGTTCACCGTCGGTGGCCAGTTCCTTGCCGAACTCAGCGTCCCGGAACGGATAGGACAGCGGCGCCCGGTAGATCTCGGGCGCGAACGGGCCGAACCCGTTCTTGTAGGGCATCGACTTCGCGGTCAGCGCCATGGTGAGGTTGGTGCGGCCGTGGTAGGCGTGGTCGAAGGCCACCACCGCCTGCTTGCGGGTGTAGGAGCGGGCGATCTTGATCGCGTTCTCGACGGCCTCGGATCCGGTGTTGAACAACGCCGAACGTTTCTCGCCGGCACCGGGGGTCAGCCGGTTGAGGTGTTCGCAGACGTCCACATACTGCTCGTAAGGCGTCACCATGAAACAGGTATGGGTGAACTGGCCCGCCTGGGCGGCGACCGCCTCGGCCACCCGGGGCGCGGCATTGCCGATGGTGGTGACCGCGATACCGGACCCCAGGTCGATGAGCCGGTTGCCGTCGACATCCTCGACGATGCCGCCCCCGGCGCGGGCGGCATAGACCGGCATCGTGGTGCCGACGCCGCGGGACACCGCGGCGTTCTTGCGGTCGATCAGGGCCGACGACTTCGGCCCTGGGATGGCGGTGGCGAGATGACGGGTCTGTTCGACGGCAGTCACGGCTGACTCCTGATCGGGGGGTGGGCTAAACCCTAATCCGCCGGCCGCGGATGCGGGTGAAAACCACTGCTGACACGGGATACACCTTCGGAATGCGTGTATTGGAAGGAATTGTGCCACGAATTCGGTTGGCTCAGCACCGTGCGGCAGACGTGTTACGTCGTACCCCGCCGTCGGAAGCTGCAGGGGTGAGCCGATGGAGGGGAGCAGCGGTAATGGCACACTGGTGTGCCGTACCCGCTGAACAACCGCGAAGGACAGCAGTTTCATGGATCTCGTCGTATTCCTGCCCCTCATCCTCATCATGGGCGCTTTCATGTTCTTCGCGTCGCGCCGGCAGAAGAAGGCCATGCAGGCCACCATTGATCTGCACGAGTCGCTGACCATCGGCGATCGTGTGCACACCACGTCGGGTCTGCAGGGCACCATCGCCGGTATCACCGACGACCACGTCGACCTCAAGATCGCTCCCGGCGTCGTCACCACCTGGATGAAGCTGGCCGTCCGGGACCGCATCGAGGACGCCGATGACGACGAATACGAAGACGACGAAACCGACAGCTACGAAGACGAGTCCGGCGCCGTGGAGTTGACCGACAG
This sequence comes from Mycobacterium sp. ITM-2016-00316, assembly GCF_002968335.2. Lineage (NCBI taxonomy): Bacteria > Bacillati > Actinomycetota > Actinomycetes > Mycobacteriales > Mycobacteriaceae > Mycobacterium > Mycobacterium sp. ITM-2016-00316. The sequence continues at coordinate 2,538,260 of NZ_CP134398.1, forward strand.
GCCGGCACCCAAGACTGACGGCAACTGACTCAGCTTCACCGCGTACCCTCCCGGTAGCGCCAAGCAGTGCGCTATCCCCTGATCGTTTCAAGGAGACCCAAGAACCGTGGCTTCGTCTTCGGCGCCGGTCCACCCTGCCCGCTATCTGACGCTCTTCATGGTGCTTCTCGTCGGTGTCTACCTGCTGGTCTTCCTGACCGGGGACAAGCAGGCCGAACCGAAGTTGGGCATCGATCTGCAGGGCGGCACCCGTGTCACTCTCACCGCGCGCACGCCGGACGGCTCGCAGCCCTCGCGGGAATCGTTGTTACAGGCGCAGGAGATCATCAGCTCGCGTGTGGACGGGCTCGGCGTCTCGGGCTCCGAGGTCATCATCGACGGCGACAACCTGGTCATCACCGTTCCCGGCGATGACGGTTCCGAGGCCCGCAGCCTCGGTCAGACCGCGCGGCTCTACATCCGCCCGGTGATCCACGCCATGCCGGCGCAGGCTCCCGGCGATCCGGCCGCCCAGGCGCCCCCCGCGGGCGCGCCGGGTATGCCCGGTCTGCCCGGCGGCGACCCCGGGATGCCGCCGCTGCTGGCGCCGGCCGAGCCCGAGGCCCCTATCCGCACTCCCGGTGAACCCGCCGCCGAGCCGGGCGCCCCCGCCCCGCCGCCCGCCCAGCCGCGTCCCTATCCGCTGGAGCCCGCACCCTCGCCGTCACCCACGCCGGCGCCCGGGCAGCCGCCCGCACCCGGCCAGCCCCCCGCTGCCCCCGGCACACCGGATGAGGATGCCGACCTGGCGCAGCGCATCGCCGATGAGAAGCAGCTGCGGCAGAGCACCGACCAGAGCATCCAGTTGCTGGCGCTGCAGTTCCAGGCCACCCGCTGCAACGAGGAGGATGTGCTCGCCGGCAACGACGATCCCAACCTCCCGCTGGTCACCTGCTCGGTGGACCACAACACCGTGTACCTGCTCGACAAATCGATCATGAGCGGTGAAGAGATCAAGACCGCCGGATCCGGACTGGATCCGCAGCGCGGTGACTACGTCGTCGATGTCGAGTTCAAGAGCGGTGGTTCCCAGACCTGGGCCGACTTCACCGCCGCCAACGTCGGCACCCAGACCGCGTTCACGCTGGACTCGCAGGTCGTCAGCGCCCCGGAAATCCAGGAGGCGATTCCCGGTGGCCGCACCCAGATCACCGGACAATTCACCGACTCCTCGGCGCGCGAGCTGGCCAACGTGCTCAAGTACGGCTCGCTGCCGCTGTCCTTCGAGTCCTCGGAAGCCGAAACCGTTTCGGCCACACTCGGTTTGACCTCGCTCAAGGCGGGGCTGATCGCCGGCGCGGTGGGACTGGCGCTGGTGCTGCTGTATTCGCTGCTCTACTACCGGGTACTGGGATTGCTGACCGCGCTGTCGCTCATCCTGGCCGGTGCCATGGTCTATGCCCTGCTCGTGTTGCTCGGCAGATACATCGGCTACACGCTCGACCTGGCCGGCATCGCAGGTCTGATCATCGGTATCGGGACGACCGCCGACTCGTTCGTGGTCTTCTTCGAGCGCATCAAGGACGAGATCCGCGAGGGCCGCTCGTACCGTTCGGCGGTGCCGCGCGGTTGGGCCCGTGCCCGCAAGACGATTCTGTCCGGCAACGCCGTCACCTTCCTGGCCGCCGCGGTGCTCTACTTCCTGGCCGTCGGCCAGGTGAAGGGCTTCGCCTTCACGCTGGGCCTGACCACCATCCTGGACGTCCTGGTGGTGTTCCTGGTGACCTGGCCGCTGGTGTACCTGACGTCGAAGTCCGCGACGCTGGCCAAGCCGGCGTACAACGGGCTCGGCGCGGTTCAGCAGATCGCCCGCGAGCGGCGTGCCGTGCACTCGACAGGACGGGGTTAGTCAATGTCGGCCAAGCACTCCTCGGAAGAGACCACCGTGGCTGAGACCGCGTCCGGCGGGATCCCGAAGCACAGCTTCTTCGTGCGCCTCTACACCGGTACCGGCGCCTTCGAGGTCATCGGCAAGCGCAAACTCTGGTACGCCATCAGTGGCGTCATCGTCGGCATCTCGCTACTGGCCATGCTGGTGCGCGGGTTCACCTTCGGTATCGACTTCGAGGGCGGCACCAAGTTCTCGATGCCGGTCGACGGCGCCAAGGGCCAGGCCACCACCGAACAGGTCGAGACGGTCTACAGCGACACGTTCGGCAGACCACCCGAGACGGTGGTCATCGTCGGCAACGGCCCGTCGGCCAGCGTGCAGATCCGCACCGAGACGCTGAACAACGAGGACACCGAGAAGCTGCGCGTCGCGCTGTTCGATGCCTTCGCGCCCAAGGGTGCGAACGGCGAGCCCAGCAAGCTGGCCATCAGCGACTCGGCGGTGTCCTCGACCTGGGGCGGGCAGATCACCCAGAAGGCCCTCATCGCGCTGGTGGTGTTCCTGGTGCTCGTCACCATCTACATCACGGTGCGCTACGAGCGATACATGGCGCTCGCGGCGCTGGCGGCATTGTTCTTCGACCTGATCGTCACGGCGGGCGTCTACGCGCTGGTGGGTTTCGAAGTGTCTCCGGCCACCGTGATCGGCCTGCTGACCATCCTCGGCTTCTCCCTCTATGACACCGTCATCGTGTTCGACAAGGTGGAGGAGAACACCGACGGATTCGAGCACACCACCCGCCGGACGTTCGCCGAACAGGCCAACCTCGCCGTGAACCAGACGTTCATGCGCTCGATCAACACCAGCCTCATCTCGGCGCTGCCGATCATCGCGCTGATGGTCATCGCGGTCTGGTTGCTCGGCGTGGGCACCCTGCAGGATCTGGCGCTGGTGCAGTTGGTCGGTGTCCTCGTCGGCACCTACTCCTCGATCTATTTCGCCACCCCGCTGCTGGTGACCCTGCGGGAGCGCACCGAGCTGGTGAGCAAGCACACCAAGCGGGTGCTGCGCCGCCGCGCAGCGGCCGCGGCCAAGTCCGGTGCCGACGCCGACATCGACACCGATGAGGACACCGATGCCGAAGGCGGCGAGGACACGGTGAGCGTGACCGCCGCACCCTCGGCCCCCGCACCGGACAAGCCCGCCCCCGGCGCGCGCCCGAACCGGCCCACCCGACCGTCGGGCAAACGGCGGACCTAGTGTCCCGGTCTGTGAAGCAGCGGACCGGCACGGCGGTGGCCGCGCTGTCGCTGTCGGTGGGTTTGGTGCTGGCGGGCTGCTCGTCCGGTTCCGACGACGTCATCGACTACGCCGTGGACGGATTGCTGGCCACCTACAACACCAATTCGGTGGCGGGTGCAGCATCCGGCGGTCCGCAGGCCTTCGCGCGGGTGCTCACCGGCTTCACCTACCGCGGCCCGGACGGTCAGATCGTCAGCGACCGCGACTACGGCACGGTCTCGGTGGTCGGTCGCGCACCGCTGGTGCTCGACTACGAGATCAACGCCAACGCCGTCTACTCCGACGGCAAACCGATCACCTGCGATGACATGGTGCTGACCTGGGCCGCGCAGTCCGGCCGGTTCCCGGCCTTCGACGCGGCCAGCACCGCCGGTTACCGCGACATCGCCACCATCGACTGTGTGCCGGGCCAGAAGAAGGCCCGGGTGTCCTTCGCCCAGGATCGCGCCGTCGTGGACTACGGCCAGCTGTTCGGGGCGACCGCGATGCTGCCGTCGCATGTACTCGCCGACGAGCTGGACCTCGGTGACGGCGGGGTCACCACCGCCGTGCAGACCAGCGATGTCGGGGCCCTGGATCGCATTGCGCGGGCCTGGAACTCGACCTGGGACCTGAGCACCGACGTCGACCTGAAGCGGCTGCCGTCCTCCGGCCCGTACAAGGTGGATTCGGTGACCGCGGAGGGCGCGGTCGTGCTGGTGGCCAATGACAAGTGGTGGGGGGCCAAGCCGGCCGCGCCGCGGGTGACGGTGTGGGCGCGCGGCGCCGATATCCAGGATCGGATCAACAGCGGGGCCTTCGACGTCGTCGACATCTCGACCGGCTCATCGGGCACCCTGAACCTGCCCGCGGGGTACTCCCGCACCGACACCGCATCGGCCGGTATCGAGCAGCTGATCTACTCGGCGCAGGGGCCGATGGCCGCACCGCCGGCGCGGCGTGCCCTGTCGCTGTGCACACCGCGAGACACCATCGCGCGCAACGCGCAGGTGCCGATCGCCAACGCCCGGCTCAACCCCACCACCGAAGATGCCGTCTCGGCCGCCGAAAGTGCGGGGGAGGCAGGGCAGTTCAGCGTCGCCAATATCGAGGGCGCGCGGCAGGCGCTGAACAACCAGCCGCTGACCGTCCGGATCGGATACCAGAGCCCCAACCCGCGACTGGCCGCCACCGTCGGCGCCATCGCCCAGGCCTGTGCCGCCGCGGGGATCACCGTCACCGAGGCCGCCGGCGATTCCGTGGGCCCGCTGAGCCTGCGCGACAACACGATCGACGTGCTCATCGCCAGCACCGGAGGTTCCCCGGGCAGCGGCTCGACGGGCTCGTCGACCCTGGACGCCTACGATCTGCACACCGGTAACGGCAACAACCTGTCCGGGTACAGCAACGAGCGCATCGACGGCATCATCGACGCGCTGGTGGTGACGACGGTCCCCAAGGAACAGGCCCGCCTGCTGGGGGAGAGCGGACCGATCCTGTGGGCCGACGTCCCGACGCTGCCGCTGTACCGTCAGCAGCGGACCCTGCTGACCTCCAAGCAGGTGAGCGCCGTGAGCAGTAACCCGACCCGATGGGGAGCAGGATGGAATATGGACCGATGGTCGCTGACGTGAAGCCCGTCGGTCCACTGACATGACCGGCAGCAGGCAGGAAGCCGCCTCGCTCATCAGCGCCCTGACCCGTCATGTCGCCGACTTCCCGATCGCCGGCGTCGATTTCAAGGATCTGACCCCGGTGCTGGCCGATCCGCGTGGGCTGGCCGTCGTCACCGACGCGCTGGCCGAGGTGGCCGACGGGGTGGATCTGATCGCCGGGGTGGATGCCCGGGGGTTTCTCCTGGGCGCCGCGGTCGCGCTCAAGATGGGCACCGGGGTGCTCGCGGTCCGCAAGGGTGGCAAGCTGCCGCCGCCGGTGCACACGGTGCAGTACGACCTGGAGTACGGGTCGGCGACGCTGGAGATCCCCGCCGACGGTATCGATCTGGCCGGTCGCAGCGTTCTGGTGATCGACGATGTGCTGGCGACGGGCGGCACGCTGGCCGCGGCGGCCCAGCTGCTGGAAAAGGGTGGTGCCCGGGTGGCCGGCGCCGCGGTGGTACTCAAGCTGACCGCGCTGAACGGGCGCGCGGCGGTGCAACCGCTGCAGGTCACCAGCCTCATCATCGACTGAGGGCTATTGTCGAATTTCAAGCTGAGAACGTCAGGCTGAGAACTCCACTCGGCGAGGAGGTGAACATGGCGGACGAATCCGGCAACGGACAGGTCGTCGCGCCCGCGCCCGCGGCCGAGGTCACCTCGCCGGATACCTCGAAGATCAGCGCATCACGACGCGTCCGCGCGCGGCTGGCGCGCCGGATGACCTCGCAGCGCAGCCTGGTGAACCCGGTGCTCGAGCCGCTGGTCGCGGTGCACCGGCAGTTCCACCCGAAGGCCGATCTGGCCATCCTGCAGCGCGCCTACGATGTCGCCGAGGAGCGTCACGCCGATCAGCTGCGCCGCTCGGGTGACCCCTACATCACCCATCCGCTGGCGGTCGCCAACATCCTGGCCGAGCTGGGCATGGATACCACGACGCTGGTGGCGGCGCTGCTGCACGACACCGTGGAGGACACCGGCTACTCGCTGGAATCCCTGACCGACGACTTCGGCAGCGAAGTCGGCCATCTCGTCGACGGGGTGACAAAACTCGACAAGGTGGCCCTCGGCAGCGCCGCCGAGGGCGAGACCATCCGCAAGATGATCATCGCGATGGCGCGCGACCCACGGGTGCTGGTGATCAAGGTCGCCGACCGGCTGCACAACATGCGGACGATGCGTTTCCTGCCGCCGGAGAAGCAGGCGCGCAAGGCCCGTGAGACCCTGGAAGTCATTGCGCCACTGGCACATCGGCTAGGGATGGCCACGGTCAAGTGGGAGCTGGAGGATCTGTCGTTCGCGATCCTGCATCCCAAGCGCTATGAGGAGATCGTACGGCTGGTGGCTGACCGGGCCCCGTCCCGCGACACCTACCTGGCCCGGGTACGCGCCGAGATCGGGTCATCGCTGGCCGCCATGAAGATCAATGCCTCGGTGGAGGGCCGGCCCAAACACTACTGGTCGATCTACCAGAAGATGATCGTCAAGGGCCGCGACTTCGATGACATCCACGACCTGGTCGGGGTGCGGATCCTGTGTCACGACATGCGGGACTGTTACGCGGCGGTGGGTGTGGTGCACTCCTTGTGGCAGCCGATGGCGGGCCGTTTCAAGGATTACATCGCCCAGCCGCGTTACGGCGTCTACCAGTCGCTGCACACCACGGTGATCGGCCCCGAGGGCAAACCGCTGGAGGTGCAGATCCGTACCAACGAGATGCACGACACCGCCGAGTTCGGTATCGCCGCGCACTGGCGCTACAAGGAGGCCAAGGGGCGCAACGGCCTACCGGCGGGCAGTACCTCCACCGAGATCGACGAGATGGCCTGGATGCGCCAGCTCCTGGACTGGCAGCGGGAAGCCGCCGACCCCGGTGAGTTCCTGGAATCGCTGCGCTATGACCTCGCCGTGCAGGAGATCTTCGTCTTCACCCCCAAGGGTGACGTGGTCACCCTGCCCACCGGCTCCACACCGGTGGACTTCGCCTACGCCGTGCACACCGAGGTGGGGCACCGTTGTATCGGCGCCCGGGTGAACCACCGGTTGGTGGCGCTCGAACGCAAACTCGAAAACGGGGACCAGGTCGAGGTTTTCACCTCCAAGGCGGCAAACGCCGGGCCGTCACGGGACTGGCAGACCTTCGTGGTGTCGCCGCGCGCCAAGGCCAAGATCCGCCAGTGGTTCGCCAAGGAGCGCCGCGAAGAGGCGCTCGAAGCCGGCAAGGACGCCATCGTCAAGGAGGTGCGCCGCGGCGGACTTCCGTTGCAGCGGTTGATGAACGGCGACTCGATGAGCGCGCTCGCGCGCGAGTTGCACTATGCCGACGTCTCCGCGCTCTACACCGCGGTGGGCGAGGGGCACACCTCGGCGCGCCATGTGGTGCAGCGACTGCTGGCTCAGCTCGGCGGCGACGAAGAGGCCGAGGACGAGATCGCCGAACGGTCCACCCCGGCGACCATGCCGGTCCGGCAACGCACCAGCGACGATGTCGGCGTGTCCGTGCCGGGCGCGGCGGGGGTGCTGACCAAGCTGGCCAAGTGCTGCACCCCGGTGCCCGGCGACGTCATCATGGGGTTCGTCACCCGCGGCGGCGGCGTCAGCGTGCACCGCACCGACTGTACGAATGCGCAGTCGCTGCAGGACCAGTCCGAGCGCATCATCGAGGTGCAGTGGGCGCCGTCGCCGTCCTCGGTGTTCCTGGTCGCGATCCAGGTGGAGGCACTCGACCGGCACCGTCTGCTCTCCGATGTGACCCGTGTGCTCGCCGATGAGAAGGTGAACATCCTGTCCGCGTCGGTGACCACCTCCAACGACCGGGTGGCGATCAGCCGGTTCACCTTCGAGATGGGTGACCCGAAACATCTCGGGCACGTGCTGAACGTGGTGCGCAATGTCGAGGGTGTCTATGACGTGTATCGGGTCACGTCAGCGGCCTAGGTGCGATACTGCGCGCATGCGTAGAGCCTTCATGATCGTTCTTGCGTCGCTGGCCCTGATCGTCACCGGCTGCGGGTCCACCATCAAGCCCGAGGGCGCCGCGCAGTCGGTGACCGATCTGGTCTCCAAGGAGACCGGATTCACCCCGAAGGATGTCACCTGCCCGGACGGTGTCAAGGCCGAGGCGGGCACCGAGTTCGAGTGCACGTTCACCGGGCCGGACGGCGACTACGTCGCCAACGTCAAGGTCACCAAGGTCGAGGGTGAGAACGTCGAGTTCTACATCCAGTCCAAGCTCAAGGACAGCTGACCCACCGCGCTCACTGCACCCGCACCGTCTCGATGGTGACCGGGGTGGCCGGTTCGCCGTCATCGCTTCCGTCGCCGACGCCGCCGGCGGCGATCCGGTCCAGCACCGCGAGTCCGGCCTCGTCGATGGTGCCGAACACCGTGTAGGTGGGCGGTAGTTCGGAGTCCCGGTACACCAGGAAGAACTGGCTGCCGTTGGTGCCGGGGCCGGCATTGGCCATGGCCAGGGTGCCGCGGGGATAGATCACCGGGATCTTCATCGCGGGGTCTGTCAGCCGGTACTGGTTGGTCGGGTACTCGTTCGGAAACTGATAGCCCGGCCCGCCCTTGCCGGTACCCAGCGGGTCGCCGCACTGCAGCACCCCGAGCTCGGCGGAGGTGGTCAGCCGGTGACAGTCGGTGCCGTTGAAGTAGCCCTTCTGCGCCAGGCTGGCGAAGTTGTTGACCGTGCACGGGGCCTGCGCGTTGTTCAGTCGCACGCCGATTGCTCCCCGGTCGGTCGTGATCACGCCGTTCACGGTCGCCGGTGTCGTCGGCACCCTGCCCATCCTCGGCGGCGCAACCGGCCTGGCGGCGGGCTCCGAGGTCGTCAGGTACTGGCAGTTAAAGCCGGGCGCGGCCCGCGGTGCGAACGGCGGCAGCTCTTCGGCGGCGACGCCCGGCGCGGCGGTATAGCCCGGCGAGTCCGGGTCGTACTGGCGGATGTCCTCGACGATCGCCCGCGTCACCACGAACGTGAACACCAACACCAGCGCGCCCAGCACGGTGAGCAGGTACCCGATCACCAGACCGGCAATGGCCAGCCCCCGCCCGTCCTCACCGCTGCGCTTGATCTGGGACAGCGAGATGTGGCCGAACACGACGCCCAGCGGCGCGAGCAGGAAGGCGCAGATGAGCGAGGCGATGGCCAGCGCATTGGTCGGCCGGGGCGGAGGCGGATAGCCGTACGCCGGTGGGTAGCCGGGCGGATAGGACCCGTACGGCGGGACGCTCATCGACTCAGTCCAGCTGGATCGTCTTCACCTGAACCTTGGTGGCCGGCGGGCCGTCCTGGCCGCCGCCCTCCACCCCGGCGCCGGCGATCTTGTCCAGGGTGGCCAGACCGGTTTCGTCGATGGTGCCGAACACGGTGTAGTTCGGCGGCAACTGCGAATCCCGGTAGACCAGGAAGAACTGGCTGCCGTTGGTACCGGCACCGGCGTTGGCCATGGCCAACGTGCCGCGCGGGTAGAGCACCGGCTGCTGCAGCGCCGGGTTGTCCGGCTGGTACTGGTTGGTCGGGTACTCGTTGGCGAATTCGTAGCCAGGGCCGCCGGTGCCCTGGCCGGTCGGGTCACCGCACTGCAGGACCGACAGGCTGTCGCTGGTGGTCAACCGGTGGCAGGGGGTGTCGTTGAAGTAGCCCTGCCCGGCCAGGCTGGCGAAGCTGTTCGAGGTGCACGGCGCCTGCGCGTTGTTCAGCATCAGGCCGATGTTGCCCTGGTCGGTGGCCATGCTGACGCTGATCTCGGCCTCGTCCATCGGGATCTTGCCGGTGCGCGGCGGATCGACCTTCCTGCTCGCCTCGCCCGCCCCCGGGTACTGGCAGTCCTGGCCGAGACCGGCCGGCGCCACGAAGGGCGGCAGCTTGCCATCGGAGGCGGGCTGCGGGGCCGCCGGGTCCAGGCTGGTGGTCGTCGAAGCCGACGTGGTCTCCGGCGAGTCCTTGTTGGTGATGACCACGGTGGCCACCACCGCGCCGACCACCACGAGCACACCGGTCACCGAGGCGATGATGGTGATCAGACGTTGCCGCTTGGCCCGCTGCTCCCGGCGTTCGAGTTGGCGCTCGAGCTTGCGCTTGGCCGCTGCCCGTCGCTGTTCGTTGGTCGGCACCGCCGCTGTCCTCCTCGGGTCTGCGCAGCGTCGGCCGCGCGTTCACATCGGCACCGAGTGTGCCAGGCGTTTCTGAGTGCGGGCCGTGCGACCCGCGCGAATACCGGTCGGGAAAGTGGACGTGGGAAACTTGCCCGGTGTTGATCACCGGATTCCCCGCGGGGGTGCTGGCGTGCAACTGCTACGTGCTGGCACCACACGCCGGTGCCGACGCCGTCATCGTCGACCCCGGTCAGTCGGCGTTCGGGCGGTTGAGCGCGATTCTCGACGAGCACCGGCTCACCCCGGCGGCGGTACTGCTGACCCACGGGCACATCGACCACATGTGGTCGGCGCAGAAGGTGGCCGACACCTACGGCTGCCCGGTGTACATCCATCCCGAGGACCGCGCGATGCTCACCGATCCGATCATGGATCTCAATGCGGCCGGGCGAGCGCAGTCGCTGGTGCTGGGGCTCGGCAAGCGCGCGGTGTCCGCGTTCTTCTCCGAACCACGCCAGGTCGTCGAGCTGGTCGAGGACGGTGTGCAGTTGGACCTCGGCGGTATCGCCGTGACGGTCGACCACACGCCCGGACACACGCCGGGATCGGTCTGCTTCCGGGTCGACGGGATGACGTTCACCGGCGACACCTTGTTCAAAGGTGCGATCGGCCGAAGTGATCTGCTCGGCGGCAGCGGCCGTCAGCTGCTGACCTCGATCGTGACAAAACTGTTGGTGCTCGACGACGACACCGTGGTACTACCTGGCCACGGTGAAAAATCCACCATCGGCATCGAACGCCGAACCAATCCGTTCCTCGAAGGTCTGACTCTGTGAGTGAATACCGTGACTGATTTCAGGGCGCCGAAGGGCGTGCCGGACTATCTGCCGCCCGACTCCGCCGCGTTCGTGGCGGTGCGTGACGGCCTGCTGGGCGCTGCCCGGCGCGCCGGCTACGGCGATGTCGAGTTGCCGATCTTCGAGGACACCGCGCTGTTCGCCCGCGGCGTCGGCGAGTCCACCGACGTGGTCAGCAAGGAGATGTACACCTTCGCCGACCGCGGTGAGCGGTCGGTGACGCTGCGGCCCGAGGGCACCGCCGGTGTCATGCGCGCGGTCATCGAGCACGGCCTGGACCGCGGGCAGTTGCCGGTCAAACTCTGCTATGCGGGCCCGTTCTTCCGGTACGAGCGCCCGCAGGCCGGTCGCTACCGCCAGCTGCAGCAGGTCGGGGTGGAGGCCATCGGGGTCGACGATCCGGCGCTCGACGCCGAGGTGATCGCCGTGGCCGATGGCGGTTTCCGGTCTCTCGGGCTGGACGGTTTCCGCCTGGAGATCACTTCGCTTGGCGACGAGACGTGCCGCCCGCAGTACCGGGAGTTGCTGCAGGAGTTCCTGTTCGGGCTCGACCTGGACGAGGAGACCCGCCGGCGCGCGGAGATCAACCCGCTGCGGGTGCTCGACGACAAGCGTCCCGCGGTGCGGGAGATGACCGCCGCAGCGCCGCTGATGCTCGATCACCTCTCCGATGTGGCCAAGGCACACTTCGAGACCGTGCTGGCCCACCTGGACGCGCTCGGGGTGCCCTATGTGGTGAACCCGCGCATGGTGCGCGGGCTGGACTACTACACGAAGACCACCTTCGAGTTCGTCCACGACGGACTGGGCGCCCAATCCGGTATCGGCGGCGGTGGCCGCTACGACGGCCTGATGAGCCAGCTCGGCGGGCAGGAGCTGTCCGGGATCGGATTCGGGCTCGGGGTCGACCGCACACTGCTGGCGCTCAAGTCCGAGGGCAAGTCCGTCGGCGCCACCAACCGGGTCGACGTGTACGGCGTGCCTCTGGGGGAGACGGCCAAGCTCGAATTGGCGAAGCTGGCTGCTGCGTTGCGCACCAACGGTATTCGTGTCGACCTGGCCTACGGTGACCGCAGCCTCAAGGCCTCGATGCGTGGCGCTGACCGATCCGGTGCTTCGATCGCCCTGGTGGCGGGGGACCGGGACATCGAGGCGGGCACCGTCGGGGTGAAGGACCTCGGCACCGGCGAGCAGGTCGACATCGCGATCGACGCGGTGGCCGCCGAGGTGCTTTCCCGCCTGAGTTAGCGCTCCGTGCCGAAGATCGCGGTGGACAGCACCGCGTCCATACCGTGGATACGTCCGCCGAACGGGTTGCCGCGCTTGAGAACATAGGCGCCGTGCGGTGTGACGGCCACCAGCTTCGGTGAGCTGGACCCGATCTGCATCCGCTTCTCGAAGCGCACCTGATCCAGCCTGCCGACGACCTGTCCCACCCCATCCCGGTAGGTGCCGTCGCTGCGATCGAAGACGGCCACCGGCACGAAGGCGCTCAACGGTGCCGACCGGATGCGGCGCAACGAGCGGACGGTGAAGACCAGGGCCGCCGCGGCGGCGATGCCGACCGCGAGAATCACCAGACTCACCACCAGCGGCGGGTTCCTCTCGCCGCCGCCGAGCGCCATCGAGGTGGACACGACACCGAAGCCGCCGAAGACCAGGGTGATGACCAGCAGCACGAACGCCGCGATCTGGGTGAGGCCGCTGCCGCGATCGATCACCAGCACGTGCGGCCCGTCCTCGGCGACCACCAGGCCGCCCTGCTCGGCGAGGATGCGTGGCCCGCCCGGTGAGGTCATGAGAACACTCTAGGGTCGGAGCATGCGAGTTCTGGTGCAACGGGTGACATCGGCGCGGGTGGTGGTGGACGGCGCGACCGTCGGGCAGATCGAGCCGGCGGGTCAGGGCCTGCTCGCCCTGGTCGGGATCACCCACACCGATGACGGCGCCCTGGCCGCCAAGATGGCCGAAAAGCTCTGGCGGTTAAGGATTCTCGACGAGGAGCAGGCCGCCGCCGACACCGGCGCGCCGATCCTGGTGGTCAGCCAGTTCACCCTGTACGCCAACACCGTCAAGGGTCGCCGCCCGTCATGGAACGCCGCCGCGCCCCGCCCGGTCGCCGAACCGCTCATCGACGCGTTCGCCGATGCCCTGCGTGCGCTCGGTGCGTCGGTGCAGACCGGCGTGTTCGGGGCGCACATGGACGTCGAGCTCGTCAACGACGGCCCGGTGACGGTGCTGCTGGAGCTTTAGATCGCCATGGCCGCGCGCACCTCGGCCTCCGACGCCGATCCGCCGGTGCCGCTGGAGGTCACCCGGCCGGCCTCCAGGATGTAGTAGCGCTGCGCGGATTCCAGGGCGAAGCCGATGTGCTGCTCGACCAGCAGCACACCGAGATCGCCGCGGCCCGTCAACGCGGTGATCGCGGCCTCGATCTCGGCCACCACCGACGGTTGGATGCCCTCGGTCGGTTCGTCGAGGATCAGGCACTTCGGGGTGGTGATCAGGGCACGCGCGATCGCCAGTTGCTGGCGCTGACCTCCGGAGAGCAACCCGGCCCGTCGGGTCAGCAATTCCTTGAGCGCGGGGAACAGGTCGAGCTGCTCGTCGATCAGCTTCTTGCCGTTCTTCCGTCCGTCGGCCACCACCTGGAGGTTTTCCGCGGTGGTGAGCTGCCCGAACGATTGCTGGCCCTGTGGCACATAGGCCAGGCCCCTGGCCACCCGGGCGCTGGGCCGCAACTTGGTGATGTCGTCACCGTCGAACAGGACCTTGCCCGCACTGCATTTCAGCAGCCCGACCGCGGCGCGCAGCAGGGTGGTCTTGCCCGCACCGTTGTGGCCCATCACCGCGGCCACCCCGTCGGAGGGAACCTGCAGGTTGACCCCGTGAATGACCTCGGAGCGGCCGTAGCCGGTCCGGACGTCGACGAGTTCGAGCATCAGGACTCCTCCTTGAGTTCATCGGGTACGCCCTCGGTGCCCGCCGCCGCGGTGCCGAGGTAGACCTCCTGCACCTTCGGGTTGGCCTGCACTTCGGCCACCGAACCCTCCGCGATCACCTGACCGCGGGCCAGCACCGTCACCGATGTCGCGAACGCCCGCATGAAGTCCATGTCGTGCTCGACGACCACCACGGTGCGCTCACCGCCGATGCGGCGCAGCAGGTTTCCGGTCTCTTCGCGTTCCTCGTGACTCATCCCGGCGACCGGCTCGTCGAGCAGCAGCACATCGGCGTTCTGCACCAGCAGCATGCCGATCTCCAGCCACTGCTTCTGACCGTGCGCCAGCACCCCGGCGGGCTTGTCGGCGAGATCGGCCAGCCCGGTGATCTCCAGGGCCTCTTCGATGGCGGGCAGCACACTGGAGCGACGGCGCAGCAATGTCAGCACGGACCGTCCCGCACCCGCCGCGATGTCCAGGTTCTGCAGCACCGTCAGCTGCTCGAACACGCTGGCCGTCTGGAACGTCCGCCCGACACCGCGCCGAGCGATCTGGTGCACCTTCTTGCCGAGCAGTTCCACGCCGGACTTGCTCACCGAACCGGTGCCCGACACCAGGCCGGTGATCGCGTCGATCACGGTGGTCTTGCCGGCGCCGTTGGGGCCGATCAGGAAGCGCAGGTCGCCTTGGAAGAGGGTGAGATCCACATCGCTGACGGCCTTGAAACCGTCGAAATCGACGGTGAGTCCACGGACTTCCAGATACTGGGTACCCATGCCGACGTTGCCGCCGGGAGCGGGCTCCGGGTGGGCTTCGGTCTCTACTGCGCTCATGCGTTGGCTCCGGCCTTCTCTGGTTCCGGGTCGGGGTCGGGTAACGATGCAGGGTCGGGCGCCGGTCCTTCTCCCAGATCCGGCTTGCCCTTGCGGCGCCGGCGCAGGAACACGCCCAGCCCGGCCAGCCCGGCCGGGAAGAAGCCGACGACGACGATGAACAACAGACCCTGCGCGTAGGTCCACTCCGACGGAAAGCGTTCGGACAGCAGGGTTTGCGCCCAGGCCACCCCGATGGCGCCGAGGACCGGCCCGAGCAGGGTGGTGCGCCCGCCGATGGCGACGCCGATCAGGAACGCGATCGAGGGCAGGATGCCCACCTGCGACGGTGCGATGAAGCCCACGATCGGGGCGAACAGTGCACCGGCGATGCTGGCGAACAGCGCGGCCACCACATAGGCGACCACCTTGATATTGGCCGGGTCGTAGCCCAGGAAGCGCACCCGCTCCTCACCGTCACGCACGGCGACGAGCAGCTCCCCGTAGCGGCTCTGCATCAGTTGGCGCACCACCGCGACCGATCCCAGCAGCACCGCGGCGGCGATGAAGTAGAGCATCTGCTTGTTCACCGGGTCCTTGAGCGAGAACCCGAAGAACGTGCGGAAGTTGGTCAACCCGTTGCTGCCCCCGACGCTGGTCTGCCCGATCAGCAGAATGGCCAGTGCGGCCGCCAGCGCCTGGGACAGGATCGCGAAATAGGCGCCCTTGACCCGGCGTTTGAACACACCGAACCCGAGCAGCGCCGCGATCCCGGTGGGGATCACCACGATGGCCACCAGGGTGACGACCGGGGAGGCGAACGGCTGCCAGTACCCGGGCAGTTCCCGCACACCGGCGATCTGCATGAAGTCCGGCACGTCCTGGTTGGTCAGCGCCGCGTCGGAGATCTTCAGGTGCATGCCCATGATGTAGCCGCCGAGGCCGAAGAACACGCCCTGACCCAGCACCAGCATTCCGCCACGGCCCCAAGCCAATCCGATACCGACGGCGACGATCGCGAAGCACAGGAACTTCGCCAGCAGCCCGAGCCGGAAATCGGACAGGATCGCGGGAGCCAGACCGAACAACACGATGGCGCCGACACCGAAGCCGGCCCATGTCTGCCAACGACCGATGAGTTGTTTCACACCAGACTCCTCGTTCGAACCGTGAACAGGCCCTGCGGGCGGACCTGCAGGAAGAACACGATGATCACGAACAGAATCACCTTGGCCAGCGAGGCCGTGGTGCTGTACTCGATGAACGAATTCAGGAAGCCGAGCCCGAGCGCGGCGATGACGGTGCCCTTGATCTGTCCCAGGCCACCGACCACCACGACCAGGAACGCGTCGATCAGATAGCTCTGCCCGGTGGTCGGGCTGGTCGAGCCGATCAGCGTCAGTGCCACCCCGGCCACCCCGGCCAGGCCGGAACCGATGAAGAACGTGGTGATATCGGTGCGTCGGGACGAGATTCCGCTGGTCTCGGCCAGGTCCCGGTTCTGCACGACCGCGCGGATCCGCCGGCCCATCGGGCTGGCCTTCAGTGCCGTCGCCAGTGCCACGACGGCCACGGCGGCCAGCACCAGGATGAAGATGCGGGTCTTGGGCACCACCGCGCCCAGGATCTCTACACCACCGGAAAGCCATTCCGGCGCAACGACGTTGACCGCCGGAGCGCCGAAGATGTCACGCGCGATCTGTTGCAGGATCAGGCCGACACCGAAGGTCACCAGCAGGGTGTCCAAGGGCCGGTCATACATCCGCTGGATCAGCGTGACCTCCAGCAGGACGCCCATCGCGCCGCCGACGAGGAAGCCGACGACCAGGGAGATCAGCAGTGAGGCACCGGTGTTCGAGATGACCTGCTGCACCACATAGGCGGTGTAGCAGCCGGCCATGATGAATTCGCCGTGCGCCATGTTGATGACGCCCATCTGGCCGAAGGTCAGTGAGAGGCCTAGTGCAGCGAGCAACAGGATCGAGCCGAGGCTCAATCCTGTTGCCAGCTGTCCGATCAGGACATCCATGCTGTACTTATTCCCCCGTCGCTTCGCTCGCCCCGATCACCCGGAGAGTCCGGCGGCCCACGGGTAGGACTTCAGGTACGGGTCCGGCTCGATCGGGCCGGGGGACTCCCACACCGTGTAGATGAGGCCGTCGGGCTTGATCTCGCCGATGCGGGCCGTCTTGGTGATGTGGTTGTTCTCACCGTCGATGGTCACCTTGCCCTCGGGGGCGTCGAAGCTGACCCCGCCGGCGTTGTCCTGAATTGCCTTGACGTCGAACGACCCCGCCTTCTCGACGGTGTTCTTCCACAGGTACACCGAGACATAGGCGGCCTCCATCGGATCCGAGGTCGGCTTGTTCTCGCCGTAGGCCTTCTTGTAGGCGGCCACGAACGCGTTGTTCACCGGGGTGTCGATGGTCTGGTAGTAGTTCCACGCGGTCAGCTGATCGGTGATGTTCTGCACGCCGATGCCGCCGACCTCTTCCTCGGCGATGGACACCGAGACCACCGGCATCGCCTGCGGGGTCAGGCCCACGTTCTTGTACTCACGGAAGAACGCCACGTTGGAGTCGCCGTTGAGGGTGTTGAACACCGCGTCGGCGTCGGCCGTGCGGACCTTGTTGATGATGGTGGAGAAATCGGTCGAGCCCAGCGGCGTGTAGTCCTCGCCCTTGATCTCCATCCCGTTGGCCGCTGCGTACGCCTTGATGATCCGGTTGGCGGTCTGCGGGAAGACGTAGTCGCTGCCCACCAGGTAGAGCGACTTGGTGCCCTTTTCCTTGAGGTAGTCCAGCGCCGGGACGATCTGCTGGTTCGTCGTCGCACCGGTGTAGAAGATGTTCTTGCTGGACTCCAGGCCCTCGTATTGCACGGGGTAGTAGAGCAGCGAGTTGTTGCTCTCGAACACCGGCAGCATGGCCTTGCGGCTCGACGAGGTCCAGCCACCGAAAACGGCTGCGACGCAGTCGCTGCTGATCAGCTTCTCGGCCTTCTCGGCGAACACGGTGGGTTCGGAGGCGCCGTCCTCGCCGACGATCTCGATCTGCTTGTCCAGCACGCCACCGGCGGCATTGATCTCGTCGACGGCGAGCTTGATGGCATCACGCACGGTGACCTCGGAGATGGCCATGGTGCCCGACAGCGAGTTCAGGGAACCGACCTTGACGGTGGAACCCGAGGTGTCCACACAGGAGGCAGCCGCAGCGCCCTCTTCGTCGCTGGCCTTGCTACCGCACGCAGAGAGCACCATCGAGGCGGTGACCACGACGCTCCCCGCTATCAATGCTGATCTGTTGAACATCGGTCGGGGGAGTCGCATCTAAGGCCTTTCCTTCGATTTCGGTGCATCGTCAGAACTTTCGGAACCCGAGTGGGTGTCGAATCGGCACGTTAGGACGCCTAGGTTTCTGTGAAATTTCTCTATGTGACGAACAAATTAACCTGTGGCTCGACGGGTGTTATCCGTTCATTCACCGGGTACAAGTCGCCGCCGGGCGGTGCGCAACGGTCGGTTGTAACGATCCGGTAGCGTCCGGCGATGTGATGGGCATGCGAAAAACCACGAGCAAGGTAGGAGCTGTCGCCGGCGCTGCGGCGATGGTGGCGGGCGCGGCGCTCGCCTTCGGCACCGCGACGGCCAGTGCTGAGCCGGACGGTCAGCTGGTGCGCTACACCCTGACCTCGGGGGCGCCCTATCAGTTCCAGGTGTTCTACCTGACGGCGCAGCCGCCGAGCATGGAGGCCTACAACGCCGACGCCTACACCTTCGCGAAGCGCGAGACCATCACCGTGGGTCCCGGGGCGCCGTGGGTGTTCGAAACCACGCTCGCCGATCCGCAGTGGGCCATCCTGCAGGTGAGTAGCACGACGAAGGGGTCGGTCGGCCCGCCGAACGCGCATTGCGATATCGCTGCCGGCGACCAGATCATCGCCGCGCAGGACAACCCCTACAGCGTCACGTGCCAGGGCACCCAGTGGTGACCGTCTGACGGCTTGACATTCCCATCGAACAGATGTTCGATGGGAATCATGCGATGGGACGGGCAGAGTGTGCGCGCCGACGACGGTGCGCTGCCGGGTCTGGCCCGGCTCGGTTTCGTCCGGACCGTCCGCACGCCGGAGTTCGACGGGATCACCTTCCACGAGATCCTGTGCAAATCCGCGCTGAACAAGGTGCCCGATGCGGCCATGCTGCCGTTCCGGTACACCGTCAACGGCTACCGCGGCTGCTCGCATGCCTGCCGGTACTGTTTCGCCCGGCCAACCCACGAGTACCTGGATTTCGATCCCGGTGCCGACTTCGACACCCAGGTCGTGGTGAAAACCAATGTGGCCGAAGTGCTTTCCCGTGAGCTCCGTCGACCCTCATGGGCCCGGGAGACGGTCGCGCTGGGCACCAACACCGATCCCTATCAGCGGGCCGAGGGACGTTACCGGCTGATGCCGGGCATCCTGACCGCGCTCGCCGAATCCGGTACCTCGTACTCGATCCTGACCAAGGGCACCCTGTTGCGCCGCGATCTGCCGTTGATCGCCGAGGCCGAGCATGACGGGCCGGGTGCCAGTGTGTCGATCTCGCTGGCGGTGATCGATCCGGAGCTTCAGCGTGACATCGAACCCGGCACACCGTCCCCGCAGGCGCGGCTGGCGCTGATCTCGGCCATCCGTGACGCGGGCCTGAACTGCCACGTGATGGTCGCGCCCGTGCTGCCCGGCCTGACCGATTCCACCGAGCATCTCGATGCGCTGCTGCACGCCATCGCCGACGCGGGCGCGACGGGCGCCACCGTGTTCGGGCTGCACCTGCGCGGTTCCACCCGGGGGTGGTTCATGCAGTGGCTACAGCGTGCGCATCCCGAGCTCGT
The DNA here is from genome assembly GCF_002968335.2 of Mycobacterium sp. ITM-2016-00316. Lineage (NCBI taxonomy): Bacteria > Bacillati > Actinomycetota > Actinomycetes > Mycobacteriales > Mycobacteriaceae > Mycobacterium > Mycobacterium sp. ITM-2016-00316. Next base: position 2,557,654 of record NZ_CP134398.1, read on the forward strand.
CTTCCGATACCGGAGTCTGTACCGGCGCGGGGCCTATCTCCCGCCGGAGTACCGCGATGAGCTGCGTGCCCGGGTGGCGCCGCTGCTCACGCGGTACCGATTGACTGGGCGTGGGCCCATGGCGCGCGCCGGTGCCGTTTCCTCCGAAGTCACGGCACCGGCGCACCCCACCTTGTTCTGACGAGTGGAGCCGTCACGGCGTGAGCCCGCGCACTACCGCGGCGGCCACCGGGCTCGGATGCTCGGCCTCGAGGTCGAGTTCGCCGGTGGGTTCCAGGGGAGGCTGGGCCATGAACCGGGGGACCGCGCCACGGTGCGCGGTCGCGGTGTGCACCACGAACGGGTGGCACAGGTAGACGTCACCGATGCGTCCGGTGGCCGAGACGACATCGCAGTTCTCGGTGGCCGGGACCACCTTCTCGCAGATCGGCATCCATGGAGCGCCGTCGGACCCGTACTCGGCCAACACTTTCGGTACGGCCAGATGCGAGCCGACCCGGATCGCGGTCGGTGCATCATCGGGGCCGACGTCGGAATACAGGAACAGCATCAGCAATGCGCGGCCGCGGGACCGCAGGCTCAACCGCGGACCCTCGGCGTCATGGAACGATGCCTCGACATGCCATCCCGCCTCAGGTGGCGCCGCGGTGCTCGGAAAGCGCAGGGGGAAGGTACCCATCCCGAGCCGGGGTTGCCAACCATCGCGCCCGACAAGGACATCGAACGCCTCGGTGAGAACGTCGGTGTTGGCCGACGCCGTGAAATCCGGGGTCGCCATGGCGGTCACCCTGATCAGCGATTCCGTCCAACTCGTGGGATCGGCAGGGTCCAGGCCGGTGGCCCTCCACAGCTGGTCGTGGCAGCGCAGGCCCAGTTCGCGGTCGAAGGCGGACTCGATTTTGAGGTAGCCGTCACTGATGAAGCGGTCCACGTCGAGCATGCAGCCATCCTTGTTGCTGCCGGAGCACCGAAGCAACCGAATTTCCGGCATCCGCAGCAAGATCCGACACATGCGCAGGCCGCGCCACCCGCCCGCCGTGTCACGGCTTTACGCTTTCGCGCCCCGCGGGTCGCGGAAGCGAGTATGTATTCGAAGTATGACCACGCAAAAACTGTTGAGTTCGTTGAGCGAATCCGACCTGCTGTTGGTGCGGGAAACGGCCCAGGGCGAACTGAGTGCGCTCGACGAAGACGGACTCCTCGACCTGCACGCGCGGGTGCGTCGCGCGCGCAACAAGCATGTCGGGATGTATCGGCGCCAAGCCTCCGCGCGGGTGCCGGCCAAGGGTGCTCGCGGCAAGGCGCGTCCGGCCAATGCCAACAACGCCGCCCGCGCCGAGATCTTCGAGGACGCGCTGGCACGGGTGAGTCGCCAACTCGGTGCCGCCGCCCGGCAGAGTGCACGCGATCTCAAGGATGAGCGTCTGGCGATGGCGCGCAACGAGTCCCCGAAGGCTGCGCCGCCCGCGAAAGTGGCACGCAGCTCCGGGGTCACGACGCGCGTGCTGGCCGACAAGACCAGGCAGTCACCCGGCCGCAAGAAGCGCGAGGCGAGCTCGATCGCCGCGGGCGCCCGGCGCCAGGCCAAGCGCGACAGCCGGTGAACCGAACATCTAGACCTTGTTGCGTTTGACCTGATTGAACGGAACGCCACGATCGGCGGCCGGTTCGCGAGGGAAGCCGAGAACCCGCTCGCTGATGACGTTGCGGGCCATCTCGGAGCTGCCGCCGCCCAGTGAACCCGTTTGCCGGGACAGGTAGCGCACGCCGATCTCCTGCAGCCCGGTGCCGTCATCGATCACCCCGGCGGTGCCGGCGATGGCCAGCGCGGTGTCGACCTCGAGTTCGGTGGTCTCGGCGTGGAACAACCGGATCAAGGTGCCGGCGTTCGGCGGCAGCGAGCCGTTCGCGATGCACCGGGACACGTGGTCGATGAGCTGATCCTTGACGATGCGACGAGCCAGCGCACGGCCGGCCAGGTCCTGCACCCGGGCGTCGCCGCCCTGTCCGGTGGCCTCGGCCAGGCCCACATGATCGGGCGGCATCTCGCTGGCGTTCTCGGCGCCTGTGCCACTGGCGAATTCGGATCCGCCACCGACGGCACGCCGCTCGTGGTGCAACTGGCGCGACGCCACGGTCCAGCCGTCGTTGACCGCACCGACCACGGCGTCATCGCCGAGTTCGAGACCGTCGAAGAACTCCTCGCAGAACTCCTCGTTGCCGTTGACCTCGGTGATCCGGCGCATCGTGATCCCGGGCGCGGACAGCGGTACCAGGAACATGGTGAGGCCCGCGTGCTTGGGCACGGTCCAGTCGGTGCGGGCCAGCATCAAGCCGTAGTCGGCCGCGAACGCACTGGTGCTCCAGGTCTTGGCGCCGTTGATGACCCACTTGTCGCCGACCCGGTCGGCCCGGGTGATCACCCCGGCCAAGTCGGATCCGCCGCTGGGCTCCGACAGCAGCTGGCACAGGATCTCCTCACCCCGGATGGCCGCCGAGATGCGCTCGCGCTTCTGGTCCTCGCTGCCGACGTCCAGGATGGTCGCCGAGCAGATGGTGAATGACGGGGTGTTCAGGATCAGTGGCATCTCGTAGGCGCGGCATTCGGCGTTGAACGCCTTCTGGTAGGCCAGATCCAGTCCCAGTCCGCCGTATTCGCGGGGGAAGCAGATGCCGGCGAACCCACCCGCGTGCAGTTTCTGCTGCAGTTCCTTGGCGCGGTCCCACGACTGCTGTTCGGCGCGCACCATGAACGGGGGATTTTCCGGGTCGATCGGCGGCATGTTCTCTGCCAGCCATGCCCGTGCCCTGGCGCTGAAATCGGCGACCGACTCATCGGTGTGGGTGGAGATCGCGGTGTCGGTCATGCGGGAACCTTTCGGCTCAGTTCGAAGATGACTCGGTGGTGGTCCTCGGGCGAGCCGAACATCGCCCGGTTCAGGGCCGCCCGCCGCAGATACAGGTGCAGGTCATGCTCCCAGGTCACGCCGATGCCGCCGTGCAGCTGCACACAGTCCTGCAGCATCACCGGGGCACGTTCGCCGACATAGGCTTTCGCGACACTGACGAACTTGCGTGCGTCCGGGGACCGGGCGCCGACGGCTTCGGCGGCACCGGCGGTGGTGGCCCGGGCGGCCTCGAACCACAGTTTCATATCCGCGAACCGATGCTTGAGGGCCTGATAGGAGGCCAGCGGCCGGCCGAAGCTGTGCCGGTCGAGCAGCCATTGATTGGTCATCGCCAGCACCGCGTCCAGGATGCCGACGGTCTCGGCGCATTGCAGCACCAGCGCCACCTGGCGCTGGCGTTCGATCACCTCGGCGGTCTGCTCGGCCGAGCCCAGCACCGCGGCGGCATCGACCCGGACGCCGTCGAATGAGATTCGGGCGTAGCGCTTCACCATGTCCACCGAGCGCTGGGTCTCGATGCTCACGCCGGCCGCGTCGGCGGGCACCACGAACTGCCGCACCGCGCCGTCCAGCCTCGCCGTCACCAGCAGCACGTCGGCCGCATCGCCGGATTCGACGCGGTCCTTGACGCCGTCGAGCCGGTAGCCGCCATCGACGGCGGCCGCCGTCACGTCGGCGGTCAACGGGGAGAACGGATTACCGGGTTCATAGACCGCCCAACTCGCCACCGCTTCGCCGGAGACCAGCGACTCGATCGTCGATTCGTGACCGTCCGGCGCCTCGACGAGTCCGGCCAGCACCACGCTGACCGGGTGCAGCGGGCCGGGGGCGACGGTGCGTCCGGCCTGCTCGGCGAGTAGCGCGAGATCGGCCACTCCGTCACCGGAGACGCTGCCGCCGCCGAGTTCTTCGGGCACCAGCAGGCTCGTCCACCCCAGCTCGGCCGCGCGCTGCCACCACCGGGCGTCGAAAGAGCCCCCGCTGCCCTGTATCTCGCGCACCGTGCTCAGCGGGACCTCCTTGTCCAGGAAGGCCTGCGCGGTCGAGGCGAACAGCATCTGTTCCGGATTGGCCGCAGCGGTCATCGGAATCTCCTCCTCAGGCGAATGTCATGGCGGGCACGTCGGGCTTGTGCACGATCTGGTTGGGCACCTTGAAAAGGTCGATCAAGTTGGCGCCCATGACCTTCCGCACACCCTCATCGTCGAGGCCGTTGGCCTCCAGGTCGCCCACCAGGTTGATCGGATCGGCAAGGCCCTCGGGATGCGGCCAGTCCGAGCCGAAGATGATGCGGTCGATTCCGCACAGATCGGCCATGTCCTTGAAGTTGTCCTCCCAGAACGGAGCGACATACACGCACCGCCGGAACGCCTCGATCGGATCCTCGGGGAAGGAGTCCGGCATCTTCGAGTAGACGTCCTTGAACTGGTAGTGCAGGTAGGGCACCCAGGAGGCGCCGTTCTCGACGGACAGGATGCGCAGGTCCGGGTTGCGGGTCAGCGCACCGTGGCAGACCAGCGCGGCCATGGTGTCCTCGATGGGACGCTTGCCCATCGCGACCATCCGGAAAGACGTGGGAGAGAACGGCTTGAACTCCGTGGCCGGTTCCCAGTCGTTGAGGTAGTTGGAGTAGCCGCTGTCGGAGGCGTGCATCGCCACCGGGATGCCGGCCTTGACACACGCGTCCCAGAACGGATCGAACTCCTCCACACCCATGGAGCGGCTGCCGCGGTACCCCGGCACCGGTGCGGGCCGGACCAGGACGGTCTTGGCGCCGCGCTCCAGACACCATTCGAGTTCTTCCAGGGCGCGCTCGACATTGCCGAGGTTGATCACCGGGGTGGAGAAGATGCGGTCCTCGTAGTTGAACTGCCAGGTTTCGTACATCCACCGGTTCAGCGCATGCACGATGTCGAGAATCAGATCCGGGTCGTCCTTCAGGCGCTCTTCGACGAGGCTGGCCAGTGTCGGGAACATCAACGTGTAGTCCAGGCCCAGGCTGTCCAGGACCTCGAGGCGGGCTGCCGGATTGCGGAACGCCGGGATGGCCTTCATCGGCTTGCCCATCACCTCGCGGTAGCTCTTGCCGCCGCTGCCGTGCCGGAAGTAGTCCTCCTGCGCGCCGGGCCTTGCGACCACTTCGAAGGTCGGGTTGGGGATGTAGTCGCTGACCTGGTTGCGGACCATGATCTTGGTCCGGCCCCGGACCTCGATGTAGTCGATGACGCCTTTGCGGTGGTCCGGAAGGAATTGCGTCAGCGCTTCCTTGGGCTCGTAGAAGTGGTTATCGGCGTCGAACACCGGATACGACAGGGTGCGTGAGGGCATTTCCGTCTCCTGAAAGGCTGGTTTCCGTGGAGTGGTAATGACGTTACCACGATCGTCAGAGGGGGTGACCGGGGTCGCGCAGCAGGCTGCGGACACAGAACTCGAAGATGTGGCTTCCCTCAACGGGGGCGCCGTTCAGCTCCGCGCCGAGCACGCGGAGGCGCAGCGCGCCGAGCACGGTCTGCATGATGAGCGCGGACGCGGTGTCCGTCTCGGTGGCCGACGCCTCGCGGAACACGCCTTCGGCGATACCCGCGGCGATGATGTCGCTGATCAGCAGGTGCAGCGGCGACAACACACGGGCGTACTCGCGGGGCAGCGTCTCGGCGAGATGGTCGTTGTAGAAGGTCAGGCCGCGGTTGATGCTGTCCTGTTTGGTCGATGCGGCCGGGGCGCTGATCCGGTCGATCAGGCTGCGTAGCGCGGAGATGGCGTCCAGATCCGCCACGTCTGCGCGCCAGCGGGCCGCCGACTCCGACATGATCCTGTCGACGAGCGCGAGCAGCAGCTCGTCCTTGGTCGAATAGTGCTGGTAGAACGACCGCAGCGACGTCTTCGACCGTTCGACGACCGCCAGCACGGTGAAATCGGTGCGGCCCGTCTCGCCGAGGATCTCCAGAGCGGACTTCATGAACCGCGCGGGCCGCGACTCGGCTTCCTCCGCGGCTGCCGGTGTGCGCGCCGTCGACTTGGCCATTTGCGGACCCCCTCTGGACCGGAACCATTGTGCAACACGTGAGAATGACGTTACCGTTTTTGTAGAGCCGCCAGGAAGGGACGCATGACGACATCGGACAAGACAACAATTTCGGACCAGACGCCCGAACAGGTGCTCTGGACTCTCGAGGGATTGCTCGAGCTGTTCGCTCCGCAACCCGACGGGGAGAACCGCTTCATAGCTCAGACCGGTCTCGCCGGTGCCGACGATCGTCAGGTGGTGGAGGGGACCCAGGTTCTCGCCCAGGCCATAGTCGCTGTGGCACAGAGATTTCCGGGCAAGTCGGTGCGTTCGGCCTATGCGGTGTTCGCCCGTGTGGTGCTGGTCGGCCCGCCGGTGGAACTCGACATCGACGTGGTGGCCGAGGGCCGTTCGACGGCCACCGCGGTGGTGACCGCCTCGCAGAACGGCAAGCGGTGCATCACCATCACCGTGCTGGCCGATGTGCCCTCCGGTGACGTCATCCGGCACCAGCTGCCGCGCCCGGACGTCACCGCACCAGCGGACGCGAACGAGGGTGCGATGCCGATGACCGGCAGGCAGCTGAAGCTCGTCGACGTCGTCGACGTCAACAGCCCCGACGAGGTCGGCCCGCCCGAACTGTTCGCCTGGCTGCACTACGATCCGATCCCGGCCCGGGACGACCTGGCCAAGGCATTGATTGCGTATTTCACCGGACACCTGGGGATTTCAACGACCATGCGCGCACACGCCGGTATCGGCACCGCACAGGCACATCTGACGGTGTCGACCGCACCGATGACCATCTCGGTCAGCTTCCACGAGCCCGTGCAGTGGCAGGGCTGGCTGCTCTACGGCCACGAGAGCACCCAGGTCGGTGCCGGCATGTCCTACGTGCGCGGCACCGTGCACACCGAGGAGGGCGAGTTGCTGGCGTCATTCAGTCAGGACGCGCTGATCCGTCCGCTGCGCACCACCGACACCGGCATCAAGGAGCAATCCCGGCTGTAGACCCGTCGTGACATTCGGCTGACGCCAGATCGTCACCGACGTAGGGTTCCGTCAGATTTGTTCGGCTGATGGGATGGGTGATATGAGTCTGGCGCGCGAGCAACTGCCCATCCCCGACACCAAGTACGTCGGGCTCACCACGTACGACGCCAAGGATCCCAACACCAAATACCCGCCCATCCGGGAACTCCGGCCGCCCGCCGGCGCGCCGAATGTGCTGATCGTGTTGATCGACGATGTCGGTTTTGGAGCGTCCTCGGCGTTCGGGGGTCCGTGCCAGACGCCGGTGGCCGAACGACTGGCCGCGGGCGGGGTGAAGCTCAATCGTTTCCACACCACCGCGCTGTGCTCGCCGACGCGGCAGGCGCTGCTGACCGGACGAAACCACCACTCGGTGGGCATGGGCGCCATCACCGAGATGGCGACGTCGGCGCCGGGCAACAACAGCATCCGGCCGAAGGACAAGGCGCCGATCGCCGAAACCCTGAAACTCAACGGATATTCGACGGCGCAGTTCGGCAAGTGTCATGAGGTGCCGGGCTGGGAAGTGACGCCCGTGGGCCCGTTCCATCAGTGGCCGACCGGATCGGGTTTCGAATACTTCTACGGCTTTGTCGGCGGCGAGGCCAACCAGTACTACCCGGGGCTCTACGAAGGCACCACCGCGGTCGAGCCGCCACGCTCACCCCAGGAGGGCTACTCGCTGACCGAGGATCTGGCCGACCACGCGATCACCTGGGTGCGGCAGCAGAAGGCGCTGCTGCCCGACAAACCGTTCTTCATGTACTTCGCGCCCGGCGCCACCCACGCCCCCCACCAGGTGTCCGAGGAATGGTCGGACAAGTACAAGGGCAAGTTCGACGACGGCTGGGATGTGTTGCGGGAGAGAATCATTGCCGAACAGAAGAAGCTCGGCGTCGTTCCTGGCGATGCCGAACTCACCGCCAGGCACGACGAGATCCCCGCCTGGGATGAGATGCCCGAAGAACTGAAACCGGTGCTGGCGCGGCAGATGGAGATCTACGCAGGCTTCCTGGAGCAGACCGATCACGAGATCGGTCGACTCGTCGACGCCATCGCCGAACTCGGATTCCTCGACGACACCCTGATCTACTACATCATCGGCGACAACGGCGCCTCGGCCGAGGGCACGCTCAACGGCTGCTTCAACGAGATGACGACCCTCAACGGAATGCCGGGGATCGAGACGCCGGAGTTCCTGCTATCCAAGATCGATGACTTCGGCACACCGGACGCCTACAACCACTACGCGGTGGGTTGGGCACACGGGCTGTGCACCCCGTACCAGTGGACCAAGCAGGTGGCCTCGCACTGGGGTGGTACCCGTAACGGCACCATCGTGCACTGGCCCAAGGGTGTCACCGACACCGGTGCGGTCCGGTCCCAGTTCCACCATGTGATCGACGTGGCACCGACGATCCTGGAGGCGGCCGGGCTGCCGGCGCCGACCCTGGTCAACGGGATCGCGCAGGCACCGCTGGAGGGGGTCAGCATGCTCGGCACGCTGCAATCCGCCGAAGCGGCCGAGACCCACGAAGTCCAGTACTTCGAGATGATGGGCAACCGCGGCATCTACTTCCAGGGCTGGACGGCGGTGACCAAACATCGCACACCGTGGAAGGCCGACACCCCGCCGCCGTTCGACGACGACGTCTGGGAGCTCTATGCACCCGACGACTGGACGCAGGCCCGCGATCTCGCCTCCGAGAAACCGCAGAAACTGGCCGAGCTGCAACGGCTCTGGCTCATCGAGGCGGTCAAGTACAACGTGGTCCCGCTCGACGACCGCGGTTTCGAACGCATCAACCCGGATATCGCGGGCCGCCCGCAGCTGATCCGCGGCAACACCCAGTTGCTCTTCGACCGGATGCGGGTCAGCGAATGGTGTGTCCTGACCCTGAAGAACAAGTCGTACTCGGTGACCGCGAATATCGTGGTGCCCGAGTCCGGGGCCAACGGTGTCATCATCACCCAGGGCGGCAGCGTCGGCGGGTGGTCGTTGTATGCGCACGAGGGCAGGCTCAAGTACTGCTTCAACTTCTTCGGAATCGAGCACTACATCACGGCCGCCGACGAGCCCATCCCTGCCGGTAGACATCAGGTGCGAATGGAGTTCGCCTACGACGGCGGCGGTTTGGCCAAGGGCGGTGACGTGACGCTGTACTACGACGGGAAAGCCGTCGGCGCCGGTCGCGTCGAGCGGACCATCCCGATGGGATATTCGGCCGACGAGGCCTGCGATGTGGGCTCGGACACCGGATCACCGGCCTCGCCGGATTACGGTCCGACCGGCAATCGTTTCACCGGCCAGATCGACTGGGTGCAGCTCGATATCGGCGAGGACAACCATGACCACCTCATCACCGCACAGCAGCGATTCAACCTCGCGATGGCGCGCCAGTAGGCCTCACACCTTCAGATAGCCCTTGTCCGCCGGGATCTGGGCGGCCGTGACCAGCGACGAGCCGTCACCGGCCAGCCACAGCACGATATCGGACACCAGATCCGGTGCGGCCAGCGAATCGGTCGGCAGCGCGCCCGGCGAGAAGCTGTGGATGTAGGTCGGGTTGTCGGCGAACATCTGGTACATGGCCACGTCATTGCCCATCGGGGTGTCGGTGCCGTAGGGATGCACCGAGTTCACTCGGATGCCGTACGGCCCCAGTTCGACGGCCAGCGAGTTGGTCAGCGCCACCACCCCGAACTTGGTGGCGCAGTAGTGTCCGCAGCCGGGCACCGCCTTGATGCCCGCCGCCGAACTGATGTTGATGATCGAGCCGCCGTTGCCGGCCTCGATCATCGGTGGCACGACGGCCCGGATGGTGTTCCACACACCGGTCAGATTGGTGTCCAGGGTGTCCTGCCACTGCTGCGGCGAGATCTCCCACAGCCGGCCCCAGTTCAGCACCCCGGCATTGGCGACCACGATGTCGAGCCTGCCGAACTGCTCGACGGTGTCGGCGATGACCCGCTGCTGTCCGTCGGCGTCGCGGACGTCGACCTCGCGGGCCAGGATCTTGCGGCCTTCACCCTCGACGAGGGCGACGGTCTCGGCGAGGTCGGCGGCGGTCGCCGGAGCGTACCCGTTGCTCGCGGCGACCGGCCCGCACGCGTCGATGGCGACGATGTCGGCGCCGGCCCGGGCCAGCCGGACACAGTGCGAACGGCCTTGTCCGCGAGCGGCTCCGGTGACATAGGCAACGCGTCCGGCCAGTGGCAGGTCGGTCATGCGGGCTGCTCCTCGGTCAGTGCCGGCACACTGCGCCGGCTGTATCGGTAGTCATCGAGCGGACCGCGGCGGGCGAACCGCCGTGACGCCGTGATGGTTTGCGGCCGGTGGTAGACGGTCTCGCCGCGCGAATTGATGAAATAGGTGCGCAGGCCCGGATTGCAGGCGGTGAAGTACAGATGCGCGGTCTTGCCACGCCGGGCCATCGCGGCGTTCCAGCGGTCGAAGGCCTCCCCGGTGACCGCCGCGACCTGGCAGCCCTGCCGGCGGGTCTGTCCGATCACCCGCGCCGCGTGCCGGGCCATGGTCTCGACGAAATCGCACCACGCGAAGCCGACGAACCCGTGCGGACCCACGATCTCCCACCGGTTCGGGAGCCGGGGATGGGCGGTGCCGGCATAGCTCGCCAACCCGTGGGTGCGGTAATGCTCGGCGAGGTCGAAGCCGTCGGTACCCAGAATCGTTCCCGGGCGGTAGGTTTCGGGATCGGTCCACAGTTCGTAGCCGGTGGCCGCCACCAGCAGGTCGGCGGGGCGATGCACACCGTCGGCGGTCTGCACACCGTCGCGGGTGATCCGCTCGATGGGTGTGGTGATCAATCGGGTGTTCGGGTTGTTCAGTGCGCGGAAGAACGCACTGGAGATGACCGGCCGTTTGGCGACGATGCCGTAGTCGGGCACCAGTGCGGTCCGGGTGGCCGGGTCACGCACGGTGCATGTGAGCAGCAGCCGGTACAGCGCCCGGCAGTAGGCGTCGTACATCGGTATCAGCCGCACCAGGATCCGGTCGGGGAGCCGGGAGAAGACGTGCACGATCGGTGCGATCATCGCGGCGTCCATCAGCAGGCGCCCGGCGGCGTTCACCGTCGCCAGTACACCGGGAATGCGCAGGATCCGCCGTAGGGCCGGGGGCAGATCGAAGTCGATCTTGGGCAGCACCCAGGCCGGCGTGCGTTGATAGATATCGAGCTGCCCGGCCTCGGCGGACAGTGCGGCCGAGATCTGCACTCCGCTGGAGCCGGTGCCGATCACGGCGATGCGTTTGCCTGCGGTGACGTAGGAGTCGTCCCAGGCGTTGGGCCGCAGGATGGTTCCCGCGAAGTCCTCGGCGCCGTCGATGTCGATGTGTTGTTTGGCGTTGACATAGCCGCCCACCGAACTGATCAGGAAACGCGCACTCAATTCGGGCCGGCCCGCGATGGTGAGCCGCCACAACCCGGCGGCGTCGTCCCAGCGTTGTCGGGTGACTTCGGCACCGGTGATCAGGTGGTCGTAGAGACCGAGTCGGGTGGCGGTGTCGCGCAGGTATCGGTAGAGCTCCGGGCCGGGCGCGAACAGGCGTGACCAATCGGGGTTCGGCGCGAACGACAGCTGATACCAGAGGCTGGGGATGTCGACGGCCAGGCCGGGGTAGTGGTTGTCGCGCCACGTTCCGCCGAAATCATCTCCGCGTTCGATGATCACGAAATCATCGATGCCCTGACGCCGCAGATAGTGGGCGGAGGCGATCCCGCCGGGGCCGGCGCCGATGATGACCACCTCATGATCGGGATCGTTCACGTGGGTCTCCCGTTGAGTCCGTCGATGATGTGGCCGGCCACGAATGTGCGCACCGCCCGTGGGCTGTCCAGATTGACGCCCATCGGGGGGAGCAACTCGAAACTGAAGAGCACCCGCACGATCCATTCGCCGGCCCGGGTGGGATCGAGTGTGGCACCGACCTCGCCGCGGCTCTGGGCGGCCTTGACCCGCTGCCGCCACAACGCCACCGCCCGGGTCACCAGGTCGTCGCCGATATTGCGCAGCAGCAGCACCAAGATGCTCTCGTTGATTCCGTCTGCGGCAACGAAATCCGAACGCCTACGGTGTGCACAGATGAGCACCGCCGCGGCAGCCACCTGATCAGCCAGGGTGTCGTGGCGGTCCACCTCGGTGGCCATGGCGTCGACGAAACGTGCTGCCAGGTGCTCGAGCGCGACCGTGATGGCGTGGTCGCGGCTGCCGTACGCGTTGTGCACCGTGCCGCGAGATACCCCGGCGGCCTCGGCCACGGCGGTCAGGCTGAACTGGCGGGGGCCCAGTCTGCGCAGGGTGTCCGCGGTGGCGGCGAGCAGCGCCGGTGAGCGGGAACCGGTGCGGGACATGTTGGACACATTAGTCAGATGTGTGCAATGTGTTCAGGAAATTCCGGAAACTGTCCCGGACACGTCCCAGGCGTGATGGACGATATCGTGCAGGTGGTATACGGCGATGGTGGCGACGGTGAATTCGCTTCCATTGCTGCGTAATCCACGTCGGTTCCAGCCGTCATCGGATACCCGGTCGTAGCGGTCGGCGACGGCGGCCGCCGCGTCGCACAGTTCGCCGGCGACCACCCCGGGATCCTGAGACCCGTAATCGTCGGCGATCGCGGTGGCATCCTGGTCCCAATTCGGGAACAGCGGATCGGGTTCGGTCAGCATCAACTGCACGCGGTGATCGAAGATGCGGTGCACGTCCCGGATGTGACAGCCGTATTCCAGGTGCGACCACACCCCGGGCGCCGGACGGACCCGGACGCCGGGTTGCGCCAGGCGGGTGACCCAGCCCGCGGCGTCACGGCGGATGCGCCCGGCGACGCCGGTGGGGTGCACGGTGGCGGGGTCGAAACCACAGTCCGGGCAGGGCCGGGTCAGTACCCAGGTCCAGTCCTTGTCGTCGGGGACGATGCCTTCGGTCACAATGCGCCGGGGGCGAAGGTGTCACACTGGTTGGGGTCACCGGTCCGGTAACCCTGGGTGAACCACTTCTGTCGCTGCTCGGAGGATCCGTGCGTCCAGGCCTCCGGATTCACCCGGCCGGTGGCCTGCTTCTGGATACGGTCATCGCCGACCGATGACGCGGCCGAGAGCGCATCGGCAATATCTTTGTCGCTCAACGGTTCCAGGAACGTGACGTCGGTGCCTTCCTGCTTGGTGATGGCCGCGTAGTGGGCCCACACCCCGGCATAGCAGTCGGCCTGCAGCTCGGTGCGCACCCCGCCGCCGGTGGGGCCCTGCGGATCCTGCTGGGCGCGCCCCAGCACGCCGAGCAGATTCTGCACATGGTGTCCGAACTCATGAGCGACGACATACTCCTGGGCCAACGGGCCACCGCTGGAACCGAATTGATCGCGCAGGACATCGAAGAAGTCGGTGTCGAAATAGGCGGTGCGGTCGGCCGGGCAGTAGAACGGACCCACCTCGCTGGTGGCCGGGCCGCAACCGGTATCCACCGACCCGGTGAACAACTGCACCTGCGGCCGTTGATACCCCTGCAGCTGCTGGGCCCATACGGCGTCCACCGAGTTGCCGGTGGCGATCACCCGGCACTGCACGATCGCATTGGCGTCCGCGCCGGTCTTGCACTGGTCCAGGTCGAACCCCGGTGCGGAAACCCCTTCGGTGTCATACCCACCGCCCTGGGTCTGCGGCATCACGCTGCCGGGGTCCACCCCGAGGAAGAGGGCCACCACGATGATCAACAACCCGCCGAGACCGCCACCGACGGCGATGCCCCGTCCGCCTCCACCGCGTCGCCCGCCGCTGCTCGACGTGGTGCTCGTGTCGATCTGCATACCTTCGTTGAAGGTCATCGTTGCCCACCAACCCCATCTGCGTGCCGGCACTCGTCGCCTGGCACAGGCCGGGCTCAGCTTTCCACACTACGATTGCGAGGTGCCCCCTGTCGCCGAACTGACGACGATCGTGGAGACGGCGCACGGGCTGCTCCGAGGCACCACCGACGGTGCGGTGGGAGTCTGGCGCGGCGTCGATTACGCCGAACAACCCGTGGACGCGCTGCGCTTCATGGCGCCCCGCCCGCTGCAGCCGTGGCCGGGGGTGCGCGACGCCATCGATCACGGCCCGCTGCCGCCGCAGGGTCGCTCGTTCGTGGGCGGCGGCCGCGACGACCCGAAGATTCGGGACGAAGCCTGCCTGACGGTCACCATCTGGTCACCCGATGTGTCCGCATCGTTGCCCGTGATGGTGTGGATCCCCGGTGGCGCGTTCGTGTATGGCGCCGGTCAACTCCAGCTCTACAACGGCTCCCGGTTGGCGGCCAACGGCAACGTCGTGGTGGTCAACGTCACCTACCGTCTCGGCGTCTTCGGCGGATTCGAGCTCGGCGATCTCGGGCCCGGTTTCGACGACAACCTCTGTCTGCGTGATCAGCTCGCGGCACTGCGCTGGATCCGGGAGAACATCGGGGCGTTCGGCGGGGACGCCGAACAGGTCACGGTGTTCGGTGAATCGGCCGGCGCGACCTCGGTGCTTGCGTTGCTGGCCAGCCCGGCCGCCGAGGGCCTGTTCGACCGGGCCATCGCGCAGAGTCCGGCGCTGCCGCTGATCGCCGACCGGGAGAGCCGGGCACGTCAGTCGCACGCGTTCCTCGCCGAACTCGGCGTCGGCATCGACGAGCTCAAGGCGCTACCCCAGCGCAAGCTGCGCCGGGCGGCCGGTCAGATCCAGCTGGAGAGCGCGGCCCAGACACCCACCCTGGCCTACGGACTGACCCACGGGGTCGACCTGCTGCCGCTTCACCCGATCGATGCGGCGCGGCTGGGGCGGGTAGCCACAACCCCATTGATCATCGGGACCAACAGCCACGAGGCGTCGATGTTCGCCTGGGGCAAGCCACCCATGTTGCCCACCACGGCCGCCGGCATCGACGGCTTCTTCGCGCGCCGGGCCCCGCAGGCCAGGGACCGGGTGCTGGCCGCGTACCCGGGATTCCCGCGCAGGCGGGCGTTGATCGATTTCGGTTCCGATGCCATGTTCGGCGCGCCCACCTGGGCGTTCGCCGATGCCTACAGTGCCGATGCACCCACCCACGTGTACCGCTTCGACCACACCACCTGGACGCTCAAGGCGCTGGGTCTCGGCGCGACACACGGCAGTGAGATCGTGCACATCCAGCACAGCTACGGTTCCTACCTGGGGCGCAAGCTGCATCCGCTGGGCCGGCGGGTGCAACCCTCGGTGGGCAGACGGATGCAGCGCACCTGGCTGGACTTCGCCACCGACGGCCGGAGCGTGTGGCCGCGCTATGACGCCGAAGCCCGGCGCACCCTGGTGATCCGCTCGACGCGCGATGTCACCGTCGAGGACCCCGATGCGATCCGGCGCGCGGCCTGGGACGGGGTGTACTAGCCGTAATGCCGGTCGGTGTAGCGGCGCAGGTTGTGCAGGAACCGCTGAAACATCCACGCCATCACCGGTTTTCCGGCCGACATGCCCAGCCGGGCGGCGGTGCCGTTCGGCTTCATCGCCATCACCCAGGTCAGGTGGCACCCGTGCGCGGTCGGCACGATCCAGTAGTCCTCGGCGAAAGCCGCGATGCTGGTCGTCGACGCATCGTTGAAGCGAAAGGCCATGTGGCTGTGAGGCTCCCAGGCGAGGAACTCTTCATCGCCGATGATCCCGCCACGCATCGTGACGGTACGGGTGGTGCCGATGTCATAGGGCTGCGGGCTGGTCCAGGTCACGTCGGTGATCACGCTTGCCCACTGTGGCCACGACCCGGCGTCGGAGAGCACCTCGAACAGCTGCTCGGGGGTGACGGTCAGGTCGACGGTGCTGACGAAGCGGAACGGGGCATCGGAGATGAAATCCAGGTCGACGCGCTCGCACGGGTACATTTTCGCCACCCGCTGACCCTAGCCGGGCTCGTGACCAGCCGCGGACTGCGGTCGCTGGTGCCCGCACCCACCCCATTAGACTGGGCTGTCGTCTCACCCATCGTCATGAGGAGTTTTTGTGCTGCGCAGCCATGCCGCCGGATCGTTACGGTCCACCGACGCCGGTCAGACGGTGACCTTGGCGGGCTGGGTGGCGCGTCGGCGCGACCACGGCGGTGTCATCTTCATCGACCTGCGCGATGCGTCCGGGACATCTCAGGTCGTCTTCCGGGACGCCGCGGTGCTGGAGCAGGCGCACCGGCTGCGCGCCGAGTTCTGCGTCGCGGTGACCGGTGTCGTCGAGGTGCGCCCCGAGGGCAACGCGAATACCGACATCGCGACCGGTGACATCGAGGTCAACGCCACCGAGCTGACGGTGCTGGGGGAGAGCGCACCGCTGCCGTTCCAGCTCGACGAGACAGCCGGCGAGGAGGCCCGGCTGCGCTACCGCTACCTGGACCTGCGCCGCGAAGGCCCCGGACAGGCAATCCGGTTGCGGTCCAAGGTGAATGCCGCCGCCCGTGGCGTACTGGCCGAGCACGACTTCGTGGAGATCGAGACCCCGACGCTGACCCGCTCGACCCCCGAGGGCGCCCGCGACTTCCTGGTGCCCGCACGTCTGCAGCCCGGCTCGTTCTATGCGTTGCCGCAGAGCCCACAGCTGTTCAAGCAGCTGCTGATGGTGGCGGGGATGGAGCGCTACTACCAGATCGCACGCTGCTACCGCGACGAGGATTTCCGCGCGGACCGCCAGCCCGAATTCACCCAGCTCGACATGGAGCTCAGCTTCGTCGAGGCCGATGACGTCATCGCGATCTCCGAAGAGATCCTCAAGGCGCTGTGGGCGTTGGTGGGCTACGACCTGCCGACGCCGATCCCGCGGATCAGCTACGCCGACGCGATGCGCCGGTTCGGTTCGGACAAGCCCGATCTGCGCTTTGCGGTCGAACTCGTGGAGTGCACCGAATACTTCTCCGACACCACCTTCCGGGTCTTCCAGGCCGACTACGTCGGTGCCGTCGTGATGGCGGGCGGGGCGTCCCAGCCGCGCCGCACCCTCGACGGTTGGCAGGAGTTCGCCAAGCAGCGCGGGCACAAGGGCTTGGCCTACGTACTGGTCGGCGAGGACGGTGCACTGGGTGGCCCGGTCGCCAAGAACCTCACCGACGCCGAGCGCGACGGACTGGCCGCCCACGTCGGCGCTAAGCCCGGCGACTGCATCTTCTTCGCGGCGGGTTCGGCCAAGGCCGGCCGGGCGCTGCTCGGCGCGACCCGCATCGAGATCGCCAAGCGCCTGGACCTGATCGATCCGGCCGCCTGGGCGTTCACCTGGGTGGTGGACTGGCCGCTGTTCGAGGCCGCCGACGACGCGACGGCCTCCGGCGATGTCGCCGTCGGCTCCGGCGCCTGGACCGCCGTGCACCACGCATTCACCGCGCCCCAGCCGCAGTCCGAGGCCACCTTCGACACCGAGCCCGGCACCGCACTGGCCAACGCGTACGACATCGTCTGCAACGGCAACGAGATCGGCGGCGGGTCGATCCGTATCCACCGCCGCGACGTTCAGGAGCGGGTCTTCGCGATGATGGGCATCGATCACGACGAGGCTCAGGACAAGTTCGGATTCCTTTTGGACGCCTTCACCTTCGGCGCCCCGCCGCACGGCGGTATCGCCTTCGGCTGGGACCGCATCACCGCGCTGCTGGCCGGGGTCGACTCGATTCGTGAGGTCATCGCGTTCCCGAAGTCCGGCGGTGGGGTGGACCCGCTGACCGATGCGCCTGCGCCGATCACCGCGCAGCAGCGTAAGGAGGCGGGCATCGACGCCAAGCCCGGCGCCGACGCCAAGTAGTCGTTCGCAAACGCCTGCCGACGGGTCCGCGGCGGGGCTACGATCCGCGCGTGCAGCGCGCGGGGGGTCAGTCGTCACGACGAGTGACGGTGCTGACCTCCGTCGTGATCGTGGCCGTCGTGTACGTCGCCTCACTCATCGGGTACAGCGTGCTGGAGCAGCCTCCCGCACAGTTCGAGTTCCCGGAGGCCGCGGCGAGCGCGGAGACCGCCGTCATCGTGCGGCTGCGTCAGGTGGACACATCGGAGAACCGGCTGGTGATCGACGTGCTGGTGCATCCGGGCACGCAGCTGCAGGCCGACCCACCGGACCAGTATGTGGTCCGGCTGAGCTCGTGGACGGACTCCGGCGAGCTCATCTACCTCCACGACGATCTGGTGGGTAACGAGCACACCACCTCGTTGGTGGCGGTCGGCGACCCGGACGAGTGGCCGTTCGACAGCTATGTCACCGACACCATCGGCATGCAGCTCTTCGCCGGCAGCGGCGACGATCAGCGCCCGATCGCCGCGCCGATCGTGGTCGGCGGCGGCGTCAACGGATGGGTCATCGACAGCCGATTGAGCACGGTCGGCTCACCCGGTGCCACCGGGCCGGCCGTGGAGTTCGAGCTGCAGCGCACCCGCGAGGCGCTGGTGCTCATCGCCGGCATCCTGCTGGTGCTGCTTGCGCTGCCCGCGGCGGCGCTGTTCGTGGCGATCGAGACCGTCCTCGATCGACGCAAGCTGCAGCCGCCGTTCATCACCTGGTTCGCGGCGATGCTCTTCGCCGTGGTGCCGTTGCGGAACGTGCTGCCCGGGGCACCACCGGCCGGCGCCTGGATCGACCTCGCGGTGGTGGTCTGGGTACTGGTGGCCCTGGCGGCGGCGATGGTGCTGTACATCATTGCGTGGTGGCGACAGACCCGGCCGGAATAGACGCCGGGGCGGAAAGGCTGACTTGTTCATGACCGAATCCCAGGACGATCTCGACAAGAGCAAGCTCGTTGCGGACACCGCGGCACTCGACGCTTTCAACCGCGGCGTGGTCGAGGAGTTCCGCGCCAACGCGGGCAAGGTGGGCGGCCCGTTCGAGGGTGCCACCCTGGTCCTGCTGCACACCGTCGGCGCCAAGTCGGGCCGGCCGCGGCTCTCACCGCTGGCCTACCTCGAGATCGACGGCAAGGTGCTCATCGTCGGGTCCTATGCCGGTGCGCCGACCCACCCGGCGTGGGTGCACAATCTGCGGGCGGAACCGAAGGCGCATATCGAGATCGGCACCGACGCCTATAACGTGACCGCGCGCGAACTGCCCGACGACGAGCGTGACGCGACCTACCCGAAGATCGTCGCGGTGGCCCCGGTGTTCGCCGAGTACCAGGCCAAGACCTCGCGAGCCATCCCGCTGTTCGAGCTGGTGCGCGCCTGAGTTTGCCGAAGTGCGGTCGTTGACGGTGTCCTGACCGTACGCTCACCTGCGACTATCGAGCTTGTGTGTGCTGCGGGGAGCTGACATGGGAAACACCGGTGCGCCGAACACCGTCGACTACATGGACCACGCGTCCTATGTGGCGCTGCGCGCGCTGCGGCGCGGGCCGGTCGGGCAATCGGTGTGGATCTACGAACGCGGTGTCGACCTGGACGGTCTGCGCCGTTTCCAGCGCAACCTGGGACACACCCTGCTGGGCCGCCGGATCGAACGGTCGCCGCTCCCGTTCGGCAGACACCGCTGGGTGCGCAGCGCCGGACCCGACAGCATCGAGGTGGGCACCGTCGAGCGGGCACGCTGCGAGGTGTGGCAATGGGCCAACGAGCGCGCCAAGATACCGGTCGATCCGGAAACCGGGCCGGCCTGGCATCTGGCGGTGCAACCGCTGGCCGGTGGCGCCTCGGCGGTGTCGCTGGTGTTCTCGCACACCATCGCCGACGGCGCCGCGTCCACACTGTCGATCGTGTCCGCCGTCGAGGGCCACGCGTGGCAGCTGGGATACCCGGAGCCCGGATCGCGCACTCTCGGCCGGGCGCTGCGTGAGGACCTCGGCGCCACGGCCCGCTTGCTGCCCGCACTTCCGTCCTCGCTGATCGGGACGGTGCGGCTGCAGCGTCAGCAGGCCGCGGCCAACCCGAAGGCCAAGACGAAGGCCAAGACGGCGAAGGCCAAGAAACCTGTCGCGACGTCTCGCTCGCGGGAGCCGGTCACCGTGCCGATGGTGGCGGCGAGCGTCGATGTGGAGACCTTCGATGCGAAGGTGGCCGAACTCAGCGGCACCCGGAACGCGTTCGTGGCCGCGCTGGCCGCCCGGCTGGGCCACGCCCTGGGCCGGGTGGACGACGACGGGATGGTGACGCTGATCTTCCCGGTGAGTGAACGCACCGAGAACGACACCCGCGGCAACGCCCTGAATGCCATCACGGTGACCGTGGACCCGGACACCGTGGTCGTCGATCTCGGGCCGCTGCGCAAGGCCGTCAAGGACGCCCTCATCGGGATGGCGGCGAGCAGGGACGCCATGATGGCGCCGCTCCCGCTGATCCCGTTCGTCCCCAAGTTCCTGATGGCCACGGTGGAAAAGGCCGTGCTGCAGGAGGGGCAGCCGATCGGCTGCTCCAACGCCGGTGACATGCCACCCGCGCTGAGCCGGATCGACGGCACCGAGGCGGACTTCTTCATCGGGCGGATGATCGAGAACGGAGTCACCGAAGCCGCTTTCGCGCGCCGCGGTGGACACCTGGCGCTCGGCGTCACGATCTCGAGCGGCACCGTGGCGATCAGCATCGCGTCGTGGAAGGTCGGTGGTCCGAACTCGGCGCCGGCCCTCGCGGATGCCGTCGCCGCGGCATTCGCCGACTTCGGGCTGGCGCCGAAGATCGAATGGTGATCGCGCTGAAAATGCCTAGAGCCGTTCGATGATGGTGGCGTTGGCCATACCGCCGCCCTCACACATCGTCTGCAGGCCGTAGCGGGCGCCGCGCTGGTGCAGCGCGTTGACGAGGGTGGTCATGATGCGCGCACCGCTGGCCCCCAGCGGGTGGCCGATGGCGATGGCGCCGCCATTGGCGTTCACCTTGGCCAGGTCGGCGCCGGTATCGGCGGCCCAGCTGAGCACCACCGGCGCGAACGCCTCGTTCACCTCGAACAGGTCGATATCGGCCAGCGTCAGTCCCGCGCGTTGCAGCACCTTCTGGGTGGCCGGGATGACGCCGGTCAGCATGTAGAGCGGATCGGAGCCCACCACGGTGGTGGTGTGGATTCGGGCCAGCGCTCGCAGACCCAGCCGTTTGGCGGTCGCGCCGCTGGTGATCATCACCGCGGCGCTGCCGTCGGACAGCGGCGAGGAGTTGCCCGGGGTGATCTCCCAGTTGATCTGCGGGAAGCGGGCCGCGTACGCCTCGTGGTAGAACGCCGGCCGCAGACCGGACAGGGTCTCCGCGGTCGTCCCGGGGCGAATGATCTCATCGGTGCTCAGCCCGGCGATCGGTGCGAGTTCGGCGTCGAACAGGCCGGCCTTGGTGGCGGCCGCCGCCTTCTCGTGGCTGCCCGCGGAGAACTCGTCGAGCTGGGCCCGCGACAGGTTCCACTTGGCGGCGATCAGTTCGGCGCTGATGCCCTGCGGGACCAGGCCCTCGGGGTAGCGGGCGGCCATGTCCAGGCCGAACGGGTCGCTGCCGGGCAGTACCGAGGAGCCCATCGGCACCCGTGACATCGACTCGACGCCGGCCGCGATCACGATGTCGTACGCCCCGGCGAGCACGCCCTGAGCGGCGAAGCTGATCGCCTGCTGGCTGCTGCCGCACTGCCGGTCCACGGTGGTGCCGGGCACCGACTCGGGAAATCCGGCACCCAACAGCGCATTACGCGCGATGTTCACCGACTGGTCGCCGACCTGCGTCACCGCTCCGGCGATGACGTCGTCGACCAGGGTGGGGTCGACACCGGTTCGTGTGATCAGCTCGCGCAGGCTGTGGGCCAGCAGATCGGCCGGCAGCACGCCGTGCAGCGCGCCGTTGGCCTTGCCCTTGCCGACCGGTGTCCGTACCGCGCCGACGATGACCGCGTCCCGATCTGAGAATCCCGACATGTCTGCTCCTCGAAAGAACTCGTCGCTGAGTACTGCTCTCTATACTTAGATCCAACACCTAGGTCTAGTAACAACAACCCAGCTTCGGAGTGATCTTTATGACAGTGCTGCAGGGTCCGCTGGCCGATCGTGACGCGTGGTCGGCGATCGGGGAGTGCCCGATCGAGAAGGCGATGACCGTCGTGGGCCAGAAGTCGGCGATGCTGATCATGCGGGAGGCCTATTACGGCACAACCCGATTCGACGATTTCTCCAGGCGGGTGGGCATCACCAAGGCGGCGACGTCGGCACGGCTGTCCGAGCTCGTGAGCGCAGGTTTGCTGGAGAAGCGTCCGTACCGCGAATTCGGGCAGCGGGAGCGCCAGGAGTACGTCCTCACCCGGGCCGGCGTCGACTTCATGCCGGTGGTCTGGTCGATGTTCGAATGGGGTCGCAAACACCTGCCCTACAACGGCCGGATGGGGCTCACCCACCTCGGCTGCGATGCCGATGCCCACGTCGAGATTGTTTGCGAAAAAGGACATTCCGTGCCTTTTGACGAGTTGGGCATGCGGCTGATCCGCGCCGGTGGAGGGCCCGCGCAGGCGCGACCGTAACCGCGCACCGTCGACGGTTTCGGGTTAAAGTCATCCGACTTCCGTGCATAGCCGCCCGCGATATTGACTAATTCGTTAAAATCCGTTCGCTACGTCGATCAGGTGTACGGGGGGCCCGCACATGGCGATGGATATTCCGTGTCAAGAGAGGCCCCGGCAAATGACGTACCCGGCTGACAACACGCTCGCCTACATGGACCAAGGCTCCTATCTCGGTTTGCGGGCCCTGCGGCGCGGACCGGTGATCCAGTACTCGTGGATCTACGAGCGCGGCGTGGACATGGACGGACTGCGGCGGTTCCACCGCAACCTGGCCGACGGGCTGCTGGGCAGGCTGGTCGAACGATCGTCCATCCCGTTCGGTAGGCACCACTGGGTGTCCTGTGGTGAACCGGGCGCCATCGACATCTCCGCGGCCGAGCGCCGCCGCGACGAGGTCTGGGACTTCGTCAACGAACGCGCCGATGTGCCGGTGGACCCCGAACACGGCCCGCCGTGGCATATCGGGGTGCAGCCGCTCGTCGAAGGTGGCGCGGTGGTCACCCTTGTGGTGTCGCACACAGTCGCCGACGCCGGCGCCCTCATCGAATCGATCACCCACGCAGTGAACGGCACCGGCCGCGATCTGGACTATCCCGCTGCCAGGTCCCGCCCTCGCGCATCGGCCCTGCGGCAGGACGCCCGCACCACCCTGCTCGCGCTGCGCGACGTTCCGTCCGCGGCGCTGGGTGCGGTGCGCATCGCCCGTGCACAGTCCGCGGAACTGTCCGAATCGGCCAGGGCCGCCGCACCCGTCTCGGCGGTACGACACCCGCAGCAGCCCGTGCACCTGCCGACCATCTCGGTGCGCGTCGACCAGACCGAGTGGGAGTCCCGCGCCAGAGCACTCGGCGGCTCCAGCAATGTGCTGCTGGCCGGTATCGCAGCGCGGATCGCCACCATCGTCGGCAGGGTCGACGCGGAAGGAAAGGCGATGTTGTCGCTGCCGGTCAGTGAACGCGTCGACGGTGACACCCGGGGCAACGCGCTCAACACCATCACGGTGATGGCCGACGGGGAGCGCTCGCCGGTCGACCTCAGCGAGATCCGGGCCGGCATCAAGGCCGCGCTCACCGAACTGGCCGGCAGGCGCGAGTGGCTGCTCGCTCCGCTGCCATTGGTCCCGTACTCCCCGAAGTTCCTGCTGCGCCGCCTGGAGAAACTGGTTCTCAAGGTCGGCAAGCCCATCGGATCCTCCAACAGCGGCCAGCTGCCCGACGAGGTCAATCGTCCCGATGGGACGCCGGCGGACTTCTTCGTGGCGGGCTCGCCGGAGCCGGGGCTGACCGCGGGCGACCTGGAGCGGATGGGCGGCCGGATGCTGGTCGCCGCGGGCACCGTCGGGGGTGCGGTATGCATCTCGGTGGCGTCCTGGGAACCGGGCGCACCGAATACCAAAGAGGCCCTTATGCAGTCGGTCAAAGAAGCGTTCTATGATTTCGATCTGACCGCGGTGATGGAATAGCGGCCGCAGGCACGCACAATGCGATCCCGCGCTACCTGTGATGGGATCGGACGCTATGGGAATCAAAGTGGCGCTGGAGCACCGGACCACCTATACCTTCGACAGGTTGGTGGACGTGCATCCGCACGTGGTGCGGCTGCGTCCGGCCCCGCACTCACGAACGCCGATCGAGGCGTACTCGCTCCAGGTGGAACCGGCCGACCACTTCGTCAACTGGCAGCAGGACGCGTTCGGCAACTTCGTGGCACGGCTGGTGTTCCCGAACCGTGCCCGCAGCCTGAGCATCACCGTCGGACTGATCGCCGATCTGAAGGTCATCAACCCCTTCGACTTCTTCATCGAGGAATGGGCCGAGAAGTTCCCTTTCGAATACCCGAAGGAGCTGCTCGCCGACCTGGAGCCCTTCCTGCGGCCGGTCGACGAGGACGGTGTGGGATCGGGCCCCGGTGAGATCACCAGGTCCTGGGTGCAGAATTTCAGCATCGTCCCGGGCACCCGCACGATCGACTTCCTGGTCAAGCTCAACGCCGCCGTGCGGGCGGATGTGGGTTACAGCGTCCGGATGGAACCCGGAGTCCAGACACCGGATCACACGCTGCGCACCGGGATCGGCTCCTGCCGCGACTCGGCCTGGCTGATGGTCTCGATCCTGCGCCAGCTGGGCCTGGCGGCGCGCTTCGTCTCCGGTTATCTGGTGCAGCTGACCTCCGACGTGCCAGCCCTCGACGGACCCTCCGGACCGGCCGCCGATTTCACCGACCTGCACGCGTGGACCGAGGTCTACATTCCCGGTGCCGGCTGGATCGGTCTGGACCCGACCTCGGCCCTGTTCGCCGGTGAGGGCCACATCCCGTTGTCGGCCACTCCGCATCCCGCGTCCGCGGCGCCCATCACCGGCGCCGTCGGGCCCTGCGAATCGACGCTCGACTTCGCCAACATCGTCACCCGGATCCACGAGGATCCGCGGGTCACGCTGCCCTACACGCCCGAAGCGTGGGCCTCCATCAACAGCCTCGGAGCGCAGATCGACGAACGGCTGGCCGCCGGTGACGTGCGCCTGACTGTCGGCGGCGAGCCCACCTTCGTCTCGATCGACAACCAGACCGATCCTGAATGGCTCACCACCGCCGATGGCCCGCACAAGCGCGAGCGCGCCTCGGTGCTGGCCGAGCGGCTGCGCAAGGTATGGGCGCCGCACGGCCTCATCCAGCGCAGCCAGGGTAAGTGGTATCCCGGAGAACCGTTGCCGCGCTGGCAGATCGGCCTGATCTGGCGCAACGACGGTGAGCCGCTGTGGAACGATCCGGCGCTGCTGGCCGACCCGTGGGCGGAGACGAAGGCCGATGACGCCCCCTCCGATGCCGGCGCCCGGCTGCTCGGGGTGATCGCCGAGGGTCTCGGGCTGCCCGCCGGCCAGGTCCGGCCGGCCTATGAGGACCCGCTGGAGCGCCTGGCCGCCGCGGTGCGCCGCCCGGCGGGGGACCCCGTTGCCAGCGGTGACGATCTCGCCGAGGACGACACCGCACGGCGGGCGAAGCTGCTCGCCCGGCTCGACGACTCGACCGATGAGCCCGCGGCCTATGTCATGCCGCTGCACCGCCGTGATGACGACTCCGGGTGGGCCAGCGCCGACTGGCAGCTGCGCCGCGGGCGAATTGTGTTGCTGGCCGGTGATTCCCCGGCCGGTCTGCGGCTTCCGCTGAACTCAATCAGCTGGCGGGCGCCCCGGCGGGATTTCGATGCCGACCCGACCGCGCGGCGTGCCACGCTGCGCACCACCGAGCTCGCCCAGCCCCCGGCGCCGGTGGAAGAGGCCGATGAGGCGCCGACCACCGCGCTGGTCGCCGAGGTGCGCGACGGGGTGCTCTACGTCTATCTGCCGCCCACCACCGATCTGGACCACTTCGTGGAGTTGATCACCCGGATCGAACAGGCCGCGGCGGCCATCGCCGTGCCGGTGGTCATCGAGGGCTACGGACCTCCGCGTGACGGTCGGATCACCTCCATGAGCGTCACGCCCGACCCCGGGGTCATCGAGGTCAATGTCGCCCCCACCCGCAGCTTCGCCGAGCAGAAGGCCCAGCTGGAGACGCTCTACGAAGAGGCCCGCCAAGCCAGGCTGTCCACCGAGGCGTTCGATGTGGACGGCACCCACGGCGGCACCGGCGGTGGCAACCACATCACCCTGGGCGGGGTCACTCCCGCCGATTCACCGATGCTGCGCAGGCCCGATCTGCTGGTGTCGATGCTGACCTACTGGCAGCGCCATCCCGCATTGTCCTATCTGTTCTCCGGGCGCTTCATCGGCACCACGTCCCAGGCTCCGCGGGTGGACGAGGGGCGCTCGGAATCGTTGTACGAACTGGAGATCGCGTTCGCCGAGATCGCCCGGTTGGCCGATGACGGCGCTGCCAAACCGTGGGTTCCCGACCGGGCGTTGCGCCATCTGCTCACCGATATCACCGGCAACACCCACCGCGCGGAGTTCTGCATCGACAAGCTCTACAGCCCGGACAGCCCCACCGGCCGGCTCGGCCTGCTGGAACTGCGCGGGTTCGAGATGCCGCCGCATCACCAGATGGCGATGGTGCAGTCGCTGCTGGTGCGTTCGTTGATCTCGTGGTTCTGGGACGAACCGCTCAAGGCGCCACTGATCCGGCACGGCGAGAACTTGCACGGTCGATACCTGCTGCCGCACTTCATTATTCAAGACATCGCTGATGTGGCCGCCGATCTGCGGGCGCACGGGGTGAACTTCGAGACCAGCTGGCTGGACCCGTTCACCGAGTTCCGGTTCCCGCGTATCGGCACCGCGGTCTTCGACGGCGTCGAGATCGAACTGCGCGGCGCGATCGAACCCTGGAATGTGCTCGGGGAGGAGTCCTCCGGAACCGGCACCGCCCGGTACGTCGATTCCTCGGTGGAGCGCATCCAGGTGCGACTCGTCGGGGCCGATCGGCACCGCTACATCGTCACCGCGAACGGCCACCCGATACCGCTGCTGGCCACCGACAAGACCGACATCCAAGTCGGCGGCGTGCGGTACCGGGCCTGGCAACCGCCCAGCGCGTTGCATCCCACCATCACCGTCGACGGACCACTGCGCTTCGAACTCGTCGACACCATGACCGGTACGTCGCGGGGTGGCTGCACCTATCACGTGGCGCACCCCGGCGGCCGGGCCTATGACAGCCCGCCGGTGAACGCGGTGGAGGCCGAGTCGCGGCGCGGGCGCCGCTTCGAGGCCACGGGGTTCACCCCCGGACGTGTGGATATGGCGGACCTGCGGGAGAAGCAGGCGCGCCAGTCGACCGACACGGGCGCGCCCGGCATCCTGGACCTGCGCCGGGTGCGTACCGTTCTGCGTTGATGGTTCTTCGCACCGGCTCCATGGAGCCCAACTCCGGGCTGTCCGGCGCGCCGGCGCGGACCGTCGACGTACTGGCCGGCTACCGCGCCAGGCGCACCCAGCAGGCCCTGTTCGACGTCCGGGGCACGCGGGGTACCGGCTACGACGAGTTCATCGATGCCACCGGCAACATCCGCCCGGCCTGGCACGAACTCGCCGAATGCGTCGGGGACCGAGGCCCCGACGGACTGGACCGGCTGCGCGACACGGTGCGCAACCTCGTCGATGACGACGGCATCACCTTCGTGCACGTCGACCAGGATGCGCTCACCGACGACGCGGTGGCCGAGCCGTGGCGCCTCGACGGGCTGCCGCTGCTCATCTCCACCGCCGACTGGGACATCCTGGAAGCAGGTCTGGTCCAGCGCTCCCGGCTGCTCGACGCCGTGCTCACCGACCTCTACGGCGAACGCCGGTCGATCACCAGCGGCGTGCTGCCCGCGCAGCTGCTCTTCGCGCATCCGGCCTACGTACGCGCCGCGCACGGCATCGAGGTACCCGGCCGCCATCAGCTGTTCCTGCACGGATGCGATGTCAGCCGGGCCGCCGACGGCAGTTTCCGCGCGAACGCCGACTGGACCCAGGCGCCTTCGGGCGCCGGCTATGCCCTTGCGGGCCGTCGCGTGATCGCGCACGCCGCTCCCGACCTGTACGAACGGATCGCGCCACGCCCGGTGTCCCCGTGGGCCCAGGCATTGCGGCTGGCGCTCATCGACGCCGCGCCCGAGGCCGCCGAGGAGCCGGTGGTGGTGGTGTTGAGCCCCGGCACCCAGTCCGAGACCGCGTTCGACCAGGCGTACCTGGCCAGTGTGCTGGGCTTCCCACTGGTGGAGAGCGCCGATCTGGTGGTGCGCGACGGCACCTTGTGGATGCGGTCGCTGGGCACCCTCAAGCGCGTCGACGTGGTGCTGCGCCGGGTCGACGCCGCCTACGTCGACCCCCTCGATCTGCGCGCCGACTCGCGTCTCGGGGTGGTCGGACTGGTCGAGGTGCTGCGCCGCGGCGCCGTCACCGTGGTCAACACCCTGGGCAGTGGGATCCTGGAAAGCCCAGGGCTGCTTCATTTCCTGCCCCGATTGAGCGAGATGCTGGTGGGGGAGACACCGCTGCTGGCCTCCCCGCAGACCTACTGGGGAGGCACCGATCTGGAGCGCTCTCACCTGTTGGCCAACCTGTCCACGCTGTTGATCAAACCGACCTCCGGTGGTCACACCATCGTGGGTCCGACGCTCACGGTGGCCGACCGCGAGTTGCTGGCCGCGCGGATCAGTGCCCACCCGTGGCGCTGGGTGGGCCAGGACCTTCCGCAATTCTCCTCGGCGCCAACCGATTACTACTCCGGGGGCGTGTCCGCGGCCGATGTCGGGGTGCGGCTGTTCACCGTCGCCCAGCGCGGCGGTTACGCACCGATGATCGGCGGTCTGGGGTTCCTGCCGGCCCCGGGAAACGCCGCCTACACCCTGGATACTGTTGCCGCCAAGGATGTCTGGGTGCGCACCCCGGACCGGGCCACGGCGGTGCCCGCCCCGGCGGTGGATCTGCCGGTCATGACGCCGAGCCCCACCCGCGCCGTGAGCTCGCCGCGCGTGCTGTCCGATCTGTTCTGGCTGGGCCGCTACGCCGAGCGCGCCGAGCACATGGCCCGGTTGCTCACCGTCACCCGCGAGCGCTACCACGAATACCGGTACCGCCAGGACACGGAGGAGAGCCAGTGCGTGCCGGTACTTCTCGGTGCCATCGGCTCGATCACCGGCACCGACACCGGCGCGGGTGATGACGATCACGAGGCAATCGCGGTGGCGCCCAGCACACTCTGGGCGCTGACCGCCGATCGGCGCCGACCCGGCTCACTGGCGCAGTCGGTGGAACGACTGGGCCTGGCGGCCAGGGGTGTGCGCGACCAGATGTCCAACGACACCTGGATGGTGCTGGCCGCCGTCGAACGCGCCGTGGTCCACCGCGGCGAGCGCAACGACGGGAAAGGCAACAGCTACGGCGCCCCGCCCGAATCACAGGCGGCCGGCGACGCCTACCTGCTGACCGCGCAATCCCAGACATTGGCCGGGATGCTGGCGCTGTCCGGGATGGCCGCCGAATCGATGGTGCACGACATCGGCTGGACCATGATGGACATCGGCAAACGGATCGAGCGCGGTCTCGGACTGACCGCGCTGCTGCGGGCCACCCTGACCACCGTGCGCCGGCCCGGTGCCGAACAGACCGTCACCGAGTCGATGCTGGTGGCCTGCGAGTCCTCGGTGATCTACCGGCGCCGCACGCTCGGCAAGGTCAGCGTGTCGGCGATCGCGGATCTGGTGCTCTTCGACGAGGAGAACCCCAGATCGCTGGTGTTCCAACTGGAGCGGCTGCGCACGAACCTGAAACGGTTGCCGTCGTCGTCGGGATCCTCGCGGCCGGAACGCTGGGCCGACGAGATCGCCGCCACGTTGCGCCGGGTCGACCCGGCCGATCTGGAGACCGTCGGATCCGACGGCCGCCGAACCGAACTCGTGGAGCTGCTCGACCGTCTGCACGCCGACCTGCGGGAGCTGTCCAACCTGATCACCGCCGCCCACCTGTCCCTGCCGACCGGTATCCAGCCGCTGTGGGGCCCCGACGAGCGGAGGTTGCTGCCGTGACGCGCACCTACGCGATCACTCACCGCACCACCTACCGGTACTCCGACGATGTGACGAGCTCCTACGGCCGGGGCTTTCTGACCCCACGGGAGACCGACACCCAACGCTGTCTGTCCCATGAGCTGGTCATCGACCCGGACACCACGGACAGCACCACCAGCCGCGATGTCTACGGCAATCTCAGCTCGTACTTCCACGTCACGCAGCGGCACCGCACGCTGATCGTGACCAGCCGTTCGATCGTCGAGGTCGACCCACCGGCACCCGATCTCTACGGCGGCGGCTCGGCGCGCGCCCCGTGGGAGATCGCCCGCCCGGTCGGCCCGGACGGCGCGCTGGCCACCGAGTTCACCCTCGACCTGGCGTCGGCCGAGATCACCGATGAGGTGCGCGATTATGCGGCGCCGAGTTTCACCCCGGAGCGGCCGCTGATCGAGGTGCTGCGCGACCTGAACTCGCGGATCAACAACGACTTCACCTACCGTTCCGGGTCGACCACGGTGTCCACCCGGGTGTCCGAGGTGCTGGCCGTCCGAGAGGGCGTCTGCCAGGACTTCGCCCGGCTGGCGATCGCCTGCCTGCGCGCCAACGGCCTCGCCGCCAGCTATGTGTCGGGCTACCTGGCCACCGACCCGCCGCCCGGACGGGAGCGGATGGTCGGGGTGGACGCCACCCATGCCTGGGCCTCGGTGTGGACCCCGCAGAATCAGTGGCTGGGGCTGGATCCGACCAACGACCAGATGGTCGACGAGCGCTATATCGTGGTCGGTTTCGGCCGTGACTACGCCGACGTCCCGCCGCTGCGCGGCATCATCTACACCGACTCGGAGAGTAGCGTGATCGAGGTCTCCGTCGACGTGGCCCCGCACTGACGGAAATCGGTTTGAGGACGGCCCGCACGGGGAACGTCCACGCGGGCGCGGTGTCGACCGCGTCATCAAGGAGGGTGGGATATGCGGGATTTCAACTGCCCGAATTGTGGACAGCGCTTGGCCTTCGAGAATTCGAAGTGCCTGTCGTGCGGTTCCAGGCTGGGTTTCTCGCTCGACGATATGGCATTGCTGGTCATTGCGCCCGAAGAGGAGAGCGAGCACGCGGGCGCGGTCGATGAGCAGAAGTACCGGCTGTGCGCCAATCTTCATCTGGCCGAATGCAACTGGCTGGTGGAGCGGGGGCCCGTCGTCAAGCTGTGCGCATCCTGCGCGTTGACCCGAACGCGGCCCCACGATGCCGACGCCAATGCTCTCGCCAAGTTCGCCAGCGCCGAGCGGGCCAAGCGCCGGGTGATCGCCGAGCTGCACGAACTCAAGCTTCCGATCGTCGGCCGTGACGAGGACCCGCAGTTCGGGTTGGCCTTCGACCTGCTGAGCAGCGTCCAGGAGAAGGTGTTCACCGGGCACGCCGACGGTGTCATCACCCTCGATCTCGCCGAAGGCGATGACGTGCACCGCGAACAGCTGCGCGTGGCGATGGAGGAGCCCTACCGGACCCTGCTCGGGCACTTCCGCCACGAACTCGGGCACTACTATTTCTACCGCCTGGTCAGCCCGTCGCAGGAGTATCTCGCGGGCTTCAACGCATTGTTCGGCGATCCCGACCTCGACTACCAGGCCGCGCTGGACCGGCACTACAACCAGGGTGCGCCGGCGGGCTGGAAGAGCGACTTCGTTTCCTCCTACGCGACCATGCACCCCGCCGAGGACTGGGCCGAAACCTTCGCCCACTATCTGCACATCCGCGACACCCTGGACACCGCCGCCGCATTCAGCCTGGCCCCGGCCGGTGCCACCTTCGACCGACGGGCGCTGGGCCCCAGCGGATTCGACACCATCATCGAGATGTGGCTGCCGCTGTCGTGGGCGCTGAACATGGTGAACCGATCCATGGGCCGCGATGACCTGTACCCGTTCGTGCTGCCCGCGGCGGTGCTGGAGAAGATGCGCTTCATCCACACGGTGATCGACGAGATCACCTCATCGCCGACGAAGCTGGCCGCGGTCAGCGGCTGAGCAGGCTCGCCGCGGTGGCGGTCACCGCGTCGCCCAGGCAACGGCACGATCACGATGACTCACCGTGGCATGTCGCACCGCCGATTCCGGTAGTGCTCTTTCTAGGATCGCCCGCGTGACTGATCGCTACGGCTCCGACATCCTCGCCCGAAACCCGCACACCCCGGCGCGCGTTCGATCCGTCGAGCATCCGGCCGACAAGGGGCTGGTGGTCGAGGACCCGTCGAGCGGTTTCGTGGGCGCGGTGGTGCGCATCGAGAACAACCGCGTCGAACTGGAGGACCGCAACCGCCGGGTTCGATCGTTCCCGCTGGGTCCCGGGTTCCTGGTCGAGGGCAAGCCGGTCATCCTGGTCAAGCCGAAGGTCGCGGCCGCCACGGCCCGCACCGCGTCGGGATCGGTGGCGGTGTCCGGGGCCAAGGCCCGGGTCGCGCTGTCCAGCCGCATCTACGTCGAGGGCCGCCACGACGCCGAGTTGGTCGAGCAGGTGTGGGGCGCGGACCTGCGCATCGAGGGTGTCGTCGTGGAGTACCTGGGCGGTGTCGACGATCTGGCCGGCATCGTGGCCGAGTTCAGGCCGGGCCCGGGGCGGCGTCTCGGCGTACTGGTCGACCACCTGGTGGCCGGGTCGAAGGAGTCCCGGATCGCCGCCGAGGCCATGCGAGTGGCGGGTGAGCACACCCTGGTGGTCGGGCATCCGTATGTCGACATCTGGCAGGCGGTCAAACCCGCGCGGCTGGGATTGCCGCAGTGGCCGGTGATCCCGCGCGGCATCGAGTGGAAGCACGGGATCTGCGAGGCGCTGGGCTGGCCGCACGCCAGCCAGGCCGATATCGCGGGCGCCTGGCAGCGGATCAGGGGCCGGGTGCGCGACTGGAATGACCTGGAGCCCGCGTTGATCGGCCGGGTCGAAGAGCTCATTGACTTCGTGACGGCACCAGCCTGAGACGGCATGGCACCCGCGTGAGCCAGCACATCGGCTCGGCGTGGTAAGCAGAACGCGTGTCAGACAGTTTGTTCGACATGCCGGGCGACGCGCCGGCCGCTGCCGATATGCCGACGGGCGCCAGCCCGCTGGCCGTCCGCATGCGCCCGGCCACCCTCGACGATGTGGTCGGGCAGCAGCATCTGCTCAAACCCGGTTCCCCGCTGCGTCGCCTGGTGGAGGGCTCCGGCGCCGCCAGCGTCATCCTCTACGGGCCGCCCGGCACCGGTAAGACCACGCTGGCCTCGCTGATCTCCGGTGCCACCGGACGCCGGTTCGAGGCGCTGTCGGCCCTGAGCGCGGGGGTGAAAGAGGTGCGTGCCGTCATCGAGACGGCCCGGCACGCGGCCATCCGTGGCCAGCAGACCGTGCTGTTCATCGACGAGGTGCACCGGTTCTCCAAGACTCAGCAGGATGCGCTGCTCGCGGCCGTGGAGAACCGGGTGGTGCTGCTGGTCGCGGCGACCACGGAGAACCCGTCGTTCTCGGTGGTGGCTCCGCTGCTGAGTCGATCACTGATCCTGCAGCTGCAACCGCTGGGTGCCGACGACATCCGCGCCGTGCTGCAGCGGGCCGCGACCGATGAGCGTGGTCTCGCCGGCTCGGTCGCCATCGCCGACGACGCGCTGGAACTGCTGATCAAGCTGTCGGCCGGGGATGCCCGCCGCGCGCTGACCGCGCTGGAGGTCGCGGCCGAAACCGCCGGTGGCGCGGGCGGCACCATCACCGTCGAGGTGGTGGAGCAGTCCCTGGATCAGGCGGCGGTGCGCTATGACCGCGACGGTGACCAGCACTACGACGTCATCAGCGCCTTCATCAAGTCGGTACGCGGCTCGGATGTGGATGCCGCGCTGCACTACCTGGCCCGGATGCTGACCGCGGGGGAGGACCCGCGTTTCCTGGCCCGCCGGCTGGTGATCCTGGCCAGCGAGGACATCGGCATGGCCGATCCGATGGCGTTGCAGACCGCGGTCGCCGCGGCTCAGACCGTGGCGCTGATCGGCATGCCCGAGGCGCAGCTGACGTTGGCGCACGCGACGGTGCATCTGGCGACCGCGCCCAAGTCGAACGCCGTGACGATCGCCCTCGGCGCGGCGATGGGCGATATCCGCGCCGGCAAGGCCGGGCTCGTGCCCGCGCATCTGCGCGACGGGCACTATTCGGGGGCCGAGAAGCTGGGCAACGCCGTCGGCTACAAATACGCCCATGATGCGCCGGGTGGCGTTGCGGCCCAACAGTATCCGCCCGACGAACTGGTGGGTGTCGACTACTATCGGCCCACCAGCTACGGCGCCGAGCGGGAGATCGCCAGCCGGCTGGAGAAGTTGCGGGCCATCATCCGGCGCAAGCGGTAGGCCGACACACTCTTGACCCCGTCGCCGCTGTCGCCTAGATTTGTAATCAACCAATTGGTTGCACAACTGAAAGATTGATTAATGGGCATGCTCGACGACGATCTGGACCGCGCGTTCCTGGCGCTGGCCGATCCGGTCCGGCGCGCCATGGTGGCGCGGCTGGCCAGGGGGCCGGCCACGGTCAACGAACTGGCCGCGCCGTTCGACATCACCAAACAGGCGGTCTCCAAGCACATTCAGGTGCTGGAGCGGGCCGGACTGGTCACCCGCAGCCGGGAGGCGCAGCGCAGGCCGGTGCACCTGGATTCCGCGGCGCTGGAGCGGCTCACCGAGTGGATCGACAAATACCGCCTGGACGCCGAACGCAACTACCGCCGGCTGGACGGCCTGCTGGCGACACTCACCGCAGAATCACACGACAACAAGGAGTCGACATGACCAACGCACTCGACCTGACCGCGCCGGTTGACACGCTGGCGATGGAGTTCAGCCGCGATTTCGACGCACCGGTGCACGCCCTGTTCCGGGCACACAGCGAACCCGAGCTGGTCAAGCAGTGGCTCGGCCCGCACGGCCTGCAGCTGGAGATCACCGAGTGGGACTTCAAAAACCATGGTGGATACCGCTATTCGCACTCGGACGGGAGCGGGACCTACGGATTCAACGGCACCTTCCACACCGTGCGAGACAACGAATTCATCCTGCAGACCTTCGAGTTCGAGGGTGCCCCCGACATGGTCAACATCGAGTACCTGTGGTTCGAGGACCTCGGTGACGGCCGGTCCCGGCTGCGCGGCCGCTCGATCTGCCCCAACACCGAGGCGCGCGACGCCCTGCTGTCCTCCGGCATGGAGGGCGGCATGACGGAGGGCTACGAGAAGCTGGACGCCCTGCTCACGACCCTCTGACTCAGACCAACTCGGGCGCCCGCAGGTGGGCGATGGCGAGTTCGAACTCGCCCTCGTCCACCCCGCTGGCTCCGGCCGCCCGGATCGATTCGGCCTTCAGTGTCGACGCGTAGTCGCGGTTCTGCTCCATCACGTCCCGGCTGACGAACGACACCGATGACACCGCCCGCCCCGACGAGGCGTCGACGAGCAGGCTGGCGCTGCGGAACCCGGGCAGGTGTTCGATCTGGGGGAGCACCGCACTGCGGTAGTACTCGATACCGGCCTCGGTGAGCTCCGGCGGCACTGTCACCCAGGTGGCCCGCACCCAGGCGCCCGGATCGGAACTGTGCTCCCGGTGCAGCACCGCGATCTCCCAATCCTGTGCGGTGGCCGGACCGCCGAACCGCTCGGCGGCCTGCGCGCGCAACCGGTCGGCCTGCTCGGCGCTGTCGCGCATGGCGTCCGCGTCGTGCCAGGCGCTGGTGGCGATGCACCGGCCGGTCTGCCGGTCGGCCATCAGCGACAGGCCGATGCAGCCGGGTAGTTCCAGAAGCGCGGGCATCACCTCGTCGCGGACATGGGCGATGCCGTCGTCGACGGATTCGGGGCGCGCCATCACTGTGGTAGATCGTGCGAACACGGTCCACCTCCTTCGCTACAGGGCAGCGCCCCGCCGGCGCCACCGGTCACCTCAACTGTCCTCCCGGCGGCCGCCCCGCACAATGGCTTTGACCGGCGCACATCACCCGGCAGGGTCAGCGGAAGATGCCGGAACGCCGGCGGCTGCCGAGCAGGCCGGTCTTGCGACGGCCCATCAGCGCGGTGAGCAGCGCCACACCCGCCGCGGCGACGAGGACCTGAACGAGCAGTTCGAGCCAGTCGATGCCGCCGGTCGCCGTCGGGATCCCGATGGCGCGGGCCAGGGCGGTGCCGACCAGTGCGGACACGATCCCGACCAGAATGGTCAGCAGCATCCCGATCGGTTGCTTGCCCGGTAGGAGCAGCCGGCCGAGTACGCCGACCACGATGCCGATCAGAATTGCGGTGAAGATGCCGGTGACGGTCATGGGTTCCTCCGTGTGGGGTTTGGTTGCCGCACAAGTACCCTCGGTCGCCTGTGAACAAACGCCAGCGTCAATTCGAGCGGGGGCTCGTAGGCTGGAAACGTGAACACCGAAGTGCTCGAACTGGACACGTCGCGCCGCCGGATCATCGACCTCACCGCCCAGGTGCGCGAATTCTGCGCCACTCAGGGAGACGGCCTCTGCAATGTCTTCGTGCCGCACGCGACCGCAGGCGTCGCCGTCATCGAGACAGGTGCCGGCTCCGACGACGACCTGCTCGACGCGCTGGAGCGGTTGCTCCCGCGCGATGACCGGTACCGGCACGCGCACGGTTCACCCGGTCACGGCGCCGATCACGTGCTGCCGGGCCGGGTGTCCCCGTCGGTGACGGTCCCGGTCGGTGCCGGAGAGCCGTTGCTGGGCACCTGGCAGAGCATCGTGCTGGTGGACCTGAACAGGGACAACCCGCGACGATCGGTGCGGTTGAGCTTCGTGTCGGGCTGAAGATTCCGACCGGTAACCAAACGGTACTGTGGTGCGGTCGAAGTTATCGCAGGTTGACCAAAGGACAGCAGCACGTGCAGACACACGAGATCAGGAAACGCTTCCTCGATCATTTCGTGAAGGCGGGACACACGGAGGTGCCCAGCGCCTCGGTGATCCTCGACGACCCGAACCTGCTGTTCGTCAACGCCGGCATGGTGCAGTTCGTGCCGTTCTTCCTCGGCGCGCGCACCCCGCCCTACGACACCGCCGTCAGCGTGCAGAAGTGCATCCGCACCCCGGACATCGAAGAAGTCGGAATCACCACCCGGCACAACACCTTCTTCCAGATGGCCGGCAACTTCAGCTTCGGCGACTACTTCAAGAAGCGCGCCATCGAGCTGGCCTGGACCCTGCTGACCAACCCGCAGGACCAGGGCGGCTACGGATTCGATCCGGAAAAGCTCTGGGCCACCGTCTATCTCGATGACGACGAGGCAATCGGGCTGTGGCAGGAAGTGGCCGGGCTGCCGCTGGAGCGCATTCAGCGCCGCGGCATGGCCGACAACTACTGGTCGATGGGCATCCCCGGCCCGTGCGGGCCGTGCTCGGAGATCTACTACGACCGCGGCCCGGAATACGGCATCGACGGCGGCCCCGAGGCCAACGAGGACCGCTACATCGAGATCTGGAATCTCGTCTTCATGCAGAACGAGCGCGGCGACGGCACCAGCAAGGATGACTTCGAGATCCTCGGCCCGCTGCCGCGCAAGAACATCGACACCGGCATGGGTGTCGAGCGCATCGCCTGTCTGCTGCAGGACGTGGACAACGTCTACGAGACCGACCTGGTGCGCCCCGTCATCGACCTGGTCGCCGGCATCGCGCCCCGTGGATATGGGCAGGGCAACCACACCGACGATGTCCGCTATCGGATCATCGGCGACCACAGCCGCACCGCGGCGATCATCATCGGCGACGGTGTCACCCCCGGCAACGAGGGTCGCGGTTACGTGCTGCGCCGGCTGCTGCGCCGCATCATCCGCGCGGCCCGCCTGCTCGGCGTGGAACGTCCCATCATGGCCGAGCTGATGACGACCGTGCGTGACGAGATGGGACCCTCCTACCCGGAACTGGTCACCGATTTCGACCGGATCAGCCGCATCGCGGTGGCCGAGGAGACGGCGTTCAACCGCACGCTGCTCTCGGGTTCGCGGCTGTTCGAGGATGCCGCGGACGCGACCCGCGCCGCCGGGAAGTCCACGCTGTCCGGCAATGACGCCTTCACGCTGCACGACACCTACGGTTTCCCGATCGACCTGACCCTGGAAATGGCGGCCGAGGCCGGCCTGACGGTCGACGAAGAGGGCTTCCGCGGCCTGATGGCCGAACAGCGCCAGCGCGCCAAGGCCGACGCGGCCGCCCGCAAGCAGGCCCACACGGACCTGTCCGCTTACCGCGAACTCGTCGACGGCGGCCCCACCGAATTCACCGGTTTCGACGAGTTGAGTTCGCAGGCACGCATTCTCGGCATCTTCGTCGACGGCAAGCGAGTTCCCGTGGTATCCCACGAAGGCACCAAGGGTCAGCAGGTCGAGTTGATCCTGGACCGCACACCGTTCTACGCCGAATCCGGCGGGCAGATCGCCGATGAGGGCTCCATCGCCGGCACCGGCGCGTCGGAGACCGCCAAGGCCGCGGTCACCGATGTGCAGAAGATCGCGAAAACCCTCTGGGCGCATCGTGTCTCGGTAGAGTCCGGGGAGTTCGTAGAGGGCGACACCATCACCGCCACCGTCGACGAGAAGTGGCGACACGGGGCGACGCAGGGTCATTCCGGCACCCACATGGTGCACGCCGCACTACGGGAGGTGTTGGGTCCCAACGCGGTTCAGGCCGGTTCGCTGAACCGGCCGGGCTACCTGCGCTTCGACTTCAACTGGCAGGGCTCGCTGTCGGATGAGCAGCGTGCGCAGATCGAAGAGGTCGCCAACGAAGCGGTGCAGGCCGACTTCGCGGTGAACACCTTCAACACCGGGCTGGAGCAGGCCAAGGCGATGGGCGCGATGGCGCTGTTCGGCGAGAACTACCCCGACGAGGTCCGGGTGGTCGAGATCGGTGGGCCGTTCTCCCTGGAACTGTGCGGCGGCACGCACGTGGCCAGCTCGGCACAGATCGGACCGGTCACCGTGCTCGGCGAGTCCTCGGTGGGCTCCGGCGTACGCCGGGTCGAGGCCTACGTCGGACTGGAGTCGTTCCGCCACCTGTCCAAGGAACGCGCGCTGATGGCCGGGCTGGCGTCCTCGCTGAAGGTGCCCTCTGAGGAGGTGCCGGCGCGGGTGGCCAACCTCGTGGAACGGCTGCGGGCCGCGGAAAAGGAACTGGACAAGGCTCGGCTGGCAAACGCGCGCGCCGCGGCCGCAAATGCGGCCGCCGGGGCGGAGCTTGTCGGTAAGGTGCGTCTCGTGGCTCAGCGCATGGCCGGTGGAATCACCGCGGCAGATCTGCGCAGCCTGGTCGGTGACATCAAGGGCAAGCTCGGCTCCGAGGCCGGCGTGGTGGCGCTCATCGCTGAGGGTGACGACGACGCGGTGCCCTTCGTGGTCGCGGTCAATCCTGCGGCGCAGGACCTCGGCCTGAGCGCCAATGACCTGGTGAAGACGTTGGGCGCGGCCGTCAACGGCCGTGGGGGCGGAAAGGCTGATCTGGCCCAGGGTTCCGGTAAGGGGGCGGCGGGTATCGACGCGGCATTGGCCGCGCTGCACGCAGAGATCGCCCGGAGCTAGCCACAGTGAGTGCCGAGGTCGACCGCCTGCCGGACAGGCCGGGTCCCGATGACCCGGGACCGGGTCGCCGGCTCGGCATCGACGTCGGCACCGTCCGCATCGGGGTAGCTGGGAGCGACCCGGACGGCATTCTGGCCACCCCGCTGGAGACCGTGCAGCGGGACAGATCGGGCCGTCACCTGCGCAGGCTGGTGAGGCTCGCGCACGAGTGGGAAGCGGTCGAGGTCGTCGTAGGCCTGCCGCGCACGCTGGCGAACCGTTCGGGTTCCTCAGCACAGGACGCCGTCGAACTGGCCGATGCCCTGGCGGCCCGGATCGCACCGACACCGGTGCGACTGGCCGACGAGCGGCTGACCACGGTGACCGCCCAGCGGTCGCTGCGCGAAGCTGGGGTACGCGCCAAGAATCAGCGGGCCATGGTCGATCAGGTTGCCGCAGTGGGCATTCTGCAGAACTGGTTGGACCAGCGCCGGTCCGCATTAAGGGTTGTTGATGAGTGATCACTGGAGTCCCGAGCGCAGCGAACCGCAGTCGGTCGGGCCACCGCGCCGCCGGCTCAGTCGCGCCGCCCGGGCGCAGGAACGACGCACCGCACGGCGCCGCCGGGTGTTCTCGGTCGCCGCGCTGGTGACGCTCGTGGTCGTCGTCGTCGGGGTGGTGTTCGTGGGCTCCAAGATGTGGCACGGCCTGTTCGGCGGCACCAGCGATTTCGCCGGCGAAGGCACTGCCGATGTCGTCATCGAGGTGCACAGCGGCGACTCGACCACCGCGATCGGGCAGACGCTGCAGGAACAGAACGTGGTCTCCTCGTCGAAGGCATTCGTCGAGGCCGCCGCCACCAATCCGGCGATCGCGGCGATCCAGCCCGGGTTCTACAAACTGCGCACCGAAATCCCCGCGTCCAGCGCCGTGCAGAAGCTCGCCGATCCGGAGAACCGGGTCGGCCAGATGGTCATCCCCGAGGGCCGCCAGCTCGACGACGTCGCCGACGTCAAGACCAACGCCGTCACCAAGGGCATCCTCTCGCTCATCTCGGACGCCTCCTGCGTCGACCTCGACGGCACCCGGGCGTGTGTTTCAGCCGACGATCTCAGGCTGGCCGCCGGTACCGCCGACCCGGCGGCGCTGTCGGTGCCCGGCTGGGCGAACTCCGGGGTGACCGAGATGGGCAGCGATCACCGCCGGCTGGAGGGCCTGATCGCGCCGGGCAGCTGGAACGTCAATCCGTCGGGTTCGGCCGAGGAGATCCTGGCCAGCCTGATCGGAGCGAGCACCGCCCAGTACGAGGCCAACGGCTTGCTTGCCGCCGCGGAGACCACCCAGATGTCGCCGTACGAGATCCTGATCGTCGCCTCACTGGTGCAGCGCGAGTCCAAGCCGCAGGACTTCTCCAAGGTGGCGCGGGTGATCTTCAACCGGCTCGCCGAGAACCGCAAGCTGGAGTTCGATTCCACGGTGAACTACTCCCTGGACCGCACCGAGATCGCCACCACCGACGGTGATCGTGCCCGGGTGACACCGTGGAACACCTATGCCTCCCTTGGCCTTCCGAAGACGCCGATCTGTTCGCCGGGCCAACCCGCGCTGGCGGCGGCCGAGAATCCGGAGCCGGGGGACTGGCTGTACTTCGTCACCATCGACATGCAGGGCACGACTTTGTTCACCCGCGATTACGAGCAGCACCTGGCGAGCATCGAACTGGCCAGGAACAACGGTGTTCTCGACAGTGCCCGGTAGGCGCGCAGCGGTACTGGGTTCGCCGATCTCACACTCCCGCTCGCCGGACATCCACCTGGCCGCGTACCGGGAACTGGGTCTGACGTCGTGGACCTATGACCGCATCGAGTGCACGGCCGAGCAGCTGCCGGCACTGGTGGCCGGGCTGGGACCGGAATGGGTCGGTCTTTCGGTCACCATGCCCAACAAGTTCGCCGCGCTGGCGGTGGCCTCCGAACGGACGGCCCGCGCCACGCTGGTGGGCTCGGCGAACACCCTGGTGCGCACCGCGACGGGCTGGCGGGCCGACAACACCGATATCGACGGGGTGATCGGCGCCCTGAAGGACCTGGGCGAGCGAAGCGACGGGAAACACACACAGCGGGGTCCCCGTGCCGCGGTGCTCGGCTCGGGCGGTACTGCCCCGGCCGCGGCGGTGGCCCTGGCGGCCCTCGGTGTCACCGACATCGCGGTGCTGGCCCGCAACCCGGAGCGGGCTCAACCGCTGGTCGCGCTGGCCGAACCGCTCGGTGTGGGCATCCGGTGGGTCGAACTCGGCACTCCG
The DNA here is from genome assembly GCF_002968335.2 of Mycobacterium sp. ITM-2016-00316. NCBI lineage: Bacteria > Bacillati > Actinomycetota > Actinomycetes > Mycobacteriales > Mycobacteriaceae > Mycobacterium > Mycobacterium sp. ITM-2016-00316. The sequence goes on from NZ_CP134398.1 coordinate 2,599,438, forward strand.
GTCGACGTGGACGTCGCGGTCAACACCCTGCCCGTCGACATCGCGGCCGGCTACGCCCACACCATCGAGAACGTGCCGGTGCTGCTGGACGCGATCTACGATCCCTGGCCCACCCCGCTGGCCTCCGCGGTGCAGGCGCGTGGCGGCCGGGTGATCAGCGGGCTGCAGATGCTGCTGCACCAGGCCGTTGCGCAGGTCGAACAATTCACCGGGTTGCCGGCGCCCAAAGAGGTGATGAGGCGGGCACTGCCGGGGTCCTAGCCTTTATCCATGGGGGCTGGCGCAGCCGGGTTGGTTGTCGGATGGCTGATCGCACTGAGCGTGCACGACCTACGACACCGCCGCCTGCCCAACGCGCTGACCCTGCCCGGTGCGGGGCTCGTCCTCGTGGCGGCCGTGTCGGCGGGCCGGGGGATGCCCGCCGTGCTGGGCGCCCTCGCCCTCAGCCTGCTCTATCTGGTGGTCCACCTGATCGGTCCGGCCGCGCTCGGCGCCGGGGATGTGAAGCTCGCGATCGGGCTGGGCGGGCTGACCGGGGCGTTCGGGCCGGAGGTGTGGCTGCTCGGCGCGCTCGGCGCGGTGCTGCTGAGCGCGCTCGCCGGAATCGTCGTAGTGGTGTTGCGGGGCGGATCGACGGTGCCGCACGGCCCGTCGATGTGTGCGGCCAGCGCGGCATCGGTCGCCCTGGCGTGGTGGTAGTCCTACGCTGAGCCATGTCCGTGCGGCCCGCCACCACCGATGACCTGCCGGCCATCGCGGCCATCTATGCCCACTACGTCGTCCACTCCGTGGCCACTTTCGAGATCGACGCCCCCGACGTCGACGAGTGGGCGCGGCGTTTCACCGCCATCGCCGACCGCGATCTGCCCTTCCTGGTCACCGAACGCGACGGCGCGGTCGCCGGATACGGCTACTGCGCGCCGTGGAAGGAACGCCGCGCCTACCGGGCCACCGTCGAGGACTCGGTGTACGTGGCGCCGTGGGCACTGGGCGCGGGCTGCGGTGCCGAACTGCTCACCGCACTGCTGGAGCGCTGCCGGACGATCGGGGTACGCGAGATCATCGCGGTGATCGCCGACTCCGGGGATCCGGCCTCCGCCGGTCTGCACCGTCGGCTGGGATTTCGGGACGCCGGACGGCTGGTCCGGGTCGGTCACAAACACGGTCGCTGGATCGACACGCTGCTGCTGCAATGGAGCGCAGGTTGACGGATTCGGTCGCACAGATGACCGCATGGGAGAATGTCATCCGTGTTGCGATGGACTACCGCAGGTGAATCCCACGGCCGTGCCCTGGTAGCGATGGTCGAAGGCATGGTTGCGGGTTTGTCCGTCACCTCCGACGACATCGCGGTCCAGCTGCAGCGCCGCCGGCTGGGCTACGGCCGCGGTGCGCGGATGAAGTTCGAGAAGGATCAGGTGACCGTGCTGGGCGGCGTGCGCCACGGCCTCACCCTGGGCGGACCGATCGCCATCGAGATCGGCAACACCGAATGGCCCAAGTGGGAGACCGTGATGGCGTCGGACCCGGTGCCCGCCGACCGGCTCGACAGCGACGCCGCCCGTAACGCCCCGCTGACCCGTCCGCGCCCCGGCCACGCCGACTACGCGGGCATGCTCAAGTACGGCTTCGACGACGCCCGTCCGGTGCTGGAACGCGCCAGCGCCCGCGAGACCGCGGCCCGCGTCGCCGCCGGCACCGTGGCCCGGGGCTTCCTGCGGCAGGCACTCGGCGTCGAGGTGATCTCACACGTCGTCTCCATCGGTGCCTCGAAGCCCTACGACGGCCCGCCACCGCAGCCGCAGGACCTGGCCGCCATCGACGACAGCCCGGTGCGTGCCTTCGACAAGGACGCCGAGCAGCTGATGATCGCCGAGATCGAAGCCGCCAAGAAGGACGGTGACACCCTCGGCGGCATCGTCGAGGTCGTGGTCACCGGGCTGCCGATCGGACTGGGCTCCTTCACCAGCGGCGACGACCGCCTCGACAGCCAGCTCGCCGCAGCGGTGATGGGTATCCAGGCCATCAAGGGTGTTGAGATCGGCGACGGGTTCGAGACGGCACGCCGCCGCGGCAGCGTCGCCCATGACGAGATGTACCCGGGCCCGGACGGCATCACCCGTTCCACCAACCGCGCCGGCGGCCTCGAGGGCGGCATGACCAACGGCCAGCCGCTGCGGGTGCGCGCCGCGATGAAGCCGATCTCCACGGTGCCGCGCGCGCTGGCCACCGTCGACATGTCCACCGGCGACGAGGCCGTGGCGATCCATCAGCGCTCCGACGTGTGCGCGGTGCCGGCCGCCGGTGTCGTCGTCGAGACGATGGTGGCCCTGGTGCTGGCGCGCGCCGCGCTGCTCAAGTTCGGTGGTGACTCGCTGGCCGAGACCCGCAGAAACGTCGAGAGCTACCTGGCCTCGGTTGCCGAGCACGAGCCGTCCACGACGGCCTCGGGATAGCTGATGGCTCCCCAAGTGGTACTGGTGGGCATGCCGGGTTCCGGCAAGTCCACCATCGGCCGCCGGTTGGCCAAGGCACTGGGCGTGCCGCTGCTCGACACCGACGCCAAGATCGTGGAGACCACCGGTCGCAGCATCGCCGAGATCTTCACCGACGGTGAGCCGCAGTTCCGTCAGATCGAGGCCGACGTGGTGCGCGCTGCGCTGGACGAACACGAGGGTGTGGTGTCTCTCGGCGGTGGCGCGGTGACCACGCCGGAGGTGCGCGAAGCGCTCAAGGGTCACACCGTGATCTATCTGGAAATCAGCGCCGCAGAAGGTGTTCGGCGCACCACCGGCAGCGCCCGACCGCTGCTCGCCGGCGATGACCCGGCGGCGACGTACCGTGCCCTGATGAAGCAGCGGGAACCGTTGTTCCGCGAGGTCGCCACCATGCGGGTGAACACCAACCGGCGCAATCCCGGCGCGGTGGTACGCCATATCGTCGGCCGGCTGTCCGGGTGTGGCCCTGCCCGGCCGCGGCGGCGGCGCAGGCCCGCCTGGCGGCGTGGTCCCACTGTCCTGAATCCGGCACCCACCACCGAGGCCCCGCCCACTCCGGCGGCGCTGGCCCGACGAGCAGAGGCACGCAATGAGTGAACCCGTGACTGTCGACGTACTGGTCGACCGGCCGTACCCGGTGATCATCGGCACCGGTCTGCTGGCGGACCTCGGCCGCACGCTGGCGGGGCGCCACAAGGTGGCGATCCTGCACCAACCCACCCTGGCCCAGACCGCCGAGGTCATCCGGGAACACCTGGCGGGCAACGGAATCGACGCGCACCGCATCGAGATCCCGGATGCCGAATCCGGTAAGGAACTTCCCGTCGTCGGGTTCATCTGGGAGGTGCTGGGCCGGATCGGCATCGGGCGCAAGGATGCCGTCGTCAGCCTCGGCGGCGGTGCCGCGACCGACGTCGCCGGGTTTGCCGCGGCCACCTGGCTGCGCGGCGTCGACATCGTGCACGTCCCGACCACGCTGCTGGGCATGGTGGACGCCGCTGTCGGCGGCAAGACCGGGATCAATACCGACGCGGGCAAGAACCTGGTCGGCGCCTTCCATCAGCCGCTGGCGGTCCTGGTCGACCTCGCCACCCTGCAGACGTTGCCGCGCAACGAGATCGTGGCCGGGATGGCCGAGATCGTGAAGGCCGGTTTCATCGCCGACCCGGTGATCCTGGACCTCATCGAGGCCGACCCGGAGGCCGCGCTGGACCCGTCGGGATCCGTGCTGCCCGAACTGATCCGCCGTGCCATCGCCGTCAAGGCGGAGGTGGTGGCCGCCGACGAGAAGGAATCGGCGCTGCGCGAGATTCTGAACTATGGACACACCTTGGCCCACGCCATCGAGCGCCGCGAGCGCTACAAGTGGCGTCACGGGGCCGCGGTGTCGGTGGGTCTGGTGTTCGCCGCGGAGTTGGGCCGGCTGGCCGGCCGTCTGGACGACGACACCGCCGACCGGCACGCCCGGGTGCTGGCGGCGCTGGGGCTACCGGTCAGCTATGACGCCGACGCGCTGCCCCAGTTGCTCGAATACATGGCCGGGGACAAGAAGAACCGCTCCGGGGTGCTGCGCTTCGTGGTGCTCGACGGACTGGCCAAGCCGGGCCGCCTCGAAGGGCCGGACCCGACGCTGCTGGCCGCGGCCTACTCCGTGGTGGGAACCCGCTGAATCAGGAGCGCTTGGCTTCCTCTTCCGCGCCGGGCTGCACCGCCGCGAAGACGTCGGTGTCGGCCCGCTCCTCGTCGCCCTCACGGCGACGGACGTACGGCGGCGCCTTGCGGTCGACGCTCCAACGGCCGATGGTCACCGCGATGACCCCGGCCAGGAAGATCAGCAACGCGGTGAACGCCGCGAACGAGGTCAGTTCGCTGATCAGGCCGCCGGTGTAGAGCACCGGGTAGAACAGCCCGATGAACCAGCACACGAGGTCTCCGAGCAGTCCGGCGATCAGGCCGGCAATCAGCCAGACCATCGCGAGATCCTGACGACGGTCCGGGTCGGACTGCGCGTTGGCGTCGGCGCGGCCGTCGAAATAAGCCCACAGGATCGCGGGGATCGCCAGGAACAGACCCAGCGTGGGACTGATCCATCCGGCCTGCGTCGGGAAGGTGTCGACCAGCACTCCCTGGATCAACCGGAGGACAACTACGACCGCCGCGAACACGAGTCCGCGCAGCAACCACTTGCTCATGAGGGGACAGCGTAGCGAGTACCGTCAGCGGCTGTGACGATTTCTCAGCGCCGGGACCGGTTGCGGCGCCGATTGGCGGCCGCCGAACTGGACGCCATGTTGGTAACTGACCTGGTCAACGTCCGATATCTGTCCGGATTCACCGGTTCCAACGCGGCCCTTTTGGTGCGCGCGGACCAGGACACGCCGGTGTTGGCAACCGACGGCCGTTATGTAACGCAGGCCGCTGCGCAGTCACCCGATGCCGAACTGGTCATCGAACGGGCCGTGGGCCCCCATCTGGCGGGCCGTGCGGTCGCCGACGGTGTGCGCCGGCTCGGGTTCGAGAGCCACGTCGTGACCGTCGACGGGTTCGGTCTGCTGGAACGCGCAGGAGCGGGCGTGGAGTTCGTCCGCGCCGCGGGCATGGTCGAACGATTGCGTGAGGTCAAGGACGCCGGAGAGATCGCCATCCTGCGGCTGGCCTGCGAGGCGGCCGACGCGGCACTGCACGATCTGGTGGCCCGCGGTGGCCTGCGCCCCGGCCGCACCGAGAAGGAGGTCGGGCGCGAACTGGAATCGCTGATGCTCGACCATGGCGCCGACGGGGTGTCTTTCGAGACCATCGTGGCCGCCGGCGCCAACTCGGCCATCCCGCATCACCGGCCCACCGAAGCCGTGCTGGCCGACGGCGATTTCGTGAAGATCGATTTCGGTGCCCTGGTCGCGGGCTACCACTCGGACATGACGCGCACCTTCGTGCTGGGCCGCGCCGCGCAGTGGCAGCGCGACCTCTACGAACTGGTCGCAACCGCACAGCGCGCCGGCCGGGAGGCGTTGGTGGCGGGTGCGAACCTCAAGGATGTCGACGGCGCTTCCAGGCAGATCATCGCCGACGCCGGATTCGCGGAGAACTTCGGGCACGGCCTCGGGCACGGGGTCGGATTGCAGATCCACGAAGCGCCGGGTATCGGCGCTTCAGCCGTCGGTACACTGCTTGCTGGCGCTGCGGTCACCGTGGAGCCCGGCGTCTATCTGCCCGGCCGGGGCGGTGTCCGCATCGAGGACACCCTGGTTGTCGGCAGCGAGAGCGCACCTACACCCGAGTTACTCACCCGGTTCCCCAAGGAACTGGCTGTTATCACCTGATCTAGGAGCTGTACAGACCGTGGCATCAACCGCCGACTTCAAGAATGGACTCGTTCTCCAGATCGAAGGCCAGTTGTGGCAGATCACCGAGTTCCAGCACGTCAAGCCCGGCAAGGGCCCGGCCTTCGTGCGCACCAAGCTCAAGAACGTGCTGACCGGCAAGGTCGTCGACAAGACGTTCAACGCCGGGGTCAAGGTGGAGACCGCCACCGTCGACCGTCGTGACGCCACCTACCTGTACCGCGATGGCAGCGACTTCGTCTTCATGGATTCCGAGGACTTCGAGCAGCATCCGCTGTCCGAGGCACTGGTGGGCCGACTCGCCGACTTCCTGCTCGAGGGCATCGGTGTGCAGATCGCCTTCCACGAGGGCGCGCCGCTGTACCTGGAGCTCCCGGTTTCCGTCGAACTTCTGGTCTCCCACACCGAGCCGGGCCTGCAGGGCGACCGCTCCAGCGCGGGCACCAAGCCGGCCACCATGGAGAGCGGCGCCGAGATCCAGGTGCCGCTGTTCATCAACACCGGCGACAAGCTCAAGGTCGACACCCGCGACGGCAACTACCTGGGAAGGGTCAATGCCTGACCGCGGGCGAGCGAAGCGCAGCGGAGCGACGGGATGAGTGACCGTCGTGGTGACCGCGGTCGGCACCAGGCGCGCAAGCGTGCCGTCGACCTGCTGTTCGAGGCCGAGGCGCGCGGGATCACCGCCGCCGAGGCCGCCGACGGCCGCAATGCGCTGTCCCACACCCAGGCCGATATCAATCCGCTGAACCCGTACACCGTGACGGTGGCCCGCGGCGTCACCGAGCAGTCGGCGCATGTCGACGACCTGATCTCCTCGCATCTGCAGGGCTGGATGCTGGAGCGGCTGCCCGCGGTGGACCGCGCCATCCTGCGGGTCGCGGTGTGGGAGCTGTTGCACGCCGAGGATGTGCCGGAGCCGGTGGCCGTCGACGAGGCCGTCGAGCTGGCCAAGGAATTGTCCACCGACGAGTCCCCGGGTTTCGTCAACGGCGTGCTCGGTCAGGTCATGCTGGTGACCCCGCAGATCCGGGCGGCCGCGGCGGCGTTGCGCCCCTCGGAGACCGGGGATTGATGTCCCACTCGATGTAGCGGAGCTTCGGGTGCGAAAGTGCCCGGCTGTCAGTGACTTTCGAGCGGCAGCCGAGTCTCAGAATTTTCTTTGGACTCATTGATCACACCGGTCACTTTTTCGGGTTTCTTGTCGGTGGTCGCACGTATGTTCGAGTCATGATCAGTGATGTGGCCGGCGGCCGGGACGCGGTGCAGCACGCGCTGTCCGACCGCGCCGCATCGGTCAAGGCGCTGCTGGACGCCGATTTCGCGATGTTCGACACCGCCGAACTGCTGGGCCTGCTCTCTGAGCGTGAGCAGCAGGCCCGCGCCGATACCGCGGTCGATCACCGGATCCTGGCCGCCCTGATGGATCGGGCCACCCCGCACGAGATCGGCGGCAAGACCTGGACCGATGTGCTGGCCACCCGCGACCGCCTCAGCGCCACCGAAGCCGCCCGGCGTATCACCGCCGCCCGCGATCTGGGGCCGCGGCACACGATGACCGGCGAAGTGTTGGAGCCGGTGCTGGTGGCGTGCGCGGCCGCGCTGGCCGCCGGCAGGATCACCAGCGGGCACATCGCGATCATCCGGGCCACGCTGAACAAGGCCTCGGCCTATCTGGATGCCACCGCGCGCGGGCAGCTGGAATCCACACTGGTCGATATCGCCGCCACCAATACCCCCGAGACGGTGCAGAAGGCCGCCGATCACGCGCTGGCTCTGATCAACCCCGACGGTGATGGCCCCGACCCGGCACGCCACCGGCGGGGGCTGAGCATCGGTCCCCAGGACGTCGACGGTATGGCCAAAGTGTCGGGTTGGGTGGACGCCGAGTTCGCCGCCTACCTGCGCACCATCCTCGATGTCTGGGCACGCCCCGGGATCAACAACCCCGACGATGAGCAGCCCCAGCACAATCCGGACCCCAACCCACTCGACGAAGACGCTGTCGACACCGACACCGACACCGACACCGAACCCGAGGCCGAGGACGAACCCGAGGACGAAGGCGAGACAGAGGCAGAGGCCGCATCAGCACAGGCCGAACCGGAGGTTGAGCCCGAATCGGAGGTTGAGCCCCAGCCTCAGGCCGAGGTCGAGTTCGAGGTGCCCGAGCCTGAGCAACCCGGGCCCGCCGGCCCACCGGTGAAGTGGGACCCCGACGAATTTCTGCGCGACCCTCGCACTCAGTCCCAACGCAACCACGACGCCATCAAAGCCGTCCTACGCGACACCCTGATGTCGAAAAGGCTCGGCCAACACAACGGCCTACCCGTCACCCTGGTCGTCTCCACCACGCTCAAAGAGTTGGAGGCCGCCGCCGGGATCGCGGTCACCGGATCGGGCACCCTCATGCCGATGCGGGATCTGATCCGGCTGGCCGAACACGCCCACCACTACCTGATCGTCTACCGCCACCACACCGCCGAACCGCTCTACATGGGCCGCTCCAAACGGTTGGCCACCAAAGCCCAACGCCTGCTGCTCTACAACCGGGATCGTGGCTGCACCCGACCCGGCTGCACCCAAGCAGCGTGTCGCTGCCAGGCCCACCACGCCAACCCCAGCTGGAACAACGGCGGACTCACCGACGCACCCGACCTCGGCCTGGGCTGCGGACCCGACAACCAGCTCGCCGAACTGGGCTGGACCAACACCATCGACCCCGTCACCGGCCGCGTGCACTGGCACCCACCACCACTGATGGACACCGGCGGCGACACCCTCAACCACCACTTCCACCCCGAAGAACTCTTCCCACCACCCGATTCCGACGAGGATGGCTGAGCTCTTGATGCATCGAGCTCGGCGGTGACTAGCGGGGGCTGTCGGTCACCGAATGAAGGATGAACCGATCCATCTCGTGCGCAGGCAGATAGGGACTGGACCGCAGGATCACCGTGCGTTGCAGAAATCGCTCGTCGGTCTCGTTGAGCGTGCGGACACCGGTAGCCGGGTCGGTGATGGAGAACCCGTCCACCGAGATGGCGAGGTTGTCGAACGCCGCCTCGGTGCCGGCGTAGCGGCCGGGGTGCGCATTGAGCCGCTCCAGCAGCGCCAGTGGCTCCAGCTCCCGCAGCGCGAATATGTCCATGCCATCGACGAACAGTGGGCGCTGCAATATGGCCGGCATGATCTCGACAAGTCGGTCGGCCCGGTAACTCAGAACGAGGCCGGGGTCGCCACGGGTTTCGGTCACACTGTCAGCGGTAGGGGCGTTGTCCTCGTACGCCGCGATGAAGGCGCGTTTTTCGTCCGCGCTCATCGCTTCGCCGAACGCCTCCAGGGTGTCGCGCAGAATGTCGTCGGGGACACGGTCATTCATTTGCCCGGTAACCGCGCCGTACGTATCGGACAGCGCGTCCACCTGCGCCCCAGGCATGCCGAATTCGAGTTTTCCGAGTCCCTTTCCGGGAAAGACGGTCCAGTCCGCTTCTGCCGCCTGGCGCCCGGGCACTCCTAGACGCCGAGCGCCTGATAGGTGCGCCGGACGAACTTTGGTTGCGCCATCCGCAGTTTGGCCATCGAGGTGTTCCCGGCGACCTGCGCGACGTCGGCGGTCAGGTCCGGATAGTTCTGGATCAGATACAGCACGATGACATCATTTGCCGGGTCGGCCTGCCACCAGGTGCCGAAGGCGCCGGGCCAGCCGAAGGTCCCGAGACCGCCGGGGCCGAAGAACCGTTCGGACTGGGAGGGATCGGTGACCACCGACATGCTCAGGCCGAATCCGCGGCCGATCCAGAACGGCACCCCGAGGAAGTTCTGTTCCTTCTGGTCCGCGGTCAGCCGGTCGGTGCGCATCAACCGCACCGACTCCGGGGACAGCACCCGCACGCCGTCCACCGTGCCTTCACCCAGCAGCATCCGGGCAAACGTCAGGTAATCGTCGGCCGTCGACATCAAACCCGCACCGCCCGCGCAGAATTCGGGCGGCGACAACGCTGGGGGACCCATCACGTCATTTTTCAAGGTCTCGTCCGCACCAAGCCCGTACATGGTGGCCATTCGGCGTCGCTGCGCCAGACTGAGGGCAAAACCGGTGTCGGACATGCCCAGTGGCTCGAAGATGCGCTCGGCGAGCAGTTGGTGCAGCGGCTTGCCCGCAATCCGGGAGATCGCGATACCCAGCACATCGGTGCCGTGGCTGTAGGTGATCCGGGACCCGGGCTGATGCGCCAGCGGCAACTGGGCCAGTTCGGTGAGCCAGCGCTCCTCGTTCTGTCGGAACGACAGCCTCCCGTATGCCTTGGCGAGCGGCCCGGTGATCGAGAACGGGTAGGCGAAGCCGGCGCGATGGGTCATCAGATCGTCGAACGTGATGGGACGGCGCAGGCCGGTGGTGTCGTCCAGCGCGCTGCGCGGCTCGATCAGTACCCGCAGGCCGGCGATCTCGGGCAGCCACCGAGCCACCGGGTCGTCGAGCCCGAACAGTCCCTCTTCGGCCAGTGTCATCGCCGCCGCCACGGTGACCGGTTTGCTCATCGAGGCGATGCGGAAGATCGTGTCACGCTGCATCGGCAGCCGGGCCTCGATATCGCGGTGGCCCAGCTCGTTGACCTGCACCACCTGCCCGGCATGCCAGACCAGGGTGACGGCGCCGGCCAGCAGGCCCCCGTCGATGGCCTCGGAGATGGAGGCGCGATTGTTGTCGAGGTTCACCCTGCTAAAGTAACCGGCAGTTCGACGTCCTTTAACGATCCGTCCCGAGAGGCGGAGAAGGAGGTCCGGGTTTACTCGTGGCTGCCGCAAACCCTGCCGTTCCCGACCGGGAATTGATGTCCGCCGCCGATGTGAGCAGGACGATCTCGCGCATCGCGCACCAGATCATCGAGAAGACCGCGCTCGACGCGCCGGATGCCCCGCGCGTCGTGCTGCTGGGCATCCCCACCCGCGGTGTGACGTTGGCCGCCAGGCTCGCCGAGAAGGTCAAGGAATTCGCCGATGTCACGCTGCCGCACGGCGCGCTGGACATCACGCTCTACCGCGACGACCTGAATTCCAAACCACCGCGGCCGCTGGAGTCGACCTCCATCCCGGCCGGCGGTATCGACGGCGCCCTGGTGATCCTCGTCGACGACGTGCTCTATTCCGGTCGTTCGGTGCGCTCGGCGCTCGATGCGCTGCGTGATATCGGGCGGCCCCGCATCGTGCAGCTGGCGGTGCTGGTCGACCGCGGCCACCGGGAGCTGCCGGTCCGCGCCGACTATGTCGGCAAGAACGTGCCCACGTCGCGCGCCGAGAACGTCAAGGTGCGCCTGCAGGAGCCCGACGGATATGACGGAGTCAAGATCGCGCCCAGAGGGGGGCCCCTGCGGTGATGAGCGCTTGCGCGAAGAACGGACAAACGCGGTGAAACATCTGTTGGCGGCAGCCGACCTGTCGCGCGATGAGGCGGTCGCGCTGCTCGATGACGCCGACCGCTTCCGCGAGGCGCTGCTCGGGCGTGAAGTCAAAAAGCTGCCCACCCTGCGTGGTCGCACCATCATCACCATGTTCTACGAGAACTCCACCCGGACCCGGGTGTCGTTCGAGGTCGCGGGCAAGTGGATGAGTGCCGACGTCATCAACGTCAGCGCTTCGGGCTCCTCGGTAGTCAAGGGCGAATCGCTGCGTGACACCGCGCTGACCCTGCGGGCCGCCGGAGCCGACGCGCTGATCATTCGGCACCCGGCTTCCGGTGCGGCCCAACAACTCTCCGAGTGGACCCGGGAAAGCGGCGGTGGTCCGGGGGCAAGTGGGGGACCGAGCGTCATCAACGCCGGTGACGGCACCCACGAGCACCCCACCCAGGCGCTGCTCGATGCGCTGACGCTGCGCCAGCGTCTCGGCTCCATCGAGGGCAGGCGTGTGGTGATCGTCGGCGATGTGCTGCACAGCCGGGTGGCGCGTTCCAATGTCGAACTGCTCGCCACGCTGGGCGCCGAGGTGGTGCTGGTCGCCCCGCCCACCCTGCTGCCGGTCGGCGTGTCCGGATGGCCGGTGACGGTATCCCACGACCTGGACGCCGAACTGCCCGCCGCCGACGCGGTGCTGATGCTGCGGGTGCAGGCCGAACGGATGAACGGCGGTTTCTTTCCGTCGGCGCGGGAGTACTCGGTGCTCTACGGACTCTCGGAGAAGCGGCAGGCCAAGCTTGCCGAGCACGCGGTGGTGCTGCACCCCGGCCCGATGCTGCGCGGTATGGAGATCGCGTACTCGGTGGCCGATTCATCGCAATCAGCGGTGCTGCAACAGGTTTCCAATGGAGTTCACGTACGGATGGCGGTGCTGTTCCACCTGCTGGTCGGCGCCGGGTCCGGAGAGGTTGCGGTGACGGCATGACGGTCCTGATCAAGGGCGTACGGCTCTACGGTGAAGGCGAACCCGTCGATGTGCGTATCGCCGACGGCCAGATCGCCGAGATCGGCTCCGGTATCGAGTCCGAGAATGCCGAGGTCATCGAGGCGGCCGGTCAGATCCTGCTACCCGGTTTCGTCGATCTGCACACCCACCTTCGCGAACCGGGCCGTGAATACGCCGAGGACATCGAAACCGGCTCGGCGGCAGCCGCGCTCGGCGGCTACACCGCGGTGTTCGCGATGGCCAACACCGACCCGGTCGCCGACAGCCCGGTGGTCACCGACCACGTGTGGCACCGTGGCCAGCAGGTCGGCCTGGTCGACGTGCACCCGGTCGGTGCGGTCACCGTAGGTCTGGAAGGCAAGCAACTCACCGAGATGGGCCTGATGGCCGCCGGCGCCGGGCAGGTCCGGATGTTCTCCGATGACGGCATCTGCGTACACGACCCGCTCATCATGCGGCGCGCGCTGGAGTACGCCAGCGGACTCGGTGTGCTCATCGCGCAGCACGCCGAAGAACCGCGGCTCACCGTCGGTGCCGTCGCTCACGAAGGGCCCAACGCCGCCAAGCTCGGCCTGGCCGGCTGGCCGCGTTCGGCCGAGGAGTCCATTGTCGCGCGCGACGCGATCCTGGCCCGTGATGCCGGTGCCCGGGTACACATCTGCCACGCGTCCACGGCAGGCACTGTCGAGCTGCTCAAATGGGCGAAGGCGCAAGGTATTTCGATCACCGCGGAGGTCACACCGCATCATCTGCTGCTCGACGACGCCCGGCTGAGCAGCTACGACGGCCGCAACCGGGTCAACCCGCCGCTGCGTGAGGCCAGCGATGTCGAGGCGCTGCGGCGTGCGCTCGCCGAGGGTGTCATCGACTGCGTGGCCACCGATCATGCACCGCACGCCGAGCAGGAGAAGTGCTGCGAATTCGCCAACGCGCGTCCGGGCATGCTGGGCCTGGAGACCGCCCTCTCGGTGGTCGTCGCCACCATGGTGAAGCCCGGCCTGCTGACCTGGCGCGATGTCGCGCGGGTGATGAGCGAGGCGCCTGCGGCCATCGTCGGCCTGCCGGATCAGGGCCGCCCGCTGGAGGTGGGGGAGCCGGCCAACCTCACCGTCGTCGACCCCGAAACCACCTGGACGGTCACCGGATCGAAGCTGGCCAGCCGCTCGGACAACACCCCGTTCGAGTCGATGGAACTACCGGCGTCGGTGACGCTGACCTTGTTGCGGGGCAAGATCACCGCGCGTGGCGGAGTGTCCGCGTCGGAGGGCTGGAGCGCAGCGACCCGGGGAAGCAGCACAGCATGAACGACCAGACCCTGATCGGATCGCTTGTGGTGGCGGCCGTCATCGCCCTGCTGATCGGGTTCTTCGTCCGCAGGCTGTTCACCGGCTGGCGCAACCGGATGGCCCGGCAGGCCGAACTGATCGGCAACCTGCCCCCGCTGCCCGACTCGGTCGGGCCGGTGCTGACCGGACCCACCAAGGGGCTCTACGTCGGCAGCACCATCGCCCCGCACTGGAATGACAAGGTCGCCGCGGCGGCACTGGGATTCCGCGCCAAGGCGGTGCTGACCCGGTACCCCGAGGGGATCATGGTCCAGCGCACCGGTATCGGACCGATCTGGATCCCCGACGAGTCCATCGCGGCGGTGCGCAGCGAACGCGCCATCGCGGGCAAGGCGCTCACCCACGACGGCATCCTTGCGATCCGCTGGAAACTGCCGTCGGGCACCGAGATCGACACCGGCTTCCGCGCCGATGACCGCGGTGAAATCAGTAAATGGGTCGCCAGTAATTCAGGCAATGAGGAGGACGTGTGAGCTCACAGGAGCGCGCGCTGTTGGTTCTGGAGGACGGCCGGGTCTTCACCGGCACACCGTTCGGCGCGATCGGTCAGACACTCGGTGAGGCGGTGTTCTCCACCGGGATGTCCGGCTACCAGGAGACGCTGACGGATCCGAGCTATCACGGCCAGATCGTGGTGGCGACGGCGCCGCAGATCGGCAACACCGGATGGAACGGTGAGGACGGTGAGAGCCGCGGCGACAAGATCTGGGTGGCCGGATACGCGGTGCGCGACCCCTCGCCGCGCGCCTCGAACTGGCGCGCCACCGGCACCCTCGACGACGAGCTGGTGCGTCAGGGCGTCGTCGGCATCGCGGGCATCGACACCCGCGCCGTGGTGCGGCATCTGCGCTCCGCGGGTTCGATGAAGGCGGGGGTGTTCTCCGGACCCGCCCTCGCCGATGCCGAGACCCTGGTGCAGCGGGTACGCAGCCAGCCCTCGATGCTCGGGGCCGATCTGGCCGGCCAGGTCAGCACCGACTCTCGCTACACGGTCGAAGCCGAAGGGCAGCACCGTTTCACGGTCGCCGCGATCGACCTCGGCATCAAGACCAACACGCCCCGCAACTTCGCCCGCCGCGGGGTGCGCAGTCACGTGCTGCCCTCGGCGACCACCTTCGACGAGATCAGCGAACTGAAGCCCGACGGGGTGTTCCTGTCCAACGGGCCCGGTGACCCGGCCACCGCCGACCACATCGTGGAGGTCACCCGGCAGGTGCTCGGCGCCGGTATCCCGTTGTTCGGTATCTGCTTCGGCAACCAGATCCTGGGCCGGGCGCTCGGCCGGTCCACCTACAAGATGACCTTCGGGCACCGCGGTATCAACATCCCGGTGATGGATCACGCCACCGGCAATGTCGCCATCACCGCCCAGAACCACGGGTTCGCGCTGGAAGGCGAGGCCGGCGAGGAGTTCGACACCCCGTTCGGCCGCGGCATCGTCAGCCACACCTGCGCCAACGACGGCACCGTGGAGGGCATCAAACTCGTTGACGGACGCGCCTTCTCGGTGCAGTACCACCCAGAGGCCGCCGCCGGCCCGCACGACGCCGAGTATCTGTTCGACCAGTTCATCGACCTTCTGTCCGGGGAGAGCAAGTAATGCCGCGTCGCAGCGATCTCAACCACGTTCTGGTGATCGGGTCCGGCCCGATCGTCATCGGGCAGGCCTGTGAGTTCGACTACTCGGGCACCCAGGCCTGCCGCGTGCTGCGTGCCGAGGGTCTGCAGGTCAGCCTGATCAACTCGAACCCGGCGACCATCATGACCGACCCGGAGTACGCCGATCACACCTACGTCGAGCCCATCACCGCGGCGTTCGTGGAGAAGATCTTCGCCCAGCAGGCCGAGCGCGGGAACAAGATCGATGCCGTGCTGGCCACCCTGGGCGGGCAGACCGCACTCAACACCGCGGTGGCCCTGCACGATCAAGGCATCCTGGAAAAGTACGGCGTCGAGATGATCGGCGCCGATTTCGATGCCATCCAGCGCGGCGAGGACCGGCAGAAGTTCAAGGACATCGTCGCCAAGGTCGGCGGTGAGTCGGCGAAGTCACGGGTCTGCTTCACCATGGACGAGGTCCGCGAGACCGTCGCCGACCTCGGACTGCCCGTCGTGGTTCGCCCTTCGTTCACGATGGGTGGGTTGGGGTCGGGCATGGCCTACTCGACCGAGGATGTCGAGCGGATGGCCGGGGACGGCCTCTCGGCCTCACCCACCGCCAACGTGCTCATCGAGGAATCCATCTACGGCTGGAAGGAATTCGAGCTCGAGCTGATGCGCGACCACCACGACAACGTGGTGGTGGTCTGCTCGATCGAGAACTTCGATCCGATGGGCGTGCACACCGGCGACTCGGTGACCGTGGCCCCGGCGATGACGCTGACCGACCGCGAGTACCAGACCATGCGCGATCTCGGCATCGCCATCCTGCGTGAGGTCGGCGTGGACACCGGTGGCTGCAACATTCAGTTCGCCATCAACCCCAAGGACGGGCGTCTCATCGTCATCGAGATGAACCCGCGGGTGTCGCGCTCGTCGGCGCTGGCGTCCAAGGCGACCGGTTTCCCGATCGCCAAGATCGCCGCCAAGCTGGCCATCGGTTACACCCTGGACGAGATCGTCAACGACATCACCAAGGAGACCCCGGCCTGTTTCGAGCCGACCCTGGACTATGTCGTGGTCAAGGCGCCCCGGTTCGCCTTCGAGAAGTTCCCCGGTGCCGACCCGACGCTGACCACCACGATGAAATCGGTGGGCGAGGCGATGTCGCTGGGCCGCAACTTCATCGAAGCCCTCGGGAAGGTGATGCGCTCGCTGGAAACCAAGCGTGCCGGTTTCTGGACCCAACCCGACCGCGAGGCCACCCTCGAGGAACTGCTGGCCGATCTGCGCATCGCCACCGACGGCCGGATCTACGTGATCGAGCAGGCACTGCGCCTGGGCGGTTCGGTCGAGCAGGTCGCGGCGGCCTCCGGGGTGGATCCCTGGTTCGTCGACCAGATCGCCACCCTGGTGACGCTGCGCGGCGAGCTGGTCGACGCGCCCGTGCTGGACGAGACGCTGCTGCGCCACGCCAAGCACAGCGGGCTGTCCGACGGCCAGATCGCGGCACTGCGGCCGGAACTGGCCGGTGAGACCGGGGTGCGGGCGCTGCGCGAGCGGCTCGGCATCCACCCGGTCTACAAGACCGTGGACACCTGCGCCGCGGAGTTCGAGGCGCGCACGCCGTACCACTACAGCAGCTACGAGCTGGACCCCTCCGCCGAGACCGAGGTCGCCCCGCAGACCGAGCGGCCCAAGGTGCTCATCCTGGGATCCGGGCCCAACCGGATCGGGCAGGGCATCGAGTTCGACTACAGCTGCGTGCACGCCGCGACGACGCTGAGCCAGACCGGCTTCGAGACCATCATGGTCAACTGCAACCCCGAGACGGTGTCCACCGACTACGACACCGCCGACCGGCTGTACTTCGAACCGCTGACCTTCGAGGATGTGCTGGAGGTCTATCACGCCGAACAGGCTTCCGGTGCAGGCGGTCCCGGTGTCGTGGGTGTCATCGTTCAGCTGGGCGGGCAGACCCCGCTGGGGCTGGCCGCGCGGCTGGAGAAGGCCGGTGTGCCGATCGTGGGCACCAAGCCCGAGGCCATCGATCTGGCCGAGGACCGTGGTGAGTTCGGTGAGGTGCTGCGCCGGGCCGGGTTGCCCGCACCCCGGTTCGGCACCGCGACCAGTTTCGACCAGGCGCGCAGGATCGCCGCCGATATCGGTTATCCGGTGCTGGTGCGACCGTCCTATGTGCTCGGCGGACGCGGTATGGAGATCGTCTACGACGAGGAAACCCTGCAGGGGTACATCACCCGGGCCACCGAGCTGTCCCCGGAGCATCCGGTGCTGGTGGACCGGTTCCTCGAGGACGCCATCGAGATCGATGTCGACGCGCTCTGCGACGGAGCCGAGGTCTACATCGGCGGCGTGATGGAACACATCGAGGAGGCCGGTATCCACTCCGGTGATTCGGCATGCGCGCTGCCGCCGGTCACGCTGGGCCGCACCGACATCGAGAAGGTCCGCGAGGCCACCGAGGCGCTGGCGCACGGTATCGGCGTCGTCGGTCTGCTCAATGTGCAGTACGCGCTCAAGGACGATGTGCTCTACGTCCTGGAGGCCAATCCGCGGGCCAGCCGCACCGTGCCGTTCGTCTCGAAGGCGACCGCGATCCCACTGGCCAAGGCGTGCGCGCGGGTCATGCTGGGCGCCACCATCGCCCAGCTGCGTGAGGAGGGCGTACTCGCCGCGCGGGGGGACGGCGCGACGGTGTCCCCGGACGCTCCGATCGCGGTGAAGGAAGCGGTGCTGCCCTTCCACCGGTTCCGCAAGGCCGATGGTTCGCAGGTGGATTCGCTGCTCGGGCCGGAGATGAAGTCCACCGGCGAGGTGATGGGCATCGACCGCGATTTCGGCACCGCCTTCGCCAAGAGCCAGACCGCGGCCTACGGGTCGCTGCCCGCCTCGGGCACGGTGTTCGTCTCGGTGGCCAACCGGGACAAGCGTTCACTGGTGTTCCCGGTCAAGCGCCTGGCCGATCTCGGGTTCCGGGTGCTGGCCACCGAGGGCACCGCGGAGATGCTGCGCCGCAACGGCATTCCCTGTGACGTTGTTCGCAAGAACTTCGAGGAGCCGGGCGAGGGCAGGCCCGCGCGGTCTGCCGTGGACGCCATCCGTTCCGGCGAGGTCGACATGGTGATCAACACCCCGTACGGCAACTCCGGGCCACGTATCGACGGCTACGAGATCCGTTCGGCGGCGGTGTCGATGAACATCCCGTGCGTGACGACGGTGCAGGGCGCCTCGGCTGCGGTGCAGGGCATCGAAGCTGGTATCCGCGGGGATATCGGCGTGCGGTCCCTGCAGGAGTTGCACAGCCAGTTGGGGAACGGCCGGCCGTGACGGGCTTCGGGGCGCGCCTGGCCGACGCCGTCGCAGCCAGGGGGCCGTTGTGCCCCGGTATCGACCCGCATCCCGAACTGCTGTCGTCGTGGGGACTGCCCGTGGATGTCTCGGGGCTGCGCGCGTTCAGCGAGATCTGCGTGCAGGCCTTCGCCGATTTCGCGATCGTCAAGCCGCAGGTGGCCTTCTTCGAGGCCTACGGCTCGGCCGGGTTCGCGGTCCTTGAGCAGACGATCGCGGGGCTGAAGGCCGCCGGCGTGCTGGTGCTCGCCGACGCCAAACGCGGTGATATCGGCTCGACGATGGCCGCCTATGCCCAGGCCTGGGTGGGGGAGTCGCCGCTGGCCGCCGATGCGGTCACTGCCTCGCCGTACCTGGGCTTCGAATCGTTGCGACCGCTGCTGGACGTCGCCGCGGCACATGGGCACGGAGTCTTCGTGCTGGCGGCGACATCGAATCCCGAGGGCGCGAGCGTGCAGCGCGCCACCGCGGACGGGCGCACCGTTGCGCAGTCCATCGTCGACGCCGCGGGCGCCGAGAACCGTTCCACGGCAACCGGTTCAGTGGGAGTGGTGATCGGGGCGACCCTGGAGGTGCTGCCGGACCTGGGTGCGCTCGACGGCCCGGTGCTGGCGCCCGGGGTGGGCGCGCAGGGCGGGCGTGCCGAGGATCTGGGCAGGCTCGGCGCCCGGGTGCTGCCCGCGGTGTCGCGCGAGATCCTGCGGGCGGGACCGGATGTCGGTGCGCTGCGGGCCGCCGCGGCGACGCTGCGCGACCAGGTCGCCTACCTGGCCTGACGCACCAGGCGCAGCACCAGGAACGTCGCGGTCGCCACCACGGCCAGGATCAGCAGCGCGCCGGTGAGGTCACCGTGCTCACGGGTGCGGTAGATGACCTGCTGATAGGTCGTGTCGCTGTCGGCCCGGGTGAACACGTAGTCGTGCTCGATCCGTGCGGGCCGGCCGATGACGTCGGTCCAACTCGTCAGGAAGGTGCCGGCCGCCAGGTAGGGCGCGAGCGCGTCGGGCGCCGTCTGCTCGTCTAGTCGCCCGGCGTAGAGCAATCTCGGCTCGGTGCCGGCGACCGGCACGGTGCTCGGATCCATCCGGTGCTGGGCCAGCACCGACAGCTCCACCGACTGCGGCACGGTGGCCGCCCGCGACAACAGCATCGGGTAGACCACCGTGTCGGAGGCGAAGGACAGCCGCAGCGGCTGCAGCGTGCCGGCCAACGCGCCGCTGCCGCCCGGTGCGAGCTGGATGGCCACGATCTCCCAGCCCCGCTCCACATAGGGCGCCAGGTTGTCATCGAGAGTGGCGGGCCGGGGGAACCCGTGGTCACCCAGCCACGCCGCCAGGGCCGCCGTGCTGTCACCGGCCAGCCGGGTCACCTCGAACGGGCCGATGCGTTGGGTGGCCAGCACACTGACCCCGCCCGGCGGGCGTCCGCCCACACCCTCCGGTGCGCCGGCGGAGCCGTGGGTCAGCCACGTGAAGGTCGGCCACCAGCTGTCGCGGTACTCGATGCGCGGCGCGGTCAGCGCGGCGAGATCGTCGAACACCGCATTGTCACCCAGGGTCACCCGGGCCGCCGACGGCACCGGCATCACCCAGGCGGCGCGCTCCGAGCTACCGCTGACGCCGAAGGACATCAGGATGTCCTCGGTGCTGCCGTCCCAGGCGATCAGCGCCCGCTCGTCGACGACGGTCGCGCCGGCCCGGTCGGGGATGTACGCCCCGCACCCGCAGGCCCCGGCGGGAGCGGCCAGGCTCATCACGGCGCCGGTCAGCAGCAGCGCGAGGACCGCGCCGAACGCCCGGATCACCGCAGACATCCGCGGCATCTTACTCCTCAGTAGCGAATCTTTGTTTAGCTGACCTAGGCGTACGTGGGGACCGGTCCGCGGCCCGGTGCGGGTACGGCCGACGACACGCCCGACACGCCATGACCAGCGAAAATTTCTCATTCGACCGCCAGGATTCGGGATTCAGCGAACTTGCGGCGAGTCGGCGGAAACACCCGCCGACCTGCTGGAGTGCTGAAAACCCTTGATATGCAGGGAGATCAGAAATCCAGGTGGCGCGCTCGTGGCGGACACGCCGAAAACGGGCATTGCGTGTGCATGCCGTACACGCTGGCCTTTTGGCGCCGTAACCCGGGGGTGGGGTTAGCTTTCGTCAGGATGCGTGGGTACGGTCGTCGTCGCTGGCTGGTTACGTGATCCAGCCGTAATGAAACAACAGATGGCAAGAGACGGAGGAACCCCGTGGCCCTTCCCCAGTTGACCGACGAACAGCGCGCGGCAGCGTTGGAGAAGGCTGCTGCCGCACGTCGAGCGCGAGCCGAGCTCAAAGATCGGCTGAAGCGTGGCGGCACCAACCTCAAGCAGGTACTGAAGGACGCCGAGTCCGATGAGGTCTTGGGCAAGATGAAGGTCTCCGCACTTCTGGAGGCCCTGCCCAAGGTCGGCAAGGTCAAGGCGCAGGAGATCATGACCGAACTGGAGATCGCTCCGACCCGCCGCCTGCGCGGCCTCGGCGATCGTCAGCGCAAGGCACTCCTGGAGAAGTTCGACTTCACCGCCGACTAAAACGCAGTACAGACAAGTGAAGCCTGGTGGTGGGCCGGACAAGGCTGCAGTGGTGGTCCTGTCCGGCCCGTCCGCCGTCGGGAAGTCCACAGTGGTGCGCTGTCTGCGCGACCGGATTCCCGACCTGCATTTCAGCGTGTCCGCGACGACACGTGCGCCGCGACCCGGTGAGGTCGACGGCGTGGACTACACCTTCGTCTCCGCCGAGCAGTTCCAGCGGATGATCGACCAGGGTGAACTCCTCGAATGGGCCGATATCCACGGCGGTCTGCACCGCTCGGGCACCCCGGCAGCACCCGTGCGCTCCGCCACCCGGCAAGGCGTCCCGGTACTGATCGAGGTCGACCTGGCCGGCGCCCGCGCCGTGAAAGCCGCCATGCCCGAGGTCACGACGGTGTTCCTCGCCCCGCCCAGTTGGGCGGTGCTGGAGGAGCGACTGATCGGCCGCGGGACCGAGAGCCCGGAGGTACAGGCCCGGCGACTGAGCACCGCGCGCGAGGAAATGGCCGCCCAAGGCGACTTCGATGTCGTGGTGGTCAACACTCAATTGGAGTCGGCGTGCGCAGAATTGGTATCCTTGCTGGTGGCCCGTTAGCCGGTTCGATCCGACAGCCGCCTCAACCTCATCAACAGCAACATCTCTAACACCGAATCTTGATTACAGCCTTGGGAGAATTTTGTGAGCACGCCTGTCGAGAACCTTGACGCCGCCAACGCCTACGACACGCCGCTGGGCATCACCAACCCGCCCATCGATGAGTTGCTCGACCGCGCATCCAGCAAGTATGCGCTGGTCATCTACGCCGCCAAGCGGGCACGCCAGATCAACGATTACTACAACCAGCTCGGCGACGGCATCCTGGAGTACGTCGGCCCGCTCGTCGAGCCGGGGCTGCAGGAGAAGCCGTTGTCGATCGCGATGCGCGAGATCCACGCCGATCTGCTTGAGCATTCCGAGGGCGATCACTCAGCCTGACCTGTGAGGCTCGCGGCCGAAGGGCGGATATGACCGACCGGAAACGCATCATCGTCGGTGTCGCCGGGGGCATCGCCGCCTACAAGGCGTGCACGGTCGTCCGTCAACTCACCGAGGCGGGCCATGAGGTTCGGGTGATCCCGACCGAATCGGCGCTGAAGTTCGTCGGCGCCGCGACCTTCGAAGCGCTGTCCGGGCACCGGGTGCAGACCGGCGTGTTCGAGAACGTCGACGAGGTGCCTCATGTCCGGCTCGGCCAGCAGGCCGATCTGGTCGTGGTGGCACCGGCGACCGCGGACCTGCTGGCGCGTGCCGTCGCCGGCCGCGCAGATGATCTGCTCACCGCGACCCTGCTGACCGCCCGCTGTCCGGTGCTGTTCGCACCCGCCATGCACACCGAGATGTGGTTCCACCCGGCCACCGTCGAGAACGTGGCCACGCTGCGGCGTCGCGGTGCGGTCGTGCTGGAACCGGCGTCCGGACGTCTCACCGGCGCCGACACCGGTCCGGGCCGGCTACCCGAGGCCGAGGAGATCACCACCCTGGCCCGACTGCTGCTGGAGCGCGGCGATGCGCTGCCCTATGACATGGCCGGCGTCAAGGTCCTGGTCACCGCGGGCGGCACCCGCGAACCGCTCGACCCGGTGCGCTTCATCGGCAACCGGAGTTCGGGCAAGCAGGGCTATGCGGTCGCGCGGGTGATGGCCCAGCGCGGGGCCGAGGTCACCCTCATCGCCGGAAACACCGCCGGGCTCATCGACCCGGCCGGGGTGAACGTGGTGCACATCGGCTCGGCCGCTCAACTCGGCGACGCGGTGTCCAAACACGCGCCCGAGGCCCATGTCCTGGTGATGGCCGCCGCCGTCGCAGATTTCCGGCCCGCACAGGTGGCCACCGCCAAGATCAAGAAGAGCGCCGACGAGACGGACGCGCCGTCGGTTGAACTCGTCCGCAATGACGATGTACTGGCCGGCGCCGTCCGCGCCCGTGTCGACGGTCAGCTGCCCAACATGCGGGCCATCGTCGGTTTCGCCGCCGAGACCGGCGATGCCAACGGTGACGTGTTGTTCCACGCCAGGGCCAAGTTGAAGCGCAAGGGCTGCGAGCTGCTGGTGGTCAATGCCGTCGGTGAGGGCAGGGCGTTCGAGGTCGATCACAATGACGGTTGGATACTGGCCGCCGACGGCACCGAGACCGCACTGGAGCACGGTTCGAAGACTTTGATGGCCAGCCGTATCGTGGACGCGATCGGGGCACTCCTGCAGGGGTGACACCGCGTGCGGGTAACTGTTGCGTCATGGGCGTTTACACGGTTGGCTGCCAATGAGCACAATGATGATTCGTCTATCTAATTAATGGAGGATGCCACGTGAGCGCAGGTCGGCTGTTTACCAGTGAGTCGGTCACCGAAGGTCACCCCGACAAGATCTGTGATGCGATCAGCGACTCGGTGCTCGACGCGCTGCTGGAGCAGGATCCCGCATCGCGGGTTGCGGTGGAGACGCTGGTCACCACCGGCCAGGTGCATGTCGCGGGCGAGGTCACCACATCGGCCTACGCCGATATCCCCAAGATCGTGCGTGAGCGCATCCTGGAGATCGGCTACGACTCCTCGACCAAGGGTTTCGACGGCGCATCCTGCGGCGTGAACATCGCCATCGGCGCGCAGTCCCCGGATATTGCGCAGGGCGTCGACAAGGCGCACGAGGCCCGGGTCGAGGGCGCGGGCGACCCGCTGGACTCCCAGGGCGCCGGCGATCAGGGCCTGATGTTCGGCTACGCCATCGGTGACACCCCCGAACTCATGCCGCTGCCGATCGCGATGGCACACCGGCTGGCCCGCCGCCTCACCGAGGTCCGCAAGAACGGCGTGCTGGACTACCTGCGCCCGGACGGCAAGACCCAGGTCACCATTCAGTACGACGGCAAGACGCCGGTGCGCCTGGACACCGTGGTGCTGTCCACGCAGCACGCCGATGGCATCGACCTGGACGGTCAGCTGACCCCCGACATCCGCGAGAAGGTCGTCAACACCGTTCTCGCCGATCTCGGGCACCAAAGCCTGGACACCTCCGACTACCGGCTGCTGGTCAACCCGACCGGCAAGTTCGTGCTCGGCGGCCCGATGGGTGACGCCGGCTTGACCGGCCGCAAGATCATCGTCGACACCTACGGTGGCTGGGCCCGCCACGGTGGCGGCGCGTTCTCGGGCAAGGATCCGTCAAAGGTGGACCGCTCGGCGGCCTACGCGATGCGCTGGGTGGCCAAGAACGTGGTCGCCGCCGGGCTCGCGGAGCGGGTCGAGGTGCAGGTTGCCTACGCGATCGGCAAGGCCGCCCCGGTCGGGCTGTTCGTGGAGACGTTCGGCACCGAGACGGTCGACCCGGCCCGCATCGAGAAGGCGATCAGCAGCGTGTTCGACCTGCGTCCCGGCGCGATCGTCCGCGACCTGGACCTGCTGCGCCCGATCTACGCGCAGACAGCGGCCTACGGTCACTTCGGACGCACCGATATCGAGCTGCCGTGGGAGCAGACCAACAAGGTCGACGACCTGAAGGCTTCCGTCTAACCGCTGAACTCGTAGTCACTGAGCGGGAAGCTGCGGCTGCGCCAGTACGCCTCGGGTGTGCTGGCCGGCCGCAGCGGCACGTCACCGTTCTTGTCGAAGTAGTAGCTGTTGGCCGACGCGCAACTGTCCTGCCAGAAGATCTGACGGTGCCGTTTGCGCATCATCTCGTCGAAGTACCGGGCATTGGCCTCGGGGCGTATCTCGACGCGGGCCGCGCCGGTCCGGTCGGCCTGCTGCAGGCAGCGCACGATGTGCCGGGTCTGGGTCTCGATCAACGCGAAATACGAGGAGCCGACGTACCCGTAGGGCCCGCAGACGTTGAAGAAGTTGGGGAAGCCGGGCACGCTGACACCCTCGTAGGCCTGCATCCGGTTGCGGGTCCAGAAATCGGCCAGTGACTGGCCACCGGGCCCGATCAACGGGAAGGTCCCGGAGTCGACGTCCATCACCCGGAAACCCGTCGCCAGCACCAGCACGTCGACCTCGTGGACATGTCCGTCCGCGGTGACCACGCCGGCCGGGGTGATCCGCTCGATCGGCTCGGTGACCAGGGCGACGTTGTCCCGGTTGAAGGTGCTCAGGTAGCTGTTGTGAAACGCCGGGCGTTTGCAGCCCACCGCGTAGCGCGGGGTCAGCTTGTCCCGCAACACTGGATCGTTGACCTCGCGGCGCAGATAGTTCCTCGCCATCCGCTCGGCGCCCCCGCTGAGCGGCAACACGCTGTGATACTGCGCCGACAGCGGAAAGGTCACCTCGACATAGGCCTGACTGAGCAGCCGCTGGGCGGCACTGCCGAACGGCAGTCGCATCGCCCAGCGGGCCGGCGCGGGCAGGGGCACGTCGAATTTGGGGAAGCACCAGATCGGGGTGCGCTGGAACACGCTGAGCTGCGCCACCTCGGTGGCGATCTCCGGGATCAGTTGCACCGCCGATGCCCCGGTACCGATCACCGCCACCCGTGTGCCGGTCAGGTCGGCGCCGTGATCCCAGCGGGCGGTGTGCACGGTGATGCCCGCGAAGGTGTCGACGCCCGGGATGTCCGGCAGCTTCGGCACGTTGAGCACACCCGCGGCATTGATCAGGTGCCGCGCGGTGATGTCGGCGCCGCTGGTACTTTCCCCCGTCGCTTCGCTCGCCTCAGTTCGCAGCCGCCACAGGTCGGCGTCCTCGTCGAACACGGCCGCGGTCACCTGGGTGTCGAACCGGATCCGGGACGCGATCCCGTACTTGGCCACACAGTGATCGGCGTAGGCCTTCAGCTCGTGGCCCGGGGCGTACGTGCGCGACCAGTCCGGGCTCTGCTCGAAAGAGAACTGATAGGAGAACGACGGGATGTCCACGGCGATACCGGGATAGGTGTTCCAGTACCAGGTGCCGCCGGCTCCGGCTCCGGCCTCCACGATCAGGTAGTCGCCAAGGCCGGCCCTGTCCAGGGCGATCGCCGCGCCGATGCCGGAGAACCCGGCGCCGATGATGACGGTGTGGAATTCCGGTGTCATGAAAGCACTCTCACGGATGCAGCGCGGCCCGCAGGGCCGCGATCCCGCGTTCGGTGGCCTCGGTG
Source organism: Mycobacterium sp. ITM-2016-00316 (assembly GCF_002968335.2). Classification (NCBI taxonomy): domain Bacteria; kingdom Bacillati; phylum Actinomycetota; class Actinomycetes; order Mycobacteriales; family Mycobacteriaceae; genus Mycobacterium; species Mycobacterium sp. ITM-2016-00316. The sequence goes on from NZ_CP134398.1 coordinate 2,625,671, forward strand.
GCAGCGGGGGAGGCCAGCGCGAGGCTGACGTAACCGTGCACCATCGTCGGTTCGTTGCTGTGCTGCACCGCAACGCCGGCCGCGGTCAGCAGTTCGGCGTACCTGCCGCCGTCATCGCGCAGCGGATCGTGCTCGGCGGTGCCGATGAAGGCCGGCGGCAGACCGCGCAGCGACTCGGCGTTGGCCGGTGCGACATCGGTCGGCAGCGATGCCGGATCGTCGAGGTCGACTCCGGGCAGATACCAGGTCAGGAAGGCATTCATCACATCCTGGTTGAGGATGTAGGCGTCGGCGTTCTCGATGAACGACGGCGCCGTCAGGTCGCCGACGGCCACCGGGTACCACAGCAGCTGGAACACCAGCGGCGGTCCGCCGGCGTCGCGGGCGCGCAACGCCATGATCGCCGACAGGTTGCCACCGGCCGAATCCCCGGCCACCGCAATGCGTGTCGGGTCACCACCCAGTTCGGCGGCGTGCTCGCCCACCCAGCGCAGCGCCGCCCAGGAGTCCTCGACGCCGGCCGGGTACGGGTGCTCGGGGGCGAGTCGGTAGTCCACTGACACCACGATCGCCTCGGCACCGACCGCATGTGCGCGGGCCACGTGGTCATGGGTGTCCAGGTCGCCGATCGCCCAGCCACCACCGTGGTAGTAGACGAGCACCGGCAGGTTGTCGTGCTGTTGCACCGGCGGCCAGTAGATCCGCGCCGGAATATCGGCGAGATCGCCGTCACCGATGGTGCGCTCCTCGATCCGCAGCTGCGGGAGTATCTCCGCTGGCGGCTTCAGCGCGCGTAGCTTCTCGCGAGCCAGATCGACACCGTCGGAGACGGTGAATTCCAGTGGCACGGCGTCCAACAGTGCCTTCAGGTTGGGGTCGACGTCAGGGCGTGTGGCGCCGGAGGACGGCGCGGAGGGAGCCATGACGTCAGGCTAGCCCGCCCCGCAGCGCGGCAAAGGCGAGATCGGCCGCCTCGGTGGCCGCCGGTACCACCCCGTAGTAGCCCAGATAGCCGTGCACCAGCGTCTCGGCGTTGTGCACCTGGGCGGGCACCCCGGCGGCGGCCAGCAGTTCCGCATAGCGGATTCCGTCGTCGCGCAGCGGGTCGTATCCGGCCACCGCGATATAGGCCGGCGCCACACCGGCCAGCGACGCGGCGCGAGCCGGCACCAGGGTGGCCGGCGGATCACTCAGATCGGCGTCACCGGCGTACAGCTTGGAGAAGCCGCCGACCGAGCCACGGTCGAGGATCGGTGCGTCGGCGTTCTCGGTGAACGACGGCAACCTGGTGTCCCAGGTGGTCGCGGGGTACCACAGCAGCTGGGCGCGCAGGTTCAGCCCGGCGTCACGGGCCAGCAGGGCCACCACCGCGGCCAGGTTGCCGCCGGCGGAGTCCCCGGCCACGGCGATGCGGGTTGGGTCGGCGCCCAGCTCGTCGGCGTGGGCGGCCACCCAGCGTGTCACCGCCCAGACATCGTCGACCGCCGCCGGGTAGGGATGCTCGGGGGCCAGCCGGTAGTCCACCGAGACCACCACCGCACCCAGCCCGACCGCATGCTCGCGGGCGGTGCCGTCATAGGTGTCCAGATCGCCGACGACCCAGCCGCCGCCGTGGAAGAAGAGCACGACCGGCGGGCTAGGATGCGGGGTCTCCGGCCAGTAGATCCGCACCGGCACGCCCTCGATCGCACGGTCCTCGACGCGCAGCTGTTGGTGCACCTCGCGGCGTGGCAGCGCGCGGAAACGTTCCCGCGCGGCGGCGGGACCACCCTCCATCGTCAATTGGAACGGCACCGCTTCCAGTACCTTCTCCAGGATGGCGTCCAAGGCGGGTCTGTCGGTACCGGATTCAGGCATGGGTTCACCGTACGCAGCGCCGTGGACCCGGCTGTTCTGGGTGCTGGCGGTCGCCGTCGGCGCCGGCTACGGGGTATTTCTCGTCACCGTCGCGCTGCGGGTGCCCGCCGGTGCCGAGCTCACCGGACAGTTCGCCCAGCAGCCCGCCGTCAAGGCGGCCGCGGCGGTGCTGTTGGCGGTGGCCGCGCTGCGTCACCCGATCGCCCGGGAACGGCGCTGGCTGATCGCGGCGCTGATCGGGTCCGCGGCGGGCGACTATCTGCTCGCGATGCCGTGGTGGGAGCCGTCCTTCGTGCTGGGCCTGGCGTCGTTCCTGATCGCCCACCTGTGCTTTCTTGCCGCGTTGGTCCCGCTGGTGGCCAGGCGCACCTCGCGGCTGGTCGCGGCGGCCGTCGTGGTGCTGGCGTGCGTGGCGATGCTGGCGTGGTTCTGGCCGGCCCTGCTGGAGCAGGGCATGGCGCTGCCGGTCACCGTGTACATGGCGGTGCTCGGCGCGATGGTGTGTGCCGCGCTGCTGGCTGCACTGCCGACGCCGTGGACGGCGCTGGGCGCGGTGTGTTTCGCCGTCTCGGATTCGATGATCGGCATCAGCAAGTTCGTGCTCGGGTCGGAGGCCCTGGCGGTCCCCATCTGGTGGGCCTATGCGGCGTCGCTGTTCCTGATCACCGCCGGTTTCTACTTCGGCCGGCAGCGCGATATCGGCGTCCGGGGGCCGCAGGGGTGACCCAGACCCGCCGCGCCGCCGAACACGAGCCGATCGCGCGGGTGCTGCCGATGCTGTCCGTGCCGCACCTGGACCGCGAATTCGACTACCTGGTGTCGGCCGAACAGTCCGACGATGCCCAGCCCGGCGTGCGGGTCAGGGTGCGTTTCCACGGCCGGCTGGTGGACGCCTTCGTCCTGGAAAGGCGTTCGGACACCGATCATTCGGGAAAACTCGGCTGGCTGGACCGGGTGGTCTCCGCCGAGCCGGTGCTGACGCCGGATATCCGCAGGCTCACCGACGCCGTCGCGGCCCGCTATGTCGGAACCCGCCCCGACGTGCTGCGGCTGGCCATCCCGCCGCGGCACGCCGGCGTCGAGAAGAAGCCACCGGCCGAGCTGCCACCGTTGGCACACCAGCCGGTCGACGAGTCGGGCTGGGCGCAGTACGGGCGCGGCGAACAGTTCCTGGCCGCGATCCGGGAGGGCCGGGCGGCTCGGGCCGTCTGGCAGGCCCTGCCCGGTGAGCACTGGGCGCTGCGGCTCGCCGAGGCAGCGGCGGCCACCGTGCACGCCGGGCGCGGTGCCCTCATCGTGGTGCCCGATCAACGGGATGTCGACGCCGTACACGCGGCGGCGGTGGGCTGCGTGGACGAATCCCGGGTGGTGGCGCTGTCCGCCGGGCTGGGCCCCTCGCAGCGCTACCGGCGCTGGCTGGCGGTGCTTCGGGGTCAGGCCCGGCTGGTCATCGGCACCCGCAGCGCGGTGTTCGCGCCCATCGCCGATCTCGGGCTGGTCATCGTCTGGGACGACGGCGACGACAACCTGGCCGAACCGCGCGCGCCGTATCCGCACGCCCGCGAGGTGGCGATGCTGCGCGCACACCAATTGCGTTGTGCGGCAATCATCGGCGGGTACGCCAGGACCGCCGAGGCGCACGCACTGGTGCGTAGCCGGTGGGCCCACGACCTCGTCGCGACCCGCCCGGTGGTGCGCAACCACGCGCCTCGGGTGGTGGCTCTGGACGACAACGCTTTCGACCAGGAACGTGACCCGGCGGCACACACCGCGCGGCTGCCGTCGATGGCGCTGCGCACCGCCCGCGCCGCGCTGGAGGCCGGGCACCCGGTGCTCGTGCAGGTGCCGCGGCGGGGATACGTGCCGGCACTGGCCTGCGCCCGCTGCCGCACCGTGGCGCGGTGTCGGCACTGCACCGGGCCGCTGTCGCTGCCCGACCGGGATACCCATGGCGCGGTGTGTCGTTGGTGCGCCCGCGCCGAACTGACGCTGCGATGTGTGAGCTGTGGATCGGATGCGGTGCGTGCGGTGGTGGTCGGTGCGCGACGGACCGCCGAGGAGCTCGGCCGGGCGTTGCCGGGCGCCAGCGTCATCACCTCCGGCGGAGAGTCGGTGCTGTCCGCGGTGGGACCGAAACCCGCCGTCGTCGTCGCCACCCCGGGCGCGGAGCCGGTGGCCGAGGGCGGCTACGGCGCCGCATTGCTGCTCGACAGCTGGGCACTGCTGGGACGCCAGGATCTGCGGGCTGCCGAGGACACGCTGCGCCGCTGGATGGCCGCGGCGGCTCTGGTCCGCAGCCGCGCCGACGGGGGCTCGGTGGCGGTGATCGCCGAGTCGACGATCCCGACCGTGCAATCGCTGATCCGCTGGGACCCGGTCGGCCACGCGGAATCCGAGCTCAACGCCCGCGACGAGGTGGCGCTGCCGCCCGCGGTCCATCTCGCGGTGCTCGACGGGGTGCCCGAGGCCGTCACCGCCTTGCTGGCGGCCGCCGAACTGCCGCCCGCAGCGGAACCGCTGGGGCCGGTGGAGCTCCCACCCGGCGCACGCCGACCGCCGGGTATCGCGGTGGACAGTGTGGTGAGCCGGATGCTCGTGCGGGTGCCACGCACCGGCGGTCTGGACCTTGCGGCGGCCCTGCGTCGTGCGGTGAACGGGCTCAGCGCCCGCCACGATCAGCAGCCGGTGCGTGTCCAAATGGACCCCTTGCACATAGGGTAGGCAGCACAACTGGTGCGGAGGTGGGTATGGGGCGGCTGTTCAAGCTACTGATCCCGTTGGTGCTCATCGCGTTTGGCCTGCTGTGGCCGGTGGTGTTCAGCGCGACCCCCACCGGTGGTGGCGACGCCTCCCCGGATCCGGTGGTCATCAGTGACTACACCGCCCACTACACGGTGAACGCCGACGGTGACATGGACGCCGTCGAGACCATCACCGGTGAGTTCCCCGTCGGACGGCACGGCATCTTCCGGCACTGGGATGTGGCCAATCAGAACAGCCCCAAGGTCCGGCAGGTCCCGCAGATCCAGTCGATCCTGTGGGACGGTGAACCGGCGCCCTATCAGCTGCTCTGGGAGGGCCGGGACCGGTTCCGGGTGGCCAAGATCGGTAGCCCCGACAGCACGCTGACCCCCGGGCCGCACGTGTTCGAGATCCGGTACCGCATCCCCGGCGTGCTCGACCCCGGAACCTCGGGCGCCGGTAAGCAATTCGGCGGTTCGACGGGTGAGGCGAGCGCGCCGACGGTGTTCTTCTGGAACGTCTTCGCACCGGCCTGGAACAATAGGATCCAGAATGTCGACATCACCGTCACCCTGCCGGAGCCGGTGGTCGGCGCCCAGTGCTCGGTCGGATACGGCCGGGGCACCGCCTGCAGCGATCTCACCGTCGACGGGAACACCGTGCGGCTGGCCGCGCAATGGCTGGGACCGCACACCCCGGTCACTCTGCGGGCGGGCATGGACATGCCGACACCGCCGCGCGCCGAGCTGCTGTGGACCTACCACTGGGACCGGGTGTTGGGGCAGTCGACCACCCGGGTGGTGGTGCTGTTGGGCCTGGCTCTGCTTGCCGGGCTGGCGGCCGTTCTGTGGTCGCGCAGCACCGTCGAGGCGCCGCCGGGATTCCCGATCCAGTACGCGCCGCCGCCTGGTCTGGGCCCCGTGCAGACCGAGTACATCCGCACCGAATCGGTGCCCAAGAACGGCCTGACCGCGACGCTTTTCCACCTCGCCGAACGCGAACTCGTCGACCTGCGCCAGATCAGCAAGAACGACTGGAACGTCACCGGCACCGCTGCGCCCGGCGCCTGGGCCGATATCGACCCGGTCGGCGTCGCGGTCGGTTCGGCGCTGAAGATCATCGGCCCCGGCGCCGAGTTCAAGGCCAGGAAATCCGCCAGATCGGGGGAGAAGCTCAGTAAGGCCAAGACCGACATGGCCGACGCGGTGCAGAAGTGGGCCCTCGAGGAGGGCCTGATGGTGAAACGCCGCAAGGAACTGTGGTTGCGCGCCGCCAATGCCGTCGCGGCGATCCTGATGGTGTGCGGGTTCTTCCGGTGGGGGTTTCCGATCACCCTGTGGGCGCTGCCGTTCGCGGTGTTCTTCTTGTTCTCCGCGGCGTCGTGGCGTGCCGGGGTGGGCACCAGGCGTACCGCGGCGGGTCGCGAACTGTGGTCACGCGCAGGCGGATTCCACCGGTTGTTGTCCACCGACTCGGCGGAGAGCCGGTTCGATTTCGGGGCGCGCAAGGACCTCTACGCGGCCTACGTGCCGTTCGCGGTGGCCGCGGGCAGCGCGGCGCTGTGGGCGCAGAAATACCGCGACGTCACCGGGGCGGTTGCACCACAACCGGAGTGGTACCACTCGTCGTCCAGCACGTCCTGGGGCCTGTCCGGAGGTTCCGGCGGTGCCGGATTCGACAGTTTCGAATCGGCGCTGTCGTCATCGATCGGCGCCTACACCGCGTCGCAGTCGTCGTCCTCCAGCGGCGGCAGCAGTAGCAGCGGTGGAGGCGGCGGTGGCGGTGGCGGCGGCGGAGGAGGTGGAGGCGGATCATGGTGAGGTTCTTGCTGATTCTGGTACTGGCGATCGCCGTGCTGGTGTTGATCGGGTTGGTGGTCGGCTACAACAAGCTCAAGTCGGCCGACGTGCGGGTGGCCGAAGCGCTGTCCGGGATCGATGTCGAACTGACCCGCCGCGCGGCGCTGATCCCGAGCCTGGTGCACACGGTGGGCTCGTTCGCCACCCACGAGAAGGCGATCCTGGATCACGTCACCGACGCCCGGGCCGCACTGAACGCCGCCACCGGCGGCGAATCGGTGGCCCGGCGCAGCGCCGCGGAGGGTGAACTGGACACCGCGCTCGGCCAGGTGCTGGCGCTCGGGCAGAGCTACCCACAGCTCAACTCGTCGACCAACTTCCTGAATCTGCAGGAGAACCTGACCGACACCGAGAACAAGTTGGCCTTCGCCCGGCAGTACTACAACGACGCGGTCGCCGGGGTGAACCGGCTGATCACCACGATGCCGTGGATGTTCGTGGCCCCGATCGCCGGTGTGCAGGAACGCGAGTTCTACCAGACTCCACGTCTTCCCTAGACTGGCTCGGTGCGACTCATCTTTGCCGGAACCCCGGAGCCCGCGCTGCCCTCGCTGCGCAGACTGATCGACTCCGAAAACCATGATGTCGTCGCGGTACTGACCCGGCCCGATGCCGCGGCCGGCCGGCGCGGCACGCCGGCGCCGTCCCCGGTGGCTCAGCTGGCCACCGAGCACGGCATCCCGGTGCTCAAGCCCGAGCGACCCAACACCGCGGAGTTCGTCGCCGAACTGACCGCCCTGGCGCCCGACGCCTGCGCGGTGGTCGCCTACGGCGCACTGCTGCGCGCGGACCTACTGGCCGTGCCGCCGCGGGGCTGGGTGAATCTGCACTTCTCGCTGCTTCCGGCCTGGCGCGGAGCCGCCCCGGTGCAAGCCGCGATCGCCGCGGGGGACGAGGTCACCGGGGCGACCACCTTCCAGATCGAACTCGACCTGGACTCCGGACCCGTCTACGGCGTCGTCACCGAGACCATCCGCCCGACCGACACAGCCGGGGATCTGCTTGAGCGCCTGTCTGTTTCGGGCGCGGGATTATTGGAGGCCACCATGGACGGTATCGCCGACGGAACGCTCGACCCGGTACCTCAGCCCGCCGATGGGGTCACCGTCGCACCCAAGATCACCGTCGAGGAGGCGCGGGTGCGCTGGGAACTGCCCGCGCACGCGGTCGATCGCCGGGTCCGGGCGGTCACCCCGAACCCCGGTGCGTGGACGATGATCGGCGATGTGCGCGTCAAGGTCGGCCCGGTGCGTCCCGACGACTCGAAGGTGCTCGCCGCGGGGGAGCTCGAAGTCGGCAGGCGTGACGTATGGATCGGCACCGGTTCCGATGCGGTGGCGCTGAGCTGGGTTCAGCCGCCCGGGAAGAAGCCGATGAACGCCGCCGACTGGGCGCGCGGAGCACGTCCGGACGCATCGGTGCGGGCGCTGTGAGCCGGCCCTCGTCGTCCGGGCGTGGCGGGCGCCCGTCGCGTCATCACTCCACCAACGCGCCGCAGCGCAAGGGGCCGGCACGCAAGCCGCTGGACCCGGCCCGGCGCGCGGCGTTCGACGTGCTGCGCGCGGTCAGTGAACGCGACGCCTACGCGAACCTGACCCTGCCGGCCCTGCTGCGCGACCGGGGAATCAAGGGTCTCGACGCCGCCTTCGCCACCGAACTCGCCTACGGCACCTGCCGCACCCGGGGCCTGCTCGACGCCGTGATCAGCGCGGCGGCCGACCGGCCCGTCGACCAGATCGACTCGGTTCTGCTGGACCTGCTGCGGCTGGGCAGCTACCAGTTGCTGCGCACCAGGGTGGACGCGCACGCCGCCCTCGACACCACCGTCGATCAGGCGGGAATCGAATTCGATTCGGTACGAGCAGGTTTCGTCAACGGTGTGCTGCGCAAGATCGCCGGCCAGGATGAGCAGGCCTGGATCGCCGAACTCGCACCGCCGCAGGCCAGCGATCCGATCGGGCATGCCGCCTTCGTCAACGCTCACCCACGGTGGGTGGCCCAGGCCTTCGTCGATGCGCTCGGTGCCGGTGCCGGGCAGCTCGGCGCGCTGCTCGCCAGCGATGACGAGCGGCCCGTCGTTCACCTGGCCGCCCGGCCCGGGGTGCTGACCGCCGCGGACCTCGCTGCCCAGGCCGAGGGAACCGTCGGCCGGTACTCGCCGTATGCGGTCTATCTGTCCGGGGGTGACCCGGGCGAGCTGGTCGCGGTGCGGGAAGGCGCCGCGCTGGTGCAGGACGAAGGGTCGCAGCTGGTGGCGCGCGCCGTGACCCTGGCCACCGTGGACGGCCCCGACCACGGCCGGTGGCTGGACCTGTGCTCGGGACCGGGCGGTAAGACCGCGCTGATCGCGGCGCTGGCCGGGGATGCCCGTGTCACGGCGGTGGAGCCCGCCGAGCACCGGGCCGATTTCGTCGAACGCAACACCGCCGGACTGCCCGTCGATGTGCTGCGAGTGGACGGCCGGGAATCGGGCCTGGAACCGGCGAGCTTCGACCGGGTGCTGGTCGACGCGCCGTGCACCGGTCTGGGTGCGTTGCGGCGCAGGCCCGAGGCGCGCTGGCGGCGCCAGCCCGGCGATGTGCCGACGCTGGCGAAGTTGCAGCGGGAGCTGCTGGCGGCGGCCATCGCGCTGACCCGGCCCGGTGGCGTGGTGCTTTATGCCACGTGTTCGCCGCATCTGGCCGAGACCGTCGGCGTGGTGGCCGATGCGCTGCGCAGGCACCCGGTGACGGCGCTGGACACCCGGGAGTTTTTTCCGGGCGTCGATCAGCTCGGCGACGGACCATACGTGCAGCTCTGGCCGCACCTGCATGGCACCGATGCGATGTTCGCCGCGGCGCTGAAAGTAGGCTGACCGCCATGTCTGGTCAATCGCCCGTCGCCCCGCTCGCCCAGGCCCCGCTCATCGCGCCGTCCATTCTCGCCGCCGACTTCGCCAGGCTGTCCGACGAAGTCGCCGCCGTCGCCGGTGCGGACTGGTTGCACGTCGATGTGATGGACAACCACTTCGTGCCGAACCTCACGCTGGGGCTGCCCGTGGTCGAGAGCCTGCTCAAGGTCACCGACATCCCGATGGACTGTCACCTGATGATCGATCAGCCCGAGCGGTGGGCGCCGCCGTACGCCGAGGCCGGCGCCTACAACGTCACCTTCCACGCCGAGGCGACCGACAACCCGGTGGGTGTCGCACGCGATATCCGCGCCGCCGGCGCCAGGGCGGGACTCTCGGTGAAGCCGGGCACCGCGCTGGAGCCCTACCTGGAGATCCTGCGGGAGTTCGACACCCTGCTGGTGATGTCGGTGGAGCCCGGATTCGGTGGCCAGAAGTTCATCCCCGAGGTGCTCTCGAAGGTGTCCACCGTGCGCCGCCTGGTGGATGCGGGGGAGCTGACGATCGTGGTGGAGATCGACGGCGGCATCAACGCCGACACCATCGAGGCCGCCGCCGAGGCCGGGGTGGACTGTTTCGTCGCGGGATCTGCGGTCTACAGCGCCGAGGATCCGGCCGAGGCGGTGCGGCGACTGCGCAGGCAGGCCGCCGCCGCCTCACCACACCTCACGTTATGAGTGGTGACGCCGCGAAGCGACCGGTGACCCTGGAAGCCGCGATGCGGCTCGCCGTCGAGCAGGCCGACCGGGTCAAGGGCGCCACCTACCCGAATCCACCCGTGGGCGCGGTGATCCTGGACGCCGCGGGCGAGGTGGTCGGCGTCGGTGCGACCGAGCCGACCGGGGGAGCACACGCCGAGGTGGTGGCGCTGCGGCGGGCGGGTGAGTTGGCGCGCGGGGGAACAGCGGTGGTCACCCTGGAACCGTGCAATCACCACGGTCGTACCCCTCCCTGCGTGGAAGGTCTTCTGGCAGCAGGGGTGTCGCGCGTGGTGTACGCCGTACCGGATCCCAACCCGGTGGCTGCGGGTGGGGCATCGCGTCTGGGTGCGGCCGGTGTCGAGGTGCACGCCGGGGTACTCGGTGCCGATGTCGCCGGCGGACCGCTGCGCGAGTGGCTGCACAAGCAACGCACCGGGCTGCCGCACGTCACGTGGAAGTTCGCCACCAGCGTGGACGGGCGCAGCGCTGCCGCCGACGGCAGCAGCCAGTGGATCACCAGTGAGTCCGCCCGAGCCGACGTGCACCGTCGGCGCGGCGTGGTCGAGGCGATCGTGGTCGGCACCGGCACGGTGCTTTTCGACGACCCGACGCTGACCGCGCGCCTGCCCGACGGCAGCCTCGCCGGCCGTCAACCGTTGCGGGTGGTGGTCGGGGAGCGGGAGATATCACCGGAATCGAACGTGCTCAATGACGACTCGCGCACCATGGTGATCCGCACCCGCGACCCGCACGAGGTGATGCGCGCCCTGTCCGACCGGACCGCTGTCCTGCTCGAGGGTGGCCCGACGCTGGCCGGGGCGTTCTTGCGCGCGGGTGTGATCGACCGGATTCTGGCGTATGTGGCTCCCATTTTGCTGGGCGGGCCGATCACGGCGGTCGACGATGTCGGGGTGCTCAGCATGGCCGGCGCCCAGCGCTGGCGTTTCGACGGAATCGAGGCGATCGGGCCCGATGTCCGACTCAGTCTGGTGCCGCACTGAGTTGTGATCGCAACCACAGTGTCGCTGGTGATGTGACGTTCAATCCTGTTGCCGGAGTGGCCTTGCCGGGTGTTGTAGCCGGGTGCCGGGGTCGGCGCGCCGGTAGACTTCGGTCAAAGCGCCTTCACCGACGAGTCGCTCGGGGATTGCACTAGCAAAGGATGACGAGCATGACTGCTTTGCAGGACTGGCTCAACAGCGGGCCGGTCAACCCGCAGAACGTCAGATCGCTGGTCTTCGGTGTGCTGCGGATGGGGCCTCAGCAGGTTCTATACCCGCGTGCCCCCAAGATCATGAAGCGCGGCCTCGAGCGCTGCTGATTTGCTGTACCAGCGTTCCGGGGCGCAGAACCACACCGTCTGGGGGCCCGTGCGCGTCCAGGTAGCGCCCAATTCCTGCCGCTGATCCGCGATGATGTTCTGCGGAGCGGTTTTCCCGCAGATTCCCGCGGGCGGCAAGGAGATGGTGATGAGCACGTCGGCAGAATCCCGAGGCCCCGGCGAGGGGCGCGTTCTTTCGCTGGCGCCGCTCACGGTGCTGGAACTCGATCCGGCCGAACTCGTCGATTGTGCGGCGTCGGCGGGATATGACGCCGTCGGCTTGAGACTGATCCGCGCGACCGCCCAGGAGCCGCTGCGGCCGACCATCGGCCGAACTCCACTGATCCTGGAAACCAAGCGCCGCCTTGATGATTCGGGACTGCGCCTGGTGGATATCGAGGTGCTGCGGTTACGTCCGGAGACCAGGGTCCGCGCAGATTTCGAGGCCTTCCTGGAGACCGGAGCGTATCTCGGGGCCACCGAGGTCCTGGTCACGGGCAACGACCCCGACCACAGCCGGACCGCGCAGAATCTCGCTGAGCTGGCTTTGCTGGCAGCCGAATTCGGGCTGACCCCCAGCCTGGAGCCGATGCCGTGGACCGAGGTCAAGGATCTTCGTCAGGGTGTGGCGATTCTGACGGCGTGCCCGGCGGGAGTCGGTCTGCTGGTGGACGCCATCCACTACGACCGCGCCATGAACTCGCCCGCCGAGCTGGCCGCGCTGCCGCAGGAGTGGATTCGCTACGCGCAGATCTGTGACGCGCCTGCCGAACGTCCGGGCACGGTGGCGGAAATGATGCACCAGGGCCGCGAAGCGCGGTTACTTCCGGGCGCCGGAGGTATCGATTTGGTCTCGATGTTGCGTGCGCTGCCGGCGGGTATCCCGATCAGTGTGGAGGCCCCGCTGCACAGCGACGCACCGGCGGCGGTCCGGGCGGCGGCGGCGGCGCGGGCTGCGCGCGAGGTGCTGGCGCTGGCCGACGAGGCCGGCGGATGCAGTTTCGGTACTCGCCGCACTCGTCCCGCCGCGTAGTCAACCCGCCACCCGCACGCGCCCGTCGATCACGCGGTCACCCCGACGCGGTCACGACGGCGGCGGCGCCGGAAACGCCGCACTGTCTTCATCTTTCACTGCCGGGGCGGCGTGATCGTCCTGCTCGTCGTGGTGATTGCGGTCGCTGATCATCAGCGATGCCAGAGCGCCGATGACGCACACCACCGCGGTGATGGCGAATATCTCGCCGTACTGCATGGTGTAGGCGATCCGGGTGTTCTCCATCAGCTGTCGGCCGGCGTCCAGCAGATTGCCGGTGTCGACGACGGGCAGCGACTGCAGGATCTGGTTGAAGCGGTACAGACCCCAGGCCGACAACGCGGCCATACCGATGAGCATGCCGATCATCCGGGAGACGACCACCGACGCCGATGCGATGCCGTGTTCGGCGACCGGCACCACCCGGAGCGCCGCGGAGGTCAGCGGACCGATCACGAGTCCGAGTCCGAAACCGGCCAGCGCCAGGTCGGTGTCGAACGCGGGCAGCGTGAACACCCCGAGATCGTGACGTGCCGAGAGCACGTTGACATCCCAGTGCGAGATCAGCCAGTAACCGAACGCGGCGATCAGCAGTCCGGCCACCGCGATGGGCCGATCGCCGATGCGGGTGGCCAGCCAGCCGCCGAGCAACGCACCGATCGGCAGCGCGATGAGGAACCGCAGCAGCAGCACCACGGCTTCGTTCTTGTCCATGCCGAGCACGCCCTGGCCGAACAGTTCGACGTTGACCAGCGTCACCATCAGTGCGGCACCGGCGGTCAGCGAAGCGGCCAGCGAGGCGAGGAACGGGCGGAACTTCACCCCGGCGGGCTCCAGCAGTCTGGTGGTGGCCTTCTTCTCCCAGACGAAGAACCCGACCATGGTCAGCACCGCCACGATCAGCAGCGGAATTCCGTAGCTGGGCAACAGGTTCTTGCCGTCCGGTGCCGGATTGTAGAGGCCGACGACGGCCGCGCCGAGCGCTATCGCCAGCAGCAGGCCGCCGATGACGTCCACCTTCTGCTGTGGTTGATCCCGGTCCCGGGACGGCACGCTGAAGTGGATCATGATCATCGCGGCGGCGGCCATCGGGATGTTGATCCAGAAGATGTCACGCCAGGTACTCAGCGCCCATACGACCGCGATGCCGTACAGCGGACCCAGCACGCTGCCGAGTTCCTGTGCCGCACCGATGCCGCCGAGCACGGTGGCGCGCCCGCGTGCCGACCAGAGGTCGGCTGCCAGTGCCAGGGTGACGGGAAGCAGGGCGCCGCTGGCGATACCCAGGATGGTGCGCCCGATGACCAGGGTGGTCAGGTCGCCGGCGAGGGCGGTGACCACCGATCCGGCCATGAATCCGAGCAGTCCGGCTTGGAGAATGAGCTTGCGCCCGAACCGGTCGGAGGCCTTGCCCAACAGGGGCATGGCCGCGATGTAACCGAGCAGATAGCTCGTCACGATGGGCGTGACCTGCTGAATCTGATTTATCGGGATGCCGACATCGCGCATGATGTCGGTCATGATGGTGATGACGACGTAAGTGTCGAGTGCACCGAGGGTGACCGCTAGGCCACCGGCACTGATGGCCAGGCGCCGGTTGGTGCCCGCCGAACCCGCTGCCCGGTGGCTGTTGGCCGCCGTCATCAGCTACCGGGCTTCGCGACGGTGACGGTCTTGCCCCAGTCGGTCAGGGTCATGGTGATGGTGTTACCCGCCGATGGCGCGATCTGGACCTGCGCCAGCTGGTGGTCGCCGTCCTCGCGGATCCATGCGGTGGCCGGGGCCGGGGCGCTCTGGTTGAGCTGCGGGGCGATCTTGTTGACCGCTTCGGCGCTGACGGTGCCGGTGATCTTGACCGCGTCGGAACCGCCGATCGCCTCGCGGCCCTCGGCCTTGGGGTCGGAGAAATTGGCCAGGATGTTGGCCAGGCCGGTGTCCGGGTTCAGGATGGCCGAGACGTCATAGATGTCGGCGGCAGGACCGAAGTTCTGCATGTTGCCGCCCTTGGTGATGGCGCCGTACAGATCGCCGTCGGCCACGACGAAGGCGACGTCGGTCAGCTTCTGGCCGAGGAAGATGATGTCGGCCTCGCCCTGCGCTGCGACGGCGGGGGCATTGGTCAGATCGCCGCTGAGGCTGGCGATGGGGAGTTCCTTGATCTCACCGCCGACGAGCAGCTCAAGGTGCACGCTCTGCTGGCTGCGGGTGGTCTCGGCGGATTCGGTGATGAGCGTGGCCGCTTCGGGGAGCGGGGCGTCGTTGGTCTTCGACCCGCAGGCGACGAGCGCTGCGGCCACCATCAGGATGGCGAGGAAGGGAAGAAGGATCCGGACTGCACGGGGGCGCGTCTGCATGCTCTGCATCGTAGTGGGTCTGCCCGAGTGCCCCCGAGCTACGTGGACGTGGCAGCCCCGGCACTAATCTTTAGCCATGTTCACCGGAATCGTTGAAGAGCTCGGCGAAATCGTCGGCAAAGAGGACCTCTCGGATGCGGCGCGGTTCGTGATCCGCGGGCCCGTGGTGACCTCCGACGCAGGTCATGGCGACTCCATTGCGGTCAACGGTGTCTGTCTGACGGTCGTGGAGGTGCGTCCGGACGGAGCGTTCACCGCCGATGTGATGGCCGAGACGCTCAACAGGTCCAGCCTGCGCGCGGTGCATGTCGGCAGCCAGGTCAATCTGGAGCGCGCCGCGGCGGTCAACAGCCGTCTCGGCGGCCATATCGTGCAGGGCCACGTGGACGGCACCGGCGAGGTGATCGCCCGAACCCCTTCGGAGAACTGGGAGATCGTCCGGATCTCGCTGCCCGGCGAGCTGGCCCGCTACGTCGTGGAGAAGGGCTCGATCACCGTCGACGGCATCTCGCTGACGGTCTCCGGGCTCGGGGACGACTGGTTCGAGGTGTCCTTGATTCCGACCACGCTGTCCTTGACGACGCTCGGTGGTGCGGCGGTTGGCACACCGGTCAACCTCGAGGTGGACGTCATCGCGAAGTATGTCGAACGGTTGATGGCCGACCGCGGGCAGTGAGCCGGGCGATCGTTTGAACTTTGCTCCCTGAACGATCAGCAACGGATGTCACCCCGGCGTGTCGACTCGCCGACCGTGTCGTTTTGTCCTCTCGACGGCCACCGGATCGGGTGGCGCGGCCGCCGGTTGGGTCCACGAAAGTGTCGGTGACAGTCACTTGATTGCGGAAGTATCTGCGTAATCCGCAGCCGGGTTCGGGTGTCGGCACCGGAACGGGATTCCGCTCATGCCGGATGGTCACCTTCATCTCACGGCGCTCGGCTTGGCCGGCATCATTTGTCCAGGTGGAAGTGTCGGCGCAGGGGATGGGCCGCCGCGGCCGCGCCGACCTCGATGACAGACGGAATCGTGGCCGATTTGCGGCGTCGGCGGCGTTTGCGGCGCGGCATCGTTGCTGGCAGATAGGGCTGGTAGGCGGCTATGCCGCCGGCGTCCCACCGGGGCCCGACCCAAGCCCGGTGATCGCGTGTCGGCTAATCGGTGGACACAGCCGAAATCACCTCAGGATTTCCTCAGTTTGCACTTTCCAGTTATTAACGGCCGTGTTAACTTACGGCGCAGTCAATAGGACTGTGCGCTCGGTCACGGCAACGATTGCCCGGCCGAGCGGTGGAACGTTGAGGAGCAACATGGCGACACATCGGAAGAAGTCAGCGAAGAGGCGGATCCGGACCGGCGAATTCGCTGTCGCCGCGTTCCTCGGCCTCGCGGTCACCGCCGCGCCGGCCATCGCGACAGCTGACACCTCCGACGGCGCATCCACCGGGCCCTCGGCAGACAAGGGCGGCGCCTCCGACGCCACAGCACCCAAGACCGGACCGAAGACCGCGAAGTCCGGTAAGACCGGCGCCGGCGACGGGACTTCGCTGCGCACGCAGGCGGCAATCGCCGAAGAGGATGAAGAAGACGCCCTCCCCGAGGGCGAGGACGTCGACGACGAGTCCGAGGTCGCCGAGACAGGCGTCGAAACCGACACCGAAACCGAAACCGAAACCGAAACCGAAACCGAAACCGACGCCGGAGACGGCGATGAGGCCGGCGAGGGTGAAGAAGTCGCGCCGCCGGTCACCGGGACGGGCACCGGCTCGACCGGAGCCGAGGTCGTCGAGCCGGTCGTCGTGGAGCCCGTCGTCGTGGAGCCCGTCGTCGTGGAGCCCGAGGTCGTGGAGACCCCGAACACCCCCGACACCACCCCGGTTGTGGACGTCATCGAGATCCCGTCCTCGGATCAATCGGCCTCCTCGCTGTCGCTCAAGGGGTCCGACCCGTCGCCGACCCCGACGGCACTGGCCTCGGCGCTGCTCGACATCGATCTCGACATCGTGCCCAAACCGCCGGTGATTCCGGCGTTCGCGCCGCTGATGGGCATCATCAACGGCCTCGCGAGCTGGGTCGACCAGATCTTCCCGCCCTACGCCGCCGATCCGCTGCTCAGCCCGACCCAGGTTGCCGCCGGCTATGTGATGACCCTGTTCGCCGGCCTGCAGGGCACCTACTGGCAGGGTCAACCCACGCCGTTCACCTTCGGCGCCCTAGTACTCGTGACGGCCGCGTACGCCCGCTACGAGCGTGTCGCCACGAACCACCTGCCGGGCGAGCCGACGATCTCGGCCGGCCCGCTGCCGCTGACCTGGAAGCTCAAGAGCGTCGATCCTGACGGTGACCTGCTCGTCTACTCCGTCGACCTGAGCGGCCAGCCCGGCAACGGCCTGATCACCATGAGCCCGGACGGCACCTTCAGCTTCATCCCCAGCTCGCTGACCGACCTGAACGAGGGCACCGACGTCACCTTCACCGTCCGGGTGAACGACAGCCTCGGCATGCTGGAGCACCCGATCAACCCCGAGGGCAACGACGCCTTCTACACCGTGTCCTTCCGTTACCCGGGTCTGGGCATCAACAACCTGCCCGTCTTCACCTCGCCCGGCCAGGCGACCGTGGTGGGCACCGACGGGACCACCGGCAAGGTCACCATCAGCGCACAAGCCACCGATGCCGACGGTGACCCGCTGACCTACACGGCGACCTCGCTTTTCGGCACCGTGACGCGCAACGAGGACGGCACGTTCACCTACACCCCGAACGACGCCGCCCGCCACGCCGCGGCCAGCGACCTGGCCGCGGCCCTCGGACTGGACAAGGACCTCGTCAGCATCTGGGCCAATGACGGCCGCGGCGGCATCACGCTGCTGCCGACGGTCGTCACCGTCGATATCGTGGGCGCCAACAACGCGCCCACGGTCACCGTCAATCCGCCCGCGATCTCCGATCCGCTGACCGGCCTGATCGCCGGTGGATTCGACATCGATGATGACGACAACGATCTCGTCACCTTCTCGCCCGGGATCCTGACGACCAACCGTGGTGGCCTCGTCACGGTGACAGGGCTCGGTTACACCTATCTGCCGTCCTTGCAGGCCCGCGGTCAGGGCGGGACCGACACCTTTACGGTCACGGCCGACGACGGTCACGGCGGCACCGTCCAGGTGTCGATCACGGTCACCATCGCCCAGATCAACGTGGCGCCGGTCTTCGAGTCGACTCCGACCATCACCAACACCGACCACACCACAGGTGTGTTGACCGGCACGTTCCAGGTTCGCGATGACAACGGCGACACCTTGACGTTCACCAGTTTGGGCTTGCTGGGAACCATCGCGGTCGATCCGACTCCCGCGGCGGACGGGGTGACCTACACCTTCACCTACACGCCCTACAACCCGCACGCCGCCTCGCTGCCGCTGGCGATCACCACCGATCTGGTGACCATCACCGCATGGGACGGTGGGCTGCTTTCCGGCGACAGTGCGACGTTCCTCGTCCAGCTCTCGACCCAGGTCAACCAGACCCCGTCGGCGACTTACCAGAACACCGGCGGCAGCAGCCTTCTCGGCACGGTGACGGGCACGATCGTCACCACCGACGATGACCTCATCCACACCTACACACCGCTCGTCATCACCACCGACAAGGGATCGGTCCTGGTGAGCGGATTGACCGGCGACTACATCTACACCGCTTCGATCGAAGCGCGCAACGCCGCGAGTGCGAGCGGCGCGTCGGCCTCCGACAAGATCGACACCTTCACCATCACGGTCACCGATCCCGCAGGCGCCAGTGTCGACGTGCTGGTCACCGTGACGATTCCGCAGTGGAACCTGCCGCCGGCCGGCGGTGTGGCGTCCAACATCATCGCCGACAGCAACGGCGTGGTGCGCGGCCAGATCGCCGGTGTCATCAACCTCGACGGCGATCCGCTGACGTACTCGATCACCGGCTCCAACGGCGCGAGCACCGCCTATACCGACGGGGGCGGCATCGCCCACGTCAACGCGGACGGCAGCTACGTGTACGTCCCGCGGCTCGGCGGAGCGCTCGGCTACTACGACTCGTTCAGCGTCACGGTCGACGACGGCCGCGGTGGAACCACGAACGTGCTCGTCGGCCTGGGCGCCGTCATCGCGCCGACCCCGTCGCTGGACGGCGTCACCGTGACGAAGACCAACGGGGCGCCCGGTGTGGTGACAGGCACGGTCGGGCTGGGATCGTCGGCCAACAACGGGCTGTTCAGCTCGTTCACCGGGAGCGGCGCGAGCCACGGCACCGTGACCTTCGACGGCGTGACCTACACCTACACCCGGACCTCCACCGGGCATGTGGGCGGAAGCAGCGACACCTTCGACATCATCGGCACGGCCTACGGGCTGACCATCACGGTCGCCACCGTCACCGTCACCCCGATCATCTCCAACGCCGCCCCGGCCCCGGGATCAACCACCATCACCGAGTCCGATGTGACCAACGTGCTGGGCGTGTACTGGCAGGAGACCAAGGGCAACATCAACGCGGTCGACGCGGACGGCGATGCGCTGGACTACCAAACGACACCGTTGGGGAAGTCGACCAACAATGGCGGCCTGGTGTACGTGTCGGAGGACGGGTCGTTCACCTACCGCATCGGCAAGTTCCGCTCCTACTACCACGACGCGGCGGCGACCGGGGCCACCGGCAACGCTGTCAACGACACCTTCAGCATCACGGTCACCGACTCGTTCGGCGCCAGCTCGACCATCGTGGTGTCCATCCCGATCGAGAAGCTGAATGACGCACCGTCCTCGAGCGTGTCGGTGGGCGGCAAGACCACCGATGCCCTCGGTGTGGTGCGCGGCACGATCAACGGCTCCGACGATGACGACGACTCGCTGACCTACACCCTGATCGGCGGAAGCAACGGGACCGCGTCGACCGCCAACGGCGGCATCATCCGGTTCAGCGGCAACTCGTTCACCTACATCCCGACCGCGGGCCAGAGCACGGACTCGTTCCAGGTCCAGGTCAACGACGGCCACGGCGGCGTCTCGACGGCGACCATCAGCCTGACCGGGCTCGGCACCCCGTCACCGACCACCAACGTGAACACCGCGACACCCAATGTGGTTACCGGACAGCTGAATACGGCCGGTAACACCGGCCTGACCTACAGCGTGGGCGGCCAGGGGACCAAGGGCACGGTCACGGTGACGGCCACGGGTGCGTTCACCTACACCCGCAACGGTGCGTTGGGGCACACCCAGACCCCGGGCGACACGTTCACCATCAGGGCCACCGACGCCAACGGCAACTCGGTGATCATCGCGACGGTGAACGTCACCCCGACGGTCACCAACACCGCACCGGTGGCCGGCAGCACGGACTTCACCGGTTCGTCGATCGATGACAACCGGATCCTCGGCATCGGCACCCTGAAGCAGACCACCACCGGGAAGTTGAAGGCCACCGACGCCGACGGGGACACCGTGAGCTTCACGGCGGGCTCGTTCTCCACGGCCAACGGCGGCACGGTGGCGGTCAATGCCGACGGCACCTTCACCTACACCATCAACGAGGGCTTCTCGTACTACCACGGGGCGGCCAAGATCGGCGCTTCGGGCGGCGCGGTCGCCGATACCTTCACGGCCACCGCGGTGGACGGGTTCGGCGGCAGCACCAGCTACTCGGTGTCGGTGGCGATCTACGCGATCAACAAGACGCCGACCATCTCCGGTGGCAGCAAGTTCTTGGGCACGGTCAGCGGGATCAACGTCGATGACGATGACGGCGACTCCCTGACCTTCAGCCACAACGGGTCCAGCTTCACCTTCGGTGGGCGGGGCCTGTACACCAGCACGCTGTGGAGCGGTGACCGGCTCACCGTCACCGACGGCTACTACGTCACCGCCAACGGCGTCGTCACCGGCACTCCGTCCACCGTGACGAAGACCTGGTAAGCCTGCCGTCCGAGATGCGCACCGCCCCCGAGGGATTCGCACCATGACGATCGACGGCCTGTCGCGCAGTCCGGCCCCGGTGGAGCCGTGGGTGGATCTCGGCGAGCCGGACCAGCAGACGGCTCTGGTGCGCGGGTCGGTTCGGATCGTCGAGCAGGGCGACCGGGCGGTGCGCTTCGGACCGGAGCAGTCCAGCACCGCCAAGGGTGGCCTCGTCGCGGTCGATCCCCGGACCGGACGCTTCACCTACACCCCGTCGGTGGCGGCCCGGCAGGTCTCCCGCACGAGTACGAGTTACCGGGACAAGGTCGACACGTTCACCGTCGACGTCGTCGACGCCCACGGCTCCCGGGCCGAGGCGCACGTCGTTGTCGAGATCCTCGCCGCACACGTCCCGCTCGGCGAGGCGGCAGGAGCCGGCCGGGCCTGCGCCGACCGTGCGGCACAACCCAGCGGTGGTCTGAAGACCAACACCATGCTCGGTGCCAAAGAGGTGCAGTGGTCCCCGATCACCACCGACGGCGGATCTGTGTCCATCCTGTCGACATCGGGTGGCACGTCCGCGCTCAGCGTCGGACCGGCCGGTGACCACACCCTGACCTTCACCTCCTCCGGCGGCGGTTACTTCAACAAGGGGCCGGCCGGCAGCGTGGTGCTGCGGGTGACGGACCCGTCCGGGTCCCACACCGACCGGACCTACACCTACTGAGCCGAATTCAGCTGATAGAAGGAGACCTGCACCATCACCATCGATGACATTCACCGCGGCAGCTTCGACTCGTCGATCGCGGTGAACCTCGGACCCGATGTCGGCACCCACCTCGAGGCGCCCACCACGTTTTCCACGCATTCACACGTGGTGGACATGGTGGTGCGCGCGGACACCCCGCCGACCGCCTTCGCCGAGGTCGGTGACCCCAAGCGGCCCACCGGAACGGTGACCGGCGCGGTGATCAGCCGTAACACCGGGGCGCTCAGCTACGGCCCGGTGCTGTTCACCACCGCCAAGGGTGGGCTGGTCTCGGTGGGCGCGCTGTCCGGGCGGTTCAGCTACACCCCGTCGGATCAGGCGCGCCTGCTGGCCACGTCGAGTGCCGATCTGGACGACAGGGTGGACACCTTCGGTGTCACCGTCACCGATCTGTACGGTGGCGCCACCGATGTGCCGGTGACGGTGGAGATCCTCACCGCCGAGGTACCGCCGGTCGGTGCTCCGATCCTGGGGCTTCCGGATGCCAATGGCGTTGTCACCGGCCATATCCAGGGCGCCGCTCGCGACGGGGGCACCCTCGTGTACAGCCTGGCGAACTCATCGAACCCCGCCGGCTCCACCGACGAATCGGCATACTCGCGCAAGGGCGGGCTGGTGCAGTTGGATCCGGTCACCGGCCATTTCGTCTTCGTCCCGACGATCTCGCAGGCCACCATCGCGGGCCTGGACACCGACACGTTCACGGTGACGGTGACCAACACCCTCGGCGGTTCCGCCGACGTGACGGTGAATCCGTTGGCGCACCTGACGATCGGTGTGGAAACCGTCAGCACCGCCCCCGATGTCCAGTGCGGCAGGCTGGCGGTCAGCGAGGACGGTCCGCTGTCGTTCCGCGTGGGCACCGGTCCCCGCAAGGGCACCGTGCAGGTGGACCGCAACGGCGCCTACGTCTACACGCGGACCCCCGGGCTCGGACACGGCATCACCGCCGCCGACAGCTTCACCATCGTCGGCACCGACGACTACGGCCGCTCGATCACCGTGGCGGTCGTGGCGGTGTGCCCGCCGCTGACGACCGTCGCCCCGGTGGCTGCCACGGTGGTGGTGTTCGAGTCGGCGGTCAACGGTATGGGCGACCAGACCACCAGGGGCATGATCGCCGCTCCCGGCGCCGAACGCTTCACCAGCGGCACGGTGCTGTCGACCAAGGGCAGCTCGGCCTACATCGCCGCGGACGGCACCTTCACCTATTCCAGCGCGCAGAACCTCGGGGTGGGGCACGGCGCCGCCGCGGTCGATGCGCTGGCCGCCGACAAGGCCGATACCTTCTCCGTCCTCGCCGAACACGCCGACGGGCGCCGCACCCCGGTTCTGGTGACGGTGCAGCTGCACCCGTACAACAACACCCCGACACAGGGCACGACCGGCGGCAGTGGCCGCACCCGTGGCCTGCGGACCGGCGACTGGACCACCAGCGTCGTCGACGTCGACGGTGACGACATCACCTACAGCATCACCCAGCGCAACCCCACCGGCGTGGTGTCGGTGAGCCGCAACCGGGTCGGCGCGTTCACTGTGCACTACGAATCGACATCGGTACGGGCAGGCACCTGGTACCCCAGCGAGAGATTCACGATCACCTTCTACGACGGGCACCTCAAGGCCGACGGGACCCCCGCGGCCGTGATCGCGGAATACCTGTTCTAGATCGCCCAGAACCCCCGCTCGATTGCCCGCCGGTGCTCTCCGGGACCGGCGGGCAATAACTGTTGAGGTCCCGTGGTTCATACTGATGGCACCGGGCTACCCGCGCGCGTGCGCGCAGGTCGACGCTCACGAATCTGATGAAGGTGGCACAGGATGACAAGGCTGGATTCCGTCGAACGGGCGGTGGCCGACATCGCGGCGGGCAAGGCAGTCGTGGTCATCGACGACGAGGACCGCGAGAACGAGGGCGATCTGATCTTCGCGGCCGAGAAGGCCACCCCTGAGCTGGTCGCGTTCATGGTCCGCTACACCTCCGGTTATCTGTGTGTGCCGCTGGACGGGGCGGTCTGCGACCGGCTCGGGTTGCTGCCGATGTACGCGGTGAACCAGGACAAGCACGGCACCGCGTACACGGTCACCGTCGATGCCAAGAAGGGCGTCGGCACCGGTATCTCGGCCTCCGACCGCGCCACCACCATGCGCGCGCTCGCCGACCCGGCGGCCATCGCCGAAGATTTCACCAAACCCGGCCACGTGGTGCCGCTGCGAGCCAAGGACGGCGGCGTGCTCCGTCGCCCCGGGCACACCGAGGCCGCGGTCGACCTGGCCCGCCTGGCCGGTCTGCAGCCGGCGGGCGCCATCTGCGAGATCGTCAGCCAGAAGGACGAAGGCGCCATGGCGCAGACCGATGAGCTGCGGGTCTTCGCCGACGATCATGACCTGGCGCTCATCTCCATCGCCGATCTCATCGAATGGCGCCGCAAGCACGAAAAGCACATCGAGCGGATCGCCGAGGCTCGGATTCCGACCCGGCACGGCGAGTTCCGGGCGGTCGGCTACACGTCGATCTACGAGGATGTCGAACACGTCGCCCTGGTGCGTGGGGACATCTCCGGACCGGAGTTCGACGGTCACGACGTCCTGGTCCGGGTGCATTCCGAATGCCTGACCGGCGATGTGTTCGGGTCACGCCGCTGCGACTGCGGTCCGCAACTGGACGCCGCGATGGCCATGGTGGCCCAGGAAGGCCGTGGGATCGTGCTGTACATGCGCGGCCACGAGGGCCGGGGGATCGGCCTGCTGCACAAGCTGCAGGCCTACCAGCTGCAGGATGCGGGTGCAGACACCGTGGACGCCAACCTGGAGCTGGGGCTGCCCGCCGATTCGCGTGACTACGGTATCGGTGCACAGATCCTGGTCGACCTCGGTGTGCGGTCGATGCGTCTGCTCACCAACAACCCGGCCAAGCGCGTCGGGCTGGACGGCTACGGCCTGCACATCACCGAGCGGGTGCCGTTGCCGGTGCGTGCCAACGCCGAGAACATCCGCTACCTGATGACCAAGCGCGACCGGATGGGCCATGACCTGACCGGCCTCGAGGATTACGACGAGGTGGCCCCCGGCGAACTCGGTGGCGCCCGATGAGCGGCGCGGGCGGGGCGGTCCCCGACCTGCCCGATATCGACGCCTCCTCGGTGTCGCTGGGCATCGTCGTGAGCACCTGGCACGCGCAGATCTGCGACGCCCTGCTCGACGGGGCGTTGCGGGCGGCCAAACGGCTGGGCGTGACCGATCCCGCCGTGGTGCGCGTGCACGGCGCGATCGAGATCCCGGTCGTCGCGCAGGCGCTGGCCGGCAAGTACGACGCGGTGGTGGCCCTCGGTGTGGTGATCCGCGGCGAGACACCGCATTTCGACTATGTCTGTGACGCGGTCACCCAGGGGCTCACCCGGGTGTCGCTGGATCTCGCGACGCCGGTGGCCAACGGGGTGCTGACCACCAATACCGAGCAGCAGGCGTTCGACCGCGCCGGACTGCCGCGTTCCAGCGAGGACAAGGGCGCCCAGGCCGCCGCCGCGGCCCTGTCGACCGCACTGGTGCTGCGCGACCTGGCGTCATGAGCCAGGACTCCGGCGGGCAGGAGCGGAGCGACCCGGGGAAAGGCTCCGGCGGGGAGCACAGCGACCCGGGGAATGCCCCATGGGAGCTGGAGGTCCGGCCGCACCTGACGCCGTACTTCGTCTACGGGGCGGCTTTCCTGATTGCGGCCGCCCACATCGGTGTCGGTTTCCTGCTGAAGGTCGGTTCCAGCGGTGTGGTGTTCCGCACCGCAGACCAGGTCGGCATCGCACTGGTCGGGATCACCATCGCGGGTGTGACCCTGTTGCTGGCCCGCCCGCGGCTGCGCGCGGGAGCGGCGGGAATTTCGGTGCGCAATGCAGTGGCGTACAAGCTGATCCCGTGGTCCGAGGTGGTTGACGTGTCCTTCCCGGTGGGCGCGCGGTGGGCCAGAGTCGACCTGCCCGATGACGAGTACACCGCGATCATGGCGATCCAGGCGGTCGACAAGGACCGCGCGGTGCAGGCGATGGACCGGTTGCGAGCGCTGATGGATCGCTACCGCCCCGACCTCAATTCACATTCAGCATCATCGTGATCTCACCGACGGTCCCGGCAGTGTCGCCGGCACTGACGGTGAACCCCAGACTGTCGTAGACGGCGCGTGCCGCCTCGTTGGCGGCGTGCACCCGCAGCGTCACCCGTTGCACCCGCTGATTGCGGGCCCAATCCACCGCCTCGGCGACCAGCGTGCGCCCCAGTCCGCGCCCGCGGGCCGCGGGATCCAGCCACAGCGAGTACAGATACACCGCCTCCGGGCTCTGGCGTTTACACCGCCTCCGGGCTCTGGCGTTGCGCGCCGATCAGGCCGACCGGCCGGCCGTCGACGACGGCGGCGAACTGCGCGTGGGCGCGCAGCCGGCGGCGCCACTGCGCCGCGGTGAAGGTGGACTCGTGCCGGTACTGCGGGTCCTCGGCGCCCAGCGAGTCGGTGAGGGCGCGAAGCCGCACGCCCGCGAAGGCCCGCCAGTCCGTCTCCGTCAGCCGCGCTATCCGCGCCTGCGCCATCCCCATCGCATCAGTATCGCCGCTGCTGGCTGCGGTAGGATCGGCAAGTCGATGAGTACCTTGGAATTCGTGTCGACGTCGGCCGGCGGCATCGCCGAAAGCGACGCGCCACTCGTCTGCGCACCCGCCCTGGTTGCGGCGCTGGGCACCCAACCGGCGCTCACCGTGCCGCTGGTCAGTGGCCGCGAGGCCGACACCGGGCTCATCTGGGCGCGACTGGACGAAACGGCCCGCTTCTTCGGCATCGACATCCCGCCGGTCACCGCGCTGCGTGACACCGTGACGGGCTTCCTCGACGAGGCGACCGCCCGGCACGGGCCGGTCACGCTGGCGGCGCGGGTGATGGTCGCCGAGGTCGACGGGCAGTCCCGGTTCGTGGTGTCCGCATCGGTGATCGACCCGGTCCGGAACGAGCCGGTGGTGCTGAACATCACATCGGGCCCGTCCGACGAGCCGATGCCACACTGGCGTCGGATGGCGGGGCGCACCGGCAGTCAGGCCGAGGCCGATCTCGCCGAACGCGAGTTGCGGGCCGCCGGTTACGCCGACGAGGTTTTCGCCGACGGCGACCTGGTGCACCCTCCGCGACTGGGCGCGTTGGTCTTCGACACCGCCGGCGGGGCCGTCGGCACCGGCGCGGACAGACTGGAGTTGCTGCGGGCCGCCGGTCTGCTGGACGGCGTGCGCTACTCGGATGCGCCCGTCCCGGTCTCCGGCGCTGCACGTGCCCACTGGGTGTCACCGCGTTTCGAGACCCATCCCGTCAGCGCCATCGGCGCCCGTCGATTCGAGGTGGCGCCGAATGAGTGAGTCATTCCGTCCGGAATCCTTCGACGCCTTGGTGATCGACGGCAACGACTGGGTTGACGGCCGGCTCAAGCTGCACTACACGCTGCGCGGTCCGGACCCGGTCAGCTTCACCGAGGTGATCGATTTCGGTGACATCGGCGCCGCGCCGGACCCGTTGCTGGCCCGTCTGCTGACGCTCACCTGCTCGCTGAGCTACTACAAGGCGGCCGCCCCGCCCCGCATCGAGATCGCTTTCCCCACACACGATTTCGAGAAGCGTTACCTGAGCGCGCTCATCGAGGGCGGTCTGGGTGAGTTCGCGTACACCAACCAGCTGCCCGATGCGCTGACCCCCGAGATCGACGGTCCGGTGGCGACCGACCGGCCCCGCGACGGTGACGCTTGGGATCCGGCGGCAACCCCGCTGGTTCCCGTCGGCGGCGGAAAGGACTCGGTGGTCAGCATCGAGGCGTTCCGTCGGCACGGCGTGGCGCCGATGTTGTTCAGTGTCAACCGGTATGACCCCATCGATCGGTGCATCGAGGTGAGCGGTCTCAGCAGTGTGCACGTGCGCCGCAGCATCGACCGCCGGCTCATCCGGGCCAACGCCGAGGGCGCCTACAACGGGCATGTGCCGGTGACCGCGATCAACAGTGTGATCGGCTTGATCGTGGCCGACGCCCACGGTTTCGGTCCGGTGGTGCTGTCCAACGAGCGGTCCTCCAACGTCGGCAATGTCGAGTGGCTCGGCCGCGATATCAACCACCAGTGGTCCAAGAGCCTGGCGTACGAGACGCTGCTGCGGGACACCCTGGCGCGCCACGGATTCAACCCGGATCGCTACTTCTCGCTGCTGCGCGGGCTGTCGGAATCCCAGATCGCCGACCGGTTCGCCACCAGCGGAGAGTATTTCGGCGTTTTCACGAGCTGCAACCGGCTGTTCGCGCTGGATCCGAGCCGGCGTGCCAGTTCCTGGTGTGGGCACTGCCCGAAGTGCCAGTTCGTCTTCGTGCTGCTGGCGCCGCGACTGGGCCGGCCCACGCTGGAGAAGATCTTCGGCCGCAACCTGTTCGCCGACAACGGGAACCGGGACGGCATGGCCGACATCCTCGGTATCGGCGTGCACAAACCGTTCGAATGTGTTGGGGAGTACCACGAGGCGGCCCAGTCCATGCTCGCGGTGATCGACGACCCGCAGTGGCAGGGCCTGGAACTGGTCGACGATTTCGCCGAGCACCGCGCGCAACTGGCGGTGGTCGCTGTCGACCCGGATCCTTCGCCGGCCGAACATCATGTGCCCGAGCGGTATGCCAACCTGCTCGATACGAAGCCGGTCGATGACTGAGCTGGCCGGACGGGTCGTCGGAATCTGGGGGCTGGGCAAGGAGGGGCTGTCCATGGCCCGTACCGCCGCCGCGCAGGGGGCCGCCCGCATCATCGCGGTCGACGATCGCGCCGGCATCGTCGTGCCCGGCATCCCCAATCTGACGGTCAGCAGCGGTCCCAAGGCCCCGGAACGGTTGCGCGACACCGATATCGTGTTCGTCAGCCCCGGCGTGCCCTGGCGGCACCCGGTGTTCGCGCAGATGCGTGACACCGGGCCGGTGGTGTCGAATGCCGCCGACTGGTTCATGGCGCGCCACGGCGCCCGCACCGTGGGGATCACCGGTACCAAGGGCAAGAGCACCACCGCCGCGTTCCTGGCGCATCTGTTGGCAGGGCTGGGCGTGCCCGCGGTGGCGGCGGGCAATATCGGCACACCGCTGTCGGACCTAGACCCGGCCGCAGGCGAGTGGGTGGTGGCCGAGCTGTCGAGTCAGCAGTGCGCATTGTTGCGCACGCCGCCCGCGGTGGCGGTGATCACCAACCTGTTCCAGGATCATCTGGACTTCCACGGCGACATCACCGCCTACTACGAGGCGAAATCCCATGTGTTCGGCGCCGCCACGCGCTGCCTCGTCACGACACCCGCTGTCGTCGAGGCACTTCGGCGCATCGGCATCTCGGATCTTCCCCCGCTGCGTGCACTGGACCCCGCTGCGGTCAGGACGCCGGCGGGGGATTCGGTGCTGTCCTACGCGCACAACACCGTCAACGCCGCACTGGCGGCGCTGGCCGCCGAGCAGGTGCTCGGACGCCCGGTGACCGAGGCGGAGGTGGATGCCGCGGCCGCCACGTTCAGCGGTCTGCCGCACCGGCTGCAGACCGTCCGGCGCACCGGTGGGATCCGCTGGATCGACGACACGCTGGCGACCACCGGGGAAGCGGTGGTGGCCGCGCTGAGCGCCATGCGGTCCGATGAGGAGATCGCGCTGATCGTCGGCGGCATGGACCGGGCGTTGGATTACCGGCAACTCGACGCGTACCTGTGCAGCCGCCGGCGCCGGGTCACCCTCATCCAGGGCCCGACCAACGGTGCGCGTATCGGTACCGGTTTCGCCGCGGCGCATCCCGACCGCACGCACCGCGTGGACAGCCTGCAAGACGCGGTCCGGGTGGCCGCGGCGGTCCCCGGCGTCGACGTGGTGCTGCTGTCCCCGGGCGCCGCAAGCTACGACATCTTCCGCAACTACGAAGAAAAAGCCGCCGTGTACTGCGGGTATATCGACGTCATAGACACGCTCTAACCTGGACCCCGTGCCCGATCCAGCAACCTACCGGCCCGCGCCGGGTTCGATTCCCGTCGAACCCGGGGTCTACCGGTTCCGTGATCCGCACGGCCGGGTGGTCTACGTCGGCAAGGCCAAGAGCCTGCGCAGCCGCCTCAACTCCTACTTCGCCGATATCTCCGGCCTGGCGCCGCGCACCCGTCAGATGGTGATGACGGCGGGCAGCGTCGAGTGGACCGTGGTGTCCACCGAGGTCGAGGCGCTGCAGTTGGAATACAACTGGATCAAGGAGTTCGATCCCCGGTTCAACATCCGCTACCGCGACGACAAGTCCTACCCGGTGCTCGCGGTGACGCTCAACGAGGAGTACCCCCGGCTGTTCGTCTATCGCGGGCCGCGGCGCAAGGGGGTGCGCTATTTCGGGCCGTACTCCCATGCCTGGGCCATCCGGGAGACCCTGGATCTGCTGACCCGGGTGTTCCCGGCGCGCACCTGCTCGGCCGGAGTGTTCAAGCGGCACAGGCAGATCGACCGGCCCTGCCTGCTCGGTTACATCGACAAGTGTTCGGCGCCGTGCATCGGGCGGGTGAGCGCCGAACAGCACCGGCAGATCGTGCTGGACTTCTGCGACTTCCTGGCCGGCAAGACCGACCGGCTGGTCCGCGATATGGAACGGCAGATGAACGCCGCGGCCGAGGAACTCGACTTCGAGCGGGCGGCCCGGTTGCGAGACGACATCGGCGCGCTCAAGCGCGCGCTGGAAAAGCAGACCGTGGTGTTCGGCGACGGTACCGACGCCGATGTGGTGGCCTTCGCCGATGACGACCTGGAGGCGGCGGTCCAGGTGTTCCACGTGCGCGGCGGGCGGGTGCGCGGGCAGCGCGGGTGGGTGGTCGAGAAGGCCACGGAGCCGGAGACGGCCGAAAAGGGCTCAGAGCCAGAGGATTCGGGCAAGGCGCGTCTGGTCGAGCAGTTCCTCACCCAGTTCTACGGCGATCAGGCCGAACTCGGGTCCGTCGGTGGCCCGCAGGACGAGGCGACCAACCCGGTGCCCAAACAGGTGCTGGTGCCGGTGCTTCCCGAGAACGCCGAGCAACTGACCGACTGGCTGAGCGGGCTGCGTGGGTCCCGGGTGGACCTTCGGGTGCCGGTGCGCGGTGACAAGCGGACGCTGGCCGAGACGGTACAGCGCAACGCCCAGGACGCGCTGGCGCAGCACAAACTCAAGCGGGCCGGTGACTTCAACGCCAGATCCGAAGCGCTGCAGAACATCCAGGAAACGCTGGATCTCGCCGATGCGCCGCTGCGGATCGAATGTGTCGACATCAGCCATGTCCAGGGCACAGATGTGGTGGCCTCGCTGGTGGTCTTCGAGGACGGTCTGCCGCGCAAATCCGACTATCGGCACTACGCGATCCGGGAGGCCGCGGGCGACGGCCGCTCCGATGACGTCGCGTCCATTGCCGAGGTCACCCGGCGCCGGTTCGCCCGGCACGTCGCCGATGCCGAACAGCCGATGGTGGCCGAGGGCAAGTCGCGAAGATTCGCCTACCCGCCCAACCTCTACGTCGTCGACGGCGGCGCCCCGCAGGTGAACGCCGCGGCCGCCGCGCTGCGGGATCTCGGGGTGACCGATGTCGCCGTGATCGGGTTGGCCAAGCGCCTGGAAGAGGTCTGGGTGCCCGGTCCGTCGGCGGACCCGGTGATCTTCCCGCGTACCAGCGAGGGGCTCTACCTGTTGCAGCGCATCCGTGACGAAGCCCACCGCTTCGCGATCACCTTCCATCGCAGCAAGCGGTCCAAGCGGATGACCGCCTCGGCGCTGGATTCGGTGCGAGGATTGGGGGAGCACCGGCGAAAGGCGTTGGTGACGCACTTCGGTTCGGTGTCGCGGTTGCGCGCGGCCAGCGTCGAGGAGATCACCACGGTGCCCGGTATCGGCGTCGCCACGGCAAAGGCGGTGCTGGAAGCGTTGGGGGTTGCGGCATCCGCGGCGGTAGGTGATGAGATGGACACGCCCATCGATTCGGACACGCCCGGGCCGCTTTTGCACGATGATCGAGCCGAGGACCAACCGACCGAACGACCAGCCGAGAAGAACTCAGAACAGAAATCGGAGTGGCAGACCAGCGAATGAGCGAGGAATCAGGCATCGAAGTCGTCCTGGTCACCGGATTGTCGGGCGCCGGCCGCGGCACCGCCGCCAAAGTGCTCGAAGACCTCGGCTGGTACGTCGCCGACAACCTGCCACCCGAACTGATCGCGCGGATGGTCGACCTGGGTCTGGCCGCCGGTTCCCGCATCACCCAGCTGGCCCTGGTGATGGACGTGCGGTCGCGCGGTTTCACCGGTGACCTGGATTCGGTGCGCAACGAGCTGGCCACCCGCGGTATCCGGCCCCGGGTGCTGTTCATGGAAGCGGCCGACGAGATCCTGGTGCGCCGCTACGAGCAGAACCGCCGTAGCCACCCGTTGCAGGGCAATCAGACTCTGGCCGAAGGCATTACCGCCGAGCGAGCCATGCTGGCCCCGGTGCGCGCGGTGGCCGACCTGGTCATCGACACCACGACGCTTGCGGTGCCCGCGCTGCGGGAGAGCATCGAACGCGCCTTCGGCAGCGAGGCGGTCGCGCACACCAATGTCACCGTGGAGTCCTTCGGTTACAAGTACGGGCTGCCGATGGACGCCGACACCGTCATGGATGTCCGGTTCCTGCCCAACCCGCACTGGGTGGACGATTTGCGCCCGCACACCGGACAGCATCCGGCGGTGCGCGACTTCGTGCTCGGTCAGGACGGTGCCGCGGAATTCCTCGATACCTATCATCGGCTGCTGGGGGTGGTGATCGAGGGCTACCGCCGGGAAGGGAAGCGGTATATGACGGTCGCCATCGGCTGCACCGGCGGCAAACACCGCAGTGTCGCCATCGCCGAGGCGCTGGCCGGCCGGCTGGAAGCCGATGATCATCTGACGGTGCGGGCGCTGCACCGGGATCTGGGTCGCGAATGACGGCCGGTCCCACGCGCGTCGTCGCGCTCGGTGGCGGCCACGGCCTGTACGCGACGCTGTCGGCGGCCCGCCGGCTCACCCCGCACGTCACCGCCGTCGTGACCGTTGCCGACGACGGTGGCTCCTCGGGACGGCTGCGCAGCGAACTCGATGTCGTGCCGCCCGGTGATCTGCGAATGGCCCTGGCCGCGTTGGCCTCTGATTCACCACACGGACGGCTGTGGGCGACGATCATCCAGCACCGTTTCGGCGGAAGCGGCGCATTGGCCGGTCACCCGATCGGCAACCTACTGCTCGCCGGGCTCAGCGAGGTGCTCGCCGATCCGGTGGCCGCGCTCGACGAACTGGGTCGCATCCTGGACCTCAAGGGCCGGGTGCTGCCGATGTGCCCGCTGGCGCTGCAGATCGAGGCGGATGTGGCGGGGCTGGAGTCCGATCCGCGGATGTTCCGGGTGATCCGCGGGCAGGTCGCCGTCGCGACCACGGTGGGCCAGGTGCGCCGGGTACGGCTGCTCCCGGGCGATCCGCCCGCGACCCGGCAGGCGGTCGACGCGATCATGGCCGCCGATCTGGTGGTGCTGGGGCCCGGGTCGTGGTTCACCAGTGTGATCCCGCATGTGCTCGTTCCCGGGTTGGCGTCGGCACTGAACGCGACCACCGCGCGGCGGGCGCTGGTGCTGAATCTGGCGGCCGAGCCAGGGGAGACCGCAGGATTCTCCGCCGAACGTCACATTCACGTCCTGGCCCAGCACGCTCCCGGATTTCAGGTGGACGACATCATCATCGACGCCTCGCGGGTTCCCAGTGACCGGGAGCGCGAACAACTGGCACGAACCGCCACGCTGCTCGGCGCGAACGTGGAGTTTGCCGCCGTATCCCGACCTGGTACACAGTTACACGACCCGTCGATGCTGGCAGCGGCGCTGGAAGGGGTGCGAGTGCGCGGCCGGGGGCCCGGCCCGCCCGGTGAGCAGGACCAGGACGGACAACAGACAGTGAACGGACCGAGGGGGGACGACTCGTGGCGATGACGGCCGAGGTCAAGGACGAGCTGAGCCGCCTGGTCGTGAATTCGGTCAGCGCGCGCCGCGCGGAGGTGTCGGCGCTGCTGCGCTTCGCCGGCGGTCTGCACATCGTCGCCGGCCGGGTCGTTGTCGAGGCCGAAGTGGACCTGGGCATCATTGCGCGCCGACTGCGCAAAGACATCCACGATCTGTACGGCTACAGCGCCGTGGTGCACGTGCTGTCGGCCAGCGGTATCCGCAAGAGCACCCGCTACGTGGTGCGGGTTGCCAAAGATGGTGAAGCCTTGGCGAGACAAACAGGGCTGCTCGATCTGCGCGGCCGCCCGGTTCGTGGGCTGCCCGCCCAGGTGGTCGGCGGCAGCGTCAACGATGCCGAGGCAGCTTGGCGGGGAGCATTTTTGGCGCACGGTTCGCTCACCGAGCCCGGGCGTTCGTCGGCGCTGGAGGTCAGCTGCCCGGGTCCGGAGGCGGCGCTGGCACTGGTCGGCGCGGCGCGCCGGCTCGGCATCAGCGCCAAGGCCCGCGAGGTGCGAGGCAGCGACCGGGTGGTGGTGCGCGACGGTGAGGCGATCGGGGCCCTGCTGACCAGGATGGGCGCCCAGGACACCCGGCTCACCTGGGAGGAACGCCGGATGCGGCGCGAGGTCCGGGCGACAGCCAACCGGCTGGCCAATTTCGACGACGCCAACCTGCGGCGCTCGGCGCGGGCGGCGGTCGCCGCCGCGGCCCGCGTGGAGCGGGCGCTGAACATCCTCGGTGACACCGTCCCGGACCATCTGGCGCAGGCCGGGCGGTTGCGGGTCGAGCACCGGCAGGCCTCGCTGGAGGAGCTGGGCCGGCTGGCCGAGCCGCCGATGACCAAAGACGCGGTGGCAGGCCGGATTCGGCGATTGCTGTCGATGGCCGACCGCAAGGCCAAGCAGGACGGGATCCCCGATACCGAATCGGCGGTCACTCCCGATCTGCTTGAGGACGCCTGACCAGCGTGCACGTGCTGAAGCCGTCACCACTAGGCTGGCCTGCGAGCAGTTCACCGCGATTTCCCTCGACGATCTAGGAGAGACACTGTGACCATTCGGGTAGGCGTCAACGGCTTCGGCCGCATCGGGCGCAACTTCTTCCGCGCCCTCGATGCGCAGAAGACCGCTGGCAAGAACACCGACATCGAGATCATCGCGGTCAACGACCTGACCTCGAACGCCTCCCTGGCGCATCTGCTGAAGTTCGACTCGATCCTGGGCCGGCTGCCCTACGACGTCACCCTGGAGGGTGAGGACACCATCGTCGTCGGCGACACCAAGATCAAGGCGCTCGAGGTCAAGGAAGGCCCGGCGGCGCTGCCCTGGGGCGACCTGGGAGTCGACATCGTCGTGGAGTCCACCGGCATCTTCACCAAGCGTGACAAGGCGCAGGGGCACCTGGACGCCGGCGCCAAGAAGGTCATCATCTCCGCGCCCGCCAGCGATGAGGACATCACCATCGTGCTCGGCGTCAACGACGACAAGTACGACGGCAGCCAGAACATCATCTCCAACGCCTCGTGCACCACGAACTGCCTGGGCCCGCTGGCCAAGGTGCTCAACGACGAGTTCGGCATCGTCAAGGGCCTGATGACCACGATCCACGCCTACACCCAGGATCAGAACCTGCAGGACGGCCCGCACAGCGACCTGCGTCGCGCCCGCGCCGCCGCCATCAACATCGTGCCCACCTCCACCGGTGCGGCCAAGGCCATCGGCCTGGTGCTCCCCGAACTCAAGGGCAAGCTGGACGGCTACGCGCTGCGGGTGCCGATCCCCACGGGTTCGGTCACCGACCTCACCGCCGAGCTGAAGAAGTCGGCCACCGCCGACGAGATCAACGCCGCCATGAAGGCCGCCGCCGAGGGCAAGCTCAAGGGCATCCTCAAGTACTACGACGCGCCGATCGTGTCCAGCGATATCGTCACCGACCCGCACAGCTCACTGTTCGACTCGGGCCTGACCAAGGTCATCGACAACCAGGCCAAGGTCGTCTCCTGGTACGACAACGAGTGGGGCTACTCGAACCGCCTGGTGGATCTGGTTGCGCTGGTGGGCAAGTCGCTCTAGTCGGGCGAGCGAAGCGACGGGAAAGAGAAACAGTGGTTGCAACACTTTCCGACCTGTTGGCCGGGGGTGTCGAAGGTCGGGGCGTGCTCGTGCGCTCCGACCTGAACGTCCCTCTCGACGACACCGGTGCCATCACCGATCCCGGCCGCATCATCGCCTCGGTGCCGACGCTGAAGGCGCTGGCCGAGGCCGGTGCCAAGGTCGTCGTGACCGCTCACCTCGGCCGCCCCAAGGGCGAGCCGGACCCGAAGTTCTCGCTGGCCCCGGTGGCCGCGGCGCTGTCCGAACAGCTGGGACGCCACGTCCAGCTCGCCGGTGACGTGGTCGGCACCGACGCCTTGGCGCGTGCCGAGGGCCTCACCGAAGGCGATGTGCTGTTGCTGGAGAACATCCGTTTCGACGCGCGCGAGACCAGCAAGGACGACGCCGAACGCCGGGCGCTGGCCACGGCGCTGGCCGGACTGGTCGAGGGCGCCGACGGTTCGCCGGGTGCCTTCGTCTCCGACGGTTTCGGCGTGGTGCACCGCAAGCAGGCCTCGGTGTTCGACGTCGCCACCCTGCTGCCGCATTACGCGGGGACGCTGGTCGCCACCGAGGTGAAGGTGCTCGAGCAGCTGACCAGCTCGTCCGAGCGGCCCTACGCGGTGGTGCTCGGCGGTTCCAAGGTGTCCGACAAGCTCGCGGTCATCGAGAACCTGGCGACCAAGGCCGACAGCATCGTCATCGGCGGCGGCATGTGCTACACCTTCCTTGCCGCGCAAGGGCTTTCGGTGGGCGACTCGCTGTGTCAGGTGGAGATGATCGACACCTGCAAGAAGCTGCTGGAAACCTACGGCGATGTCATCCACCTGCCGGTGGACATCGAGGTGGCCGACGGGTTCGCCGCCGATTCGCCGCACGAGACGGTGGCTGCCGACAAGATCCCGGACGGGAAAATGGGCCTGGACATCGGCCCCGAGTCGGTCAAGCGCTTTACCGCGCTGCTGTCCAACGCCAAGACGGTGTTCTGGAACGGCCCGATGGGTGTGTTCGAGTTCCCGGCCTTCGCCGCGGGTACCAAGGGTGTCGCCGAGGCGATCATCGGTGCCACCGGCAAGGGCGCGTTCAGCGTCGTCGGCGGCGGTGACTCGGCTGCCGCGGTGCGTCAGCTCGGCCTGCCCGAGGACGGCTTCTCACACATCTCGACCGGCGGCGGCGCGTCGCTGGAATACCTCGAGGGCAAAACCCTGCCCGGCATAGACGTCCTGGAGTCCTGACATGGCACGTAAGCCGCTGATCGCCGGCAACTGGAAGATGAACCTCAATCATTTCGAGGCCATCGCGCTGGTGCAGAAAATCGCATTCGCGTTGCCGGACAAGTACTTCGACAAGGTCGATGTCACCGTCATCCCGCCGTTCACCGATCTGCGCAGTGTGCAGACCCTGGTGGACGGGGACAAGTTGCGGCTGACCTACGGGGCCCAGGATGTCTCCCGACATGATTCCGGTGCCTACACCGGTGAGATCAGTGGCGCGTTCCTGGCCAAGCTGGGTGTCACCTTCGCCGTCGTCGGGCATTCCGAGCGTCGCACCTACCACCACGAGGATGACGCGCTGGTGGCGGCCAAGGCGCTGGCCGCGCTCAAGCACGGGCTCACCCCGATCGTCTGCATCGGTGAGCAGCTGGACGTGCGTGAGGCCGGCGATCACGTCGAGTTCAACGTCAATTCGTTGCGCGGCTCGCTGGCCGGGTTGTCCGCCGAGCAGATCAAGCAGGTGGTGATCGCCTACGAGCCGGTGTGGGCGATCGGCACCGGCCGGGTGGCCAGTGCCTCGGATGCTCAGGAGGTGTGTGCGGCCATCAGAACGGAATTGGCTGCGCTGTCCTCGAAGGAGATCGCCGCCGGTGTGCGGGTGCTCTACGGCGGATCGGTCAACGCCAAGAACGTCGGCGAGATCGTCGGCCAGACCGATGTGGACGGTGCGCTGGTCGGTGGCGCCTCGCTGGATGGCGAGCAGTTCGCCACCCTGTCCGCGATCGCTGCCGGGGGGCCGCTGCCGTAACGCGGGTCGCTCCGGAAAGACGGAATCGCACCCGGTAAACTCTGCGGCATGGAACTCGCGCTGCAGATCGTGCTGATCATCACCAGTCTCCTGGTGGTGCTGCTCGTGCTGCTGCACCGGGCCAAGGGCGGCGGTCTCTCGACACTCTTCGGTGGTGGCGTGCAGTCCAGCCTGTCCGGTTCGACCGTGGTGGAGAAGAACCTGGACCGCCTGACGCTTTTCGTCATCGGCATCTGGCTGGTGTCGATCGTCGGTATGGCGCTGCGCATCAAGTACAACGTTTGACCGACCCACAGTGGCATGGACCGCAGCCGGGTGAGGGTGTGATCCTCACCCTGAAGTCACCGCCGTTGCCGGTGTCGTGGGCGCGGCTGGCGCCACCGGTGATCATCGTGAACGGCCGGCCGTTACCCGCACCGCGCCAGGGCCGCAACAGCATTCCCGCACCGCCGGGGCGCTACCGGATTCACGTGCATCTGCGTTACCTGGTACCCGCCCGGATGGGCCCCGCCGATTATGACGCGGACGTGGCCGCCGGGCAGTGGACCGAGGTCGAGTACAAACCACCGTTGTGGACCCTCGGTAAAGGCTCACTGGGCCCGCCCCGCAGCGCTACCGCGGGCTGATCCCGATCCTGGTGGTGCTGGCGGTCAGCGTCGTGGTGAGCCTGCTGATGCTGTTGATCATCCTCTGATCACCCCTCGTTCTGCGGGCACGCCGGCCGGCGTCGATAATCGGTGGATGGCTGACGGTACTGACATTGCGCTCGCCCCCATGGGATCGGTACATCGCACGCAGGTCGGACGTGAAGCCACCGAGCCGATGCGCGAGGACATCCGGTTGCTCGGCGCGATCCTGGGCGACACCGTCCGCGACCAGAACGGCGATGCGGTGTTCGATCTGGTGGAACGGGCCCGGGTGGAGTCCTTCCGGGTGCGGCGCTCCGAGATCGACCGCGGCGAGCTCGCCGGGCTGTTCCGCGATATCGACGTGCACCAGGCCATCCCGGTGATCCGGGCGTTCACCCATTTCGCCTTGCTGGCCAACGTGGCCGAGGACATTCACCGGGAACGGCGCAGAGCGGTGCACGAGGCCGCCGGGGAACCGCCGCAGGACAGCAGTTTGGCCGCCACCTACCGCAAGCTCGACGACGCACAGCTCGACGCCGCCGCGGTCGCCGACGCACTGACCGGTGCACTGGTGTCGCCGGTGATCACCGCACACCCGACCGAGACCCGTCGCCGCACCGTGTTCGACACCCAACACCACATCACCGAATTGATGCGGCTGCGCCTACACGGGCATACCCGCACCGATACCGGCCGCGATATCGAGACCGAACTGCGCAGGCACATCCTCACGTTGTGGCAGACCGCCCTGGTCCGGCTGTCCCGGCTGAAGATCTCCGACGAAATCGAGACCGGGCTGCGCTACTACCCGGCCGCCTTCCTCGAGGTCATCCCGCGGGTGAACGCCGAGGTCCGCACCGCGCTGCAGGAGAGGTTCCCGGATACGGCGCTGCTGGCCGAGCCGATCCTGCGGCCCGGCTCCTGGATCGGTGGTGACCGCGACGGCAACCCGAACGTGACCGCCGAGGTGGTGCGGCTGGCCACCGGACGGGCCGCGTTCACGGCGTTCACCCATTACTTCGGCGAGATCACCACGCTGGAGGAGGAGCTGTCGATGTCGGCGCGGCTGGTGCAGGTAAGCGCCGATGTGGAGGCGCTGGCCGGCGCCTGCGCCGAGCCCGCCCGCAGTGATGAGCCCTACCGGCGCGCGCTGCGGGTCATCCACGCCCGGCTCACCGCCACCGCCGCGCAGATCCTGGACCGCCGGCCCGAACACGGACTCGATCTGGGGCTGCCGGCCTACGACACGCCCACCCAGCTGCTCGTCGATCTCGACGCCGTCGACGCATCGCTGCGCGCCAACGGCTCCGCGGTGCTCGCCGACGATCGGCTGGGCCGGTTGCGGGAAGCGGTGCGGGTCTTCGGTTTTCACCTTTCCGGGCTCGATATGCGGCAGAACTCCGAGGTGCACGAACAGGTGATCGCGGAGCTGCTGGCCTGGGCCGGCGTCCATCCCGATTACGCCTCGCTGCCCGAAGATGAGCGGGTGACGCTGCTGGCCGCCGAGATCGGCACGCGGCGTCCGCTGATCGGTCCCGGCGCCGATCTGTCGGAGCTGGCCGCGAAGGAACTGGGCATCGTGACGGCGGCGGCGCGCGCGGTGAAGGTGTTCGGGCGCGAGGCGGTTCCGAACTACATCATCTCGATGTGCCAATCGGTGTCGGACATGCTGGAGGCGGCGGTACTGCTCAAGGAGGCCGGCCTGCTGGACGTCTCGGGCGACGCACCCTACGCACCCGTGGGCATCGTGCCACTGTTCGAGACGATCGACGATCTGCAGCGCGGATCCGCGATCCTGGAAGCCGCCCTGGACGTACCGGTCTACGCGGCGGCGGTCGCCGCGCGCCACGGTCATCAGGAAGTGATGCTGGGCTATTCGGACTCCAACAAGGACGGCGGCTACCTGGCGGCGAACTGGGCGCTGTACCGGGCCGAACTGGAATTGGTCGAATCGGCGCGCAAGACCGGAATCCGGTTGCGGCTCTTCCATGGTCGCGGCGGCACCGTGGGGCGCGGTGGTGGACCCAGCTATGACGCGATCCTGGCGCAGCCGCCCGGTGCGGTGAAGGGGTCGTTGCGGATCACCGAACAGGGTGAGGTGATCGCCGCCAAGTACGCCGAGCCGAGGATCGCGCATCGCAACCTGGAGACCCTGCTGGCGGCGACCCTGGAATCCACCCTGCTCGATACCGAGGGGCTGGGGGACTTCGCGGAGAGTGCCTACACGGTGCTCGACGACCTGGCCGCGCGGGCGCAGCGGGCCTATGCCGAACTGGTGCATGAGACACCGGGATTCGTGCAGTACTTCAAGGAATCGACACCGGTCAGTGAGATCGGGGCGCTCAACATCGGCAGTCGCCCGACCTCGCGCAAACCCACCACCGCCATCTCGGATCTGCGGGCGATTCCCTGGGTGCTGGCCTGGAGCCAGTCGAGGGTGATGCTGCCCGGCTGGTACGGCACCGGTACCGCGTTCGAGGAGTACATCGCCGGCGACGACGCCAAGCTGGACACGCTGCGCGACCTGTATGAGCGCTGGCCGTTCTTCCGGACGGTGCTGTCCAATATGGCTCAGGTG
The DNA here is from genome assembly GCF_002968335.2 of Mycobacterium sp. ITM-2016-00316. Taxonomy (NCBI): domain Bacteria; kingdom Bacillati; phylum Actinomycetota; class Actinomycetes; order Mycobacteriales; family Mycobacteriaceae; genus Mycobacterium; species Mycobacterium sp. ITM-2016-00316. The sequence goes on from NZ_CP134398.1 coordinate 2,666,469, forward strand.
CTGGCAAAATCGGATCTCGGCCTGGCCGCCCGATATGCCGAACTGGTTGCCGACGAGGATCTGCGGGCCCGGGTGTTCGACAAGATCGTTGCCGAACACGAGCGCACGGTGCGGATCCACGGGCTGATCACCGGCCAGGATGACCTGCTGGCCGACAACCCGGCGCTGGCCCGGTCGGTGTTCAACCGGTTCCCCTACCTGGAGCCGCTGAACCACCTGCAGGTCGAACTGCTGCGCCGGTTCCGGTCCGGTGACGAGGACGAACTCGTGCAGCGTGGCATCCTGCTGACCATGAGCGGGCTGGCCAGCGCGCTGCGAAACTCCGGCTGAGGGCTACCCGGCAAACAGGTCGATCAGGCCGAGGGGTGCCCGCTCACCCAGGCACAGGTCGAGGGTCTCGTGCGCTTCCGCGGCGACCGCCGCGCTGCGGGTGAAGAGTCGGTCTTCATAGGCGGCGAGCGCGTCCTCAGCCGCTCCGGGATGCGCGGCGATCGCCGCGGCGAGTTCGGCGCCGTCGAGCATCGCTAAGTTCGCGCCGTCACCGGATGGCGGCATCAGATGCGCGGCGTCGCCCAGGAGAGTCACCCCCGGGACCCGGTCCCAGCGGTGTCCGTTCGGAAGGGTGTAGACCATCCGTGGCATCGGCGCAGTTTCGCCGGCGGTGATCAGCGCGGTGAGTTCTGGTGCCCACCCGTGTAATTCGGCAGCCACCCGGGACACCGCGACGCCGGCGTCGGCGAAATCGATGGCGTCGACCCACTCTGCGGCACGTTTCAGCAGGACATAGGTGTGGATGACATCGCCCGCCTCGCGGTGCGCGACGACACCCTGTCCCGGGCTGAGCGAATACATGGCGCCGCCGCCGACCGCGCCGGCCACCATGGGGTGCCGCGCGTCGACGTCATGCAGGTACGTCTCGACGAACACCGCGCCGACGTACTCGGGCGTCGCGTCGGACACCAGCGGCCGGATCCTCGACCAGGCGCCGTCGGCCCCGACGAGCAGATCCGTCGCGGCGGCGGAGCCGTCCTCGAAGGACAACTCGTGACGACCATCACCGAGCGGCCGGGCCCCGGTGACCTTGCGTCCCCACTGCACCGTGCCGGCGGGCAGTGCGTCGAGCAGAATCCGGCGGAGGTCACCGCGCAGCACCTCCGGGCGTACCCCGGTGCCGTCGTCGGGAATGTCGAGCAGCACCGCCCCGTGCCGGTCGAGGATTCTTGTCGCCTCGCCGCCGCGATGGATGATCGTCTGGAACTCATCGGTGAGCCCCGCCATGGCGAGCGCGAGCTGCCCGTCGTGCTCGTGGATGTCGAGCTGGCCGCCCTGTGTGCGCGCGGCCGGTGAGGGATCCGAGTCGTAGACCGTCGCGGCGATGCCGTGGACGTGCAGCACCCGGGCGAGGGTGAGACCGCCGAGGCCGGCGCCGACGATGGTGACGGGTGCCTGCATGATGTTCCTTCCCGAACGACTGGAACGCTGTTCCAGTGATTATCATGGAACAACGTTCCAGTTGTGTCAAAATGGCGGGATGGCAGGCAAGGGGCGCGCGGATGCGCTGTCGAAGCAGCGGATCATCGAGAACGCAATCGAGATCCTGGACGCCGACGGACAGGACGCGCTGACGTTCCGTGCGCTCGCCGCCCGCCTCTCCACCGGGAGCGGGGCCATTTACTGGCACGTCGCGAACAAGGACGACCTGCTGGAGGCAACCACCGAGGACGTGATCGCCCGTGCGTTGGCGGGGGTGGGCGGCACGGAGCCGCGGCGGGTGATCCGCGATATCGCCATCCGGGTCTTCGACGCCATCGACACGCGCCCGTGGGTGGGTACCCAACTGGCGCGCAAACCGTGGCAGTCGGCCATGCTGCGGATCTTCGAGGGCATCGGCGGTCAGTTCCAGGCCATGGGCATACCCGAACCGGAGCAGTTCGACTGCGCGTCCGCGCTCGTCGGATACATCCTGGGGCTCGCCGCGCAGTACTCATCGGTCGCCGGACTGCGCCCCGGCGAAACGGATCGATCGGCGTTCCTGGATACCGTTGCGGCGCAATGGACACGGCAGGATCCCGACGACTACCCGTTCGTGCACCGGATCGCGGCCCAACTGCGCGAGCATGACGATCGCGAGCAGTTCCTCTTCGGCATCGACCTGATCCTGGCCAGCGTCCGGACGGAGCGTTAGAGCCGGGCCACCCGGCGAACCTGGGAGACGGCGCCGCGGATCGCACTCTCCACGGTGGCCAGCGGTGACGCGACGGCCTCGCCGATCTCGACGATGGCCTCCACCCGGGACACGATCTGCTCGAGCCGATCCACCATGGCGATCAGTCGCGGTGCCAGTTCGTCGATGCTGGTGATGGTCTTGTTGAACCGGTCGAGGGTGACGTCGAGGTCGCCGATCGAATGGTTCAGCGTGACCACCGTGCGGTCGAGGTCGGTGAGCAGTGTTTCCACCTGGACGACGGTGGCGTCGGCGTTCAGCGCCGCCTGCGTCAGCGTCTTGATGCGCCGCGTCGCCGGACGGGTACGGCCGTCGCCTTTGTCTGCCATGGGGTCAGTATGGCGGCCCAGGGAACCAAAACGCGCCAAGGTGCGTCTGATCTTGTATGGCGAACTTCTGTGACGGAAGCCCGCGGCTGCGTCCCGACGCCGGTTCGGCCCGGGCGGTCGCCGACTATCTGGCCGGCTACGGCGAGGCGCTGGCCGACCAGTGCCCAGAACTCCAGCCCGACGAGTGAGAACTCTGCTTGAATGGCGACGGTGCTGACGCGACCGCTCGGTGTCGAAACACCGGCCTTGGTGGTCGATCTCGGGCGGCTGAAGGCCAACGTGACGGCGATGGCGGAAAGTACACGCGCCAAGGCGGTCGATCTGCGGCCGCATGCCAAAACGCACAAGAGCATCCAGATCGCCGAGCTCCAGATGGCGGCGGGCGCGGTCGGCATCACCGTTGCGACGGTCTCGGAAGCGGAGGCATTCGCCCGTCACGGGATCGACGACATCTTCATCGCCTACCCGGTGGTGCCGGTCGGCGCCAAAGCGCGGCGATTCCGCGAACTCGCCGAGGGCGTTCGGCTCCGTGTCGGGGTCGAGAGTGCCGCGGGTGCCGCGGCCATCGCCGAGGCGTCCGGGGGCACAGATGTCTCGGTGTTGATCGAGATCGACAGCGGGCAGCACCGGACCGGGGTGCGGGCGCCGGACGCGGCCGCGCTCGCCGCGCAGTGCCGGCGAGTGGGTGTGAGCGTCGCCGGTGTCTTCACCCACGGCGGCCACGCGTACGCGGGCCCCGATGCACCGCACGCCGCCGGGACCGACGAGGGATATCACCTGGAATACGCGGCCCGCGCGCTGAATGACGCGGGTTTCGCCGTCTCGGTGGTGAGCGCGGGATCGACACCCACCTGGCGTGCCGCCCGCCCACCCGTCGTCACCGAGGAGCGCCCGGGGACTTACGTGTTCGGGGACCGTCAACAGGTCGCGCTGGACGCCCAGCGGCAAGACGGCTGCGCCGCCTGGATCGCGGCCACTGTGGTCAGTGCACGCGAAGGGCGGGTGGTCATCGATGCCGGATCGAAAGCGCTCACCGGTGAGCGGCCGAGCTGGCTGGATGGCTTCGGAATCGTCCCCGAGCTGGGAAATGCGGTCGTCACCCGGGTTTCGGAGCATCACGGCATGCTCGACGACGTCGACATCTCGGGCCTCGCCGTCGGCGACATGGTTTCCGTGCTGCCCAATCACATCTGCACGGCCGTGAACTTGTTCGACGAGTACGTCGTCGTCGACGACGGTCAGGTGATCGACCGGTGGCAGCTGGTCGCCCGGGGCAGGAACGCCTAGGTTCAGCCCGGCAGCTTGCTCGCCGCGGCCTTGTCCAGCAGCCACACGGTGGCCTCCCGGCCGACCGCGCCCGCCGCGGGGATGTCGACAGCCGCGGCACCGCCGATCGCGGCCGCGGCCGCCTCGGCCTTCTCGGCTCCGGCCACCACCAGCCACACCTCACGGGCCCGGCGCACCGCGGGCAGCGTCAGCGTGATGCGGCGCGGCGGAGGCTTGGGGGATTCGGTGACGGCGATCACCAGCCGTGAGTCCTCGCGCACCGCGTCGGTGTCGGGGAACAGCGAATTGATGTGGCCCTCGCCGCCCATCCCGAGCAGGTGCACATCGAACTCCTCGGGCAGCAGTTTCTCGTAGGCCTGCGCCGCTGCCTCGATATCGTCGCCGAACTCCCCGTCGCTGGCCGCCATCTCGTGCACATTCGCCGACGGGATGGAGATGGTCTCCAGCAGCGCCTCGCGGGCTTGGCGGTAGTTGCGGTCGGCGTCCTCGGCGGGCACGAAGCGTTCATCGCCCCAGAACAGCTGCACCTTGGACCAGTCGACATCGGGGGCATAGGCCGCGACATGGCGCAACAGTGCGATCCCGACGGTGCCACCGGTGAGCACGACCACCGCGTGTCCGCGGCCGGCGATCGCCGAGGTGATGGCACCGACCAGCCGGGCTCCGGCTGCCGCGGCGAGTTCCCCGGCGTCGACGTAGGTCTCGATCACCTGTTCAGACATAAGTCACCTTGTCGATTCCGCGCAACGCTTCCAAGTAGATCTCATCGGCATCCAGGCGCCGCATGTCTTCGGCCAGGCAGTCGCGGGTCTCCCTGCGGGCCAACGGAATCTGGGCATCCGGCTTGCCGGTGCGGGTGAGCGTCGCGGTCACCCCTTCCTGGGGGCGGCTCAGGGTGATCGTCTCGCTGGGCCGGGTCAGTTCGATCTTCAGCTCGCCGACCGCGCGGGTGACGGGGCAGTCCAGCCGGCCGACCAGCCAGCCGGCCAGGATGTCGAGCGCAGGCTCTTCCCTCAGACCGGACACCACCACCTCGGTGATCGGCTCGTGCGGTGCCTGATCCACCGCGGCGGTCAGCAGGGCGCGCCAGTAGGTGATCCGGCTCCAGGCCAGGTCGGTGTCACCGGCGGTGTATCCGGCCAGCCTGCTCTTGATGCAGGCCAACGGGTTCTCGCCGTTGGTGGCGTCGGTGATCCGGCGGATCGCCAAGCGGCCCAGCGGATCCTGCGCGGGTACCTCGGGCGCGAGATCCGGCCACCAGGTCACCACCGGGGTGTCGGGCAGCAGGAACGGGGTGACGACGCTGCTGGCGTGGTTGGCCAGCGGTCCGGACAGTCGCAGCACCACGACCTCATTGGCCCCGGCATCGCTGCCGACCCGCAGCTGGGCGTCGAGGCGGGCCTCGGTGCTCAGCCGGTCCCCGGGGATCACCACGATGACGCGGCAGGGGTGCTCGCGGCTGGCGGCGTTGGCCGCCTCGATCGAATCCTCCAGGATCGCTTCGGTATCCGGGGCGATCACCAGCGTGAGCACCCGGCCCAGCGTGATCGCACCGCCCTCCTCGCGCAGGGCGACGATCTTCTTGTTGATGGCACCGGTGTTGGTGTCCGGCAGGTCGATGATCATCGGGATCCTCGGTTCTCCGCGCGAGCGCTCATCACGGTCGCCTCCATTCGCGCCCGGTCCGGTGCAGCATCTCGAAGGCCGACTCCGGGCCCCAGGTGCCCGACTCGTAGGTATCCGGTGTGCCGTGCGACGCCCAGTACTCCAGCGCGGGATCCAGGATCTTCCAGGACAATTCGACTTCGGCATTGACCGGGAACAGCGATGGCTCGCCCAGCAGCACGTCCAGGATCAGCCGTTCGTAGGCCTCGGGTGACTCCTCGGCGAACGCGGAGCCGTAGGAGAAGTCCATGCTGACATCGCGGACCTCCATGGCGTTGCCGGGCACCTTGGACCCGAACCGCAGGGTGATGCCCTCATCGGGCTGTACCCGGATCACCAGCGCGTTCTTGCCCAGCTCTTCGGTCATGGTGGCGTCGAAGGGCAGGTGCGGCGCCCGCTTGAAGACCAGAGCGATCTCGGTGACCCTGCGGCCCAAGCGCTTTCCGGTGCGCAGGTAGAACGGCACGCCCGCCCACCGGCGGGTGTCGACGTCAACCGTGATGGCCGCGAAGGTTTCGGTGCCGGAGGTCTTCGAGAATCCTTCCTCGTCGAGCAGTCCGACCACCTTCTCGCCGCCCTGCCAGCCCGCCGCGTACTGACCCCGGGAGGTGGTCTCGTCCAGCGGTTCGGCGAGCCGGCTGGCGCCGAGCACCTTGATCTTCTCGGCCTGCAACTCGGCGGGGGAGAAGTTGACCGGCTCCTCCATCGCGGTGAGTGCGAGCAGCTGGATCAGGTGGTTCTGGATGACATCGCGCGCGGCGCCGACACCGTCGTAGTACCCACCTCGCCCGCCCAGTCCGATGTCCTCGGCCATGGTGATCTGCACGTGGTCGACGTAGTGCGCGTTCCAGATCGGCTCGAACATCTCGTTGGCGAACCGCAGCGCCAGGATGTTCTGCACCGTCTCCTTGCCCAGGTAGTGGTCGATGCGGAACACCGAGGATTCCGGAAAGACGCTGTTGACCAAGGCGTTGAGCTCCTCGGCGCTGGACAGGTCGTGCCCGAACGGTTTCTCGATGACGACCCGGCTCCAGGTGTCGCCCGGCTTCTCGGCCAGACCCGACCGCGACAGCTGCTCGAGCACCTGCGGGAATGCCTTCGGCGGGATCGACAGGTAGAACGCGTGATTGCCGCCGGTACCGCGTTCGGTGTCCAGGGTGTGCAGGGTCTCTGCGAGCCGTCCGAAGGCCTCGTCATCATCGAAAGCGCCTTGGACGAACCGGAATCCCTCCGCGAGCCGGTCCCACACCTCTTGGCGGAACGGTGTGCGGGCGTGCTGTTTGACGGCGTCGTAGACGACCTTGGAGAAGTCCTCGTCCGCCCAGTCGCGCCGGGCGAACCCGACCAGCGCAAAACTCGGCGGCAGCAGACCGCGGTTGGCCAGGTCGTAGATCGCCGGCATCAGTTTCTTGCGGGCCAGGTCTCCGGTGACCCCGAAGATCACCACCGCACAGGGCCCCGCGATCCGGGGCATGCGCTTGTCGCGTTTGTCCCGCAGCGGGTTACGCCAGGCGGCGGCGGTATCGGTCATTTCTTCGCGGCGTCGAGCTGTCCCTGGGTGGCTTCGAGCAACTCGGCCCAGGACTTCTCGAACTTGTCCACACCCTCCTCTTCGAGGAGCTTGAACACATCGTCGAGATCGACACCGACCTCGACCAGTCCGTCGAACACGCCCTGGGCGGCATCGGCGGTTCCGCTGACGGTGTCACCGGTGACCACGCCGTGGTCGGCGACCGCGTCGAGAGTCTTCTCCGGCATGGTGTTCACCGTGTTCGGCGCCACCAGTTCGGTGACGTAGAGGGTGTCCGAGTAGTCGGGATTCTTGACGCCGGTGGATGCCCACAGCGGGCGCTGCGCCCGGGCCCCCGCGCCCTTCAGCGCGGTGAAGCGCTCGCCACCGAACTCTTCTTCGTAGGCGGCGTAGGCGAGACGGGCATTGGCCACACCGGCCTGACCGCGCAGATCCAGCGCCGCCTGGGTGCCGATCTTGTCCAGCCGGGCATCGATCTCGCTGTCCACCCGGGACACGAAGAACGAAGCGACGGAATGGATCTTGGACAGATCGTGACCGGCGTCCTTGGCCTTCTCCAGCCCGCTCAGGTACGCGTCGATCACGGCACGGTGCCGCTCCACCGAGAAGATCAGCGTCACGTTCACCGAGATGCCCTCGGCGATCACCGCGGTGATGGCGGGCAGACCGGCCAGCGTCGCCGGGATCTTGATGAGCAGGTTGGGCCGGTCGACGATCTTCCAGAGTTCTTTGGCCTGTTCGACGGTCTTGTCGGTGTCATGCGCCAGGCGCGGGTCGACCTCGATGGACACCCGGCCGTCGACACCGTCGGAGGCCTCGTACCGCTCGGTGAACAGATCGCAGGCATTGCGGACATCGTCGGTGGTGACGGCCAGAATCGTGGCGTCCACATCCGAGCCGGTCGCGGCCAGTTCGTTGACCTGCTCGTCATAGGCATTGCCCTTGGACAGGGCGGCCTGGAAGATCGACGGGTTGGTGGTGACGCCGACGACACTCTTGGTGGCGATCAGCTCGGCGAGGTTGCCGGTCTGCAGGCGTTCACGGGACAAGTCGTCGAGCCAGACGGAGACGCCGGCGGCCGACAGTGCTGCGAGATTCGGGTTCTGAGACATGATGTTTGGCCTTACTCCCTAGTTGTCTTCCGACCGCTGGGCGGTCAGTTGTCCAGTGTGCGTTCGGCAGCAGCGACGACGGCTTCAGCGGTGAAACCGAACTCACGGAACAACGTCTTGTCATCGGCGGATTCGCCGTAGTGCTCGATCGAGATGATCTCGCCGGTGTCGCCGACGAGCTTGTGCCAGGACTGCGCGATGCCGGCCTCGACCGCCACGCGTGCCGACACGTCGGGCGGCAGCACCGAATCGCGGTACTCCTTGGGTTGGGACTCGAACCATTCGACACAGGGCATCGACACCACGGCGGCTACGATGTCCTTGTCGGCCAACAGTTTCTTGGCCTCCACCGCCAGCTGTAGCTCTGATCCGGTGGCGATGATGATCACCTCGGCGTCGGCCGCGTTGTCACCGCCGAGCACATATCCGCCCTTGGCCACCCCGTCGGAGTCGGTGCCTTCCAGCACCGGAACGCCCTGGCGGGTGAGGATGAATCCGACCGGACCGGCCGTGTTGCCGCGGGCGATGATGCTCTTCCACGCGTACGCCGTCTCGTTCGGGTCACCCGGACGCACGACGGACAGGTTCGGGATGGCGCGCAACGCCGACAGGTGCTCGATCGGCTGGTGGGTGGGGCCGTCCTCGCCGAGACCGATGGAATCGTGGGTCCAGATGTAGATGGTGTCGATCACCATCAGCGAGGCCAGTCGGACCGCGGGGCGCATGTAGTCCGAGAACTGCAGGAACGTTCCGCCGAAGGCGCGGGTCGGCCCGTGCAGCACGATGCCGGACAGGATCGAACCCATGGCGTGCTCGCGGATACCGAAGTGCAGCACCCGGCCGTACCAGTCGGCGGTGAAGTCCTCGGTGGAGATGCTCGGCGGACCGAACGATTTCACGCCCTTGATGGTGGTGTTGTTGCTGCCGGCGAGATCGGCTGAGCCACCCCACAATTCGGGCAGCTTCGGGGCCACGTCGTTGAGCACCTGGCCGAACGCGGCGCGGGTGGCGACGGCCTTGGAACCGGGCTCCCAGTAGGTGATGTCGGCATCCCAGCCCTCGGGCAGTTCCTCGGCCGTCAGACGGTCCAGCAACTTCTTGCGCTCGGGCTCGCGCTCGGCCCATGCGTCGAAGCCGGTCTGCCACTTTTCGTGTGCCTCACGGCCACGGTCGACGAGCTTGCGGGTGTGCTCGATCACCTCGGGGCGGACCTCGAACTTCTTGTCCGGATCGAAGCCGAGGATCTTCTTGGTGGCCGCGACCTCGTCGTCACCGAGCGCCGAGCCGTGCACGCCCCCGGTGTTCATCTTCGTGGGGGCGGGGTAGCCGATGATGGTGCGGATGGCGATGAACGACGGCTTGTCGGTCACCTTCTTGGCCTCGGCGATGGCCTCTTCGATGGCGACCACGTTCTCGCCGCCGACGATCTCCTGGACGTGCCAACCGTAGGCGCGGTACCGGTCGGCGACGTTCTCGCTCAACGCGATGTCGGTGTCGTGCTCGATGGAGATGTGGTTCTTGTCATAGAAGACGATCAGGTTGCCCAGCTGCTGGGTGCCGGCCAGCGAGGAGGCCTCGCTGGTCACGCCCTCTTCGATGTCGCCGTCGGAGGCGATGACGTAGATGTGGTGGTCGAACGGGCTCTCGCCGGCGGGGGCATCGGGGTCGAACAGGCCGCGCTCGTAGCGGGCGGCCATGGCCATCCCGACGGCGGAGGCGAGTCCCTGGCCCAGCGGGCCGGTGGTGATCTCGACGCCCTTGGTGTGCCGGAACTCGGGGTGCCCCGGGGTCTTGGACTTCCAGGTCCGCAGCGCCTCGATGTCTTCGATTTCCAGACCGAAGCCGCCCAGGAACAGTTGCAGGTAGATGGTGAGGCTGGAATGCCCACAGGACAACACGAAACGGTCGCGGCCCAGCCAGTGGGTGTCGGACGGGTCGTGCTGCAGCTGGCGCTGGAACAGGGTGTATGCCAGCGGGGCGAGGCTCATCGCGGTACCGGGGTGGCCGTTGCCGACCTTCTGGACCGCATCGGCGGCCAGCACGCGCACCGTGTCCACCGCGACCGTGTCGAGGTCGGACCAGTCGTCGGGGTGGTTCGGTTGTGTGAGGGCAGTTATCTCTTCGGCGGTGGTCACTACCTTCACTCCTAAATTCTCTGCGCTGCGGACTTCGCTACCTCAAACACCCTAGTGCGGCGGAGTCATCCACCGCAGACCGGTTGGTGCAGGTTTAGGTGTCTGTTCACGCTGAACAAACTCGCCACACCCACCCTGCGGTGCGGGGCGGACTGCGGTGCGGTCTACCATCGTCTGTAGTAGAAGCCCGCGTGACCGTCGCCCGAGGAGTTATTTGCGTGAGCATTCGCGAGCGCCGGCCGGTCAGTGGCGCACCGAATCGGATACGAACCACGGTCCTTTCGTACCTGGCGTTGACGAAGCCGCGTGTGATCGAGCTGTTGCTGGTCACGACGATCCCGGCCATGCTGCTGGCCGATCGCGGCACCGTTGACCCGCTGCTCATCCTGAACACCCTGATCGGCGGCATGATGGCCGCCGCCGGTGCCAACACCCTGAACTGCGTCGCCGACGCCGACATCGACAAGGTGATGAAGCGCACCGCTCTGCGGCCGCTGGCCAAGGCGTCGGTGCCGACCCGGCATGCGCTGATCTTCGGGCTGGTGCTGACCGCGGGATCGTTTGCGTGGCTGTGGTGGAGCACCAATCTGCTCTCCGGCGTGCTGGCGCTGGCGACCATCGCCTTCTACGTGTTCGTCTACACCCTGCTGCTCAAACGGCGCACCTCGCAGAACGTCGTGTGGGGTGGTGCCGCCGGGTGCATGCCGGTGATGATCGGCTGGTCGGCGGTCACCGGCACGATCCAGTGGCCGGCGCTGGTGATGTTCCTGATCATCTTCTTCTGGACGCCGCCGCACACCTGGGCGTTGGCCATGCGCTACAAGGAAGACTACAAAGCCGCCGGGGTGCCGATGCTGCCCGTGGTGGCCACCGAACGCCAGGTCACCCGCCAAATCTTGATCTATACCTGGCTGACGGTGCTGACCACGCTGAGCCTGGCACTGGCCACCGGGTGGTTGTATGCGTCGGTGGCACTGCTTGCCGGTGTCTGGTTCCTGGTGATGGCCCATCAGCTCTACGCGGGCGTGAAACGTGGGGAGCCGGTGAAGCCGCTGCGGCTGTTCCTGCAGTCCAACAACTACCTCGCCGTCGTGTTCTGTGCGCTGGCCGTGGATTCCGCAATGGCCCTGCCGCAGCTGTTCTGACCAGTACGGTCCGTGTATGACCTTGCCTGTCAGTCCCGATAATTTCGCCCGCGCGGAGTCCGACCTGTACTTCGGCAATATCGTCGGAGGTGACGGCTTCGGCGCGCTGCACCACTTCCGGGAACTGAGCCCGGTCGACGAACAGCTGGTGATCCGGCAGAACCGCGACACGCTGTACTCGGCCGGGGTGTTCGACCTCGATGCCGGTCCCGTGACCGTCACGCTGCCCGACAGCGCCGGACGCTTCATGTCCCTGCAGGTCATCACCGAGGACCACTACGTGCCGGCCGTCGTCTATGCGCCGGCCGAACTCACCATCACCCGGGCGGACGCCGGCACCCGGTACATTGCCACGGCCTTGCGCACTCTGGTCGACCCCGACGATGCCGCAGACCTCGCCGCGGTACACGCACTGCAGGACGCCATCGCCGTCTCTCAGCCCGGTGGACCGGGCAGCTTCGCGGTGCCGGACTGGGATCCGGTCAGCCAGAAGACGGTGCGCGACGCGCTGATCACGTTGTCGACGACGGTGCCCGACAGCTTGCGCACCTTCGGGGAGAAATCGGCGGTCGACCCGGTGCGCCATCTCATCGGGACGGCCTACGCGTGGGGCGGGAACCCCGAGCGCGATGCGTTCTACCTCTCGGTCGTCCCGGTCGCGAACGACGGCGCCACCGTGCACAGACTCGTCGTCAAAGACGTTCCGGTGGATGGTTTCTGGTCGGTCACCGTCTACGACAAGAGCGGCTATTTCGCGCCGAACCCGCAGAACGCCTACTCGGTGAACAACATCACCGCCGTGCGGGAAGCCGACGGGAGCACCATCATCGGTTTCGGTGGCGAGCAGGGGCCCAATCTGCTGCCGATCACCGAGGGCTGGAACTACATCGTGCGGATGTACCGGCCGCGACCGGAGATCCTGGACGGAACCTGGAGCTTTCCGGCGGCGCAGCCCGTCTGAGGCCGGACCGCTTCCCGGCCATAAGCAGCGGTTCCGGTGTGACGAATGTCTACCATGACGATCATGATCATCGGGTGGCTGTTCCGGGCCATGGCGGGCCTCGTCGTGGTGTTCGCCCTTGCGGCCTGCTCGGCCGGATCCCCACCCGGTCCACCGGGAACGGCCGAGGATCTCACGGCCGGTGGTGGCTCCGCCGCGGAGACCATGCCGCTCACCGGCCCGGCACCGCAGGATGCGCCGAAGGCGCCGCCGCAGGTGCAACGCGACGTCGTCAAGACGGCCACCATCTCGGTCACCGCCGACGACCCGCCGGCCGCGGCGGACCGCGCGTCGGCGCTCGCGACCGAAGCCGGTGGGCGGGTGGACGGTCGCACGGAGTACGGCGGGTCGGCACTGGACCGGGCCCGGATCACCCTCACCCTGCGGGTGCCCGCCGACAAGCTCGACGGTGTCATCGACGGCCTGAAAGGTCTGGGCAAGGTCGAGTCGTTGGACATGCAGGCCGAGGACGTCACCAGCCAGCGCGTCGACCTGGATGCCCGCATCAAGGCGCTGCAGACCTCGGTGGACCGCCTGCTGGCGATCATGCGCGATGCCCGTGACCCGTCGGCGCTGATCGAGGCGGAAAGCGCCCTGTCGCAGCGCCAGGCGGATCTGGACAGCCTGCGCGCGCAACGCGCCGCGCTGGGGGAGCAGATCAGCTACAGCACGGTCACCGTCGACCTGGTCGCCGGTGCGACCGGCGGTCCGGCACCCGAGGAATACCGGGGCTTCCTCGGCCAGATGGAACGCGGCTGGGATGCGCTGGTCGACACCGGGTCGAACCTGTTGCTGCTCGTCGGTCTGCTGCTGCCCTGGGTCGGCGCCGCGGTGGTGGGGCTTGCCCTGCTGTTCGGTCTGTACCGGCTGGTGCGCGCGCGCCGTTAAGGCACCAGCACGACGGAGCCGACGGTCCGGCGGCCCTGCAGATCGGTGTGCGCCCGCGCGGCCTCGGCCAGCGGGTAACGCTCGCTGACCGTGATGGTGATCGACCCGTCGGCGATGGCATTGATCACTTCGCCTGCCCGCCAAGCGAACTCGTCGGCGGTGCGGGTGTAGGCGCCCAGGCTGGGCCGGGTCAGGAACACCGACCCCGCCGTATTGAGCCGCTGCGGATCGAACGCGGGCACCGGCCCGCTGGCGGCGCCGAACAGGGCAAGCGTGCCGCGCACCGCGAGGCTGGCCAGGCTGGCCTCGAAGGTGGAGGCTCCCACCCCGTCGTACACCGCGGCGACCCCGCCGTTGCTCAGCCGTTTGACGGTGGCGCCGAACTCCTCGGCGTCCTCCGGGTACTCCAGCACCTCGACCGCACCGGCCTGCCGGGACAGTTCGGCCTTCTCCGGGGTGGACGCGGTGGTGATCACCCGGGTCCCCATGCTGGTGGCCCACTGGGTCAGGATCAGACCCACCCCTCCGGCACCTGCGTGCACCAGAATCGTGTCGTTGGACTGCACGGCGTACACGGACTTCAGCAGGTAATGCGCCGTCATCCCCTTCAGCAGCGCCGATGCCACCGCGTCCGGGGCAACCCCGTCTGGCACGTAGGCGACGTAATCGGCTGGGGCGACGGAGAAATCGGCGTACGCGCCGACGGCGTTGGCGGTGACCACCCGGTCCCCGACGGTCAGCGCCGCGACATCCTCACCCACGGCGGCGACGGTGCCGCACACCTCGCTGCCCGAGACGAACGGCAGTTCGCGCGGGTACTGCCCCGAGCGGAAGTAGGTGTCGATGAAGTTCACGCCGATAGCCTCGGCCTTGATCAGCACCTCACCGGGGCCGGGCGACGGCGCATCCTTCTCGACGTAGTTCAGGACCTCGGGTCCGCCGGTCTGGGCAACTTCGATGGCATGCATATCTCTATCATCCATATGTGAAGCTGGCCCGCCCCGACGTGTTCCATCCCCGCATCGTGTTCGCCAGTTGCGCGGCACTTCCCGAAGGCGACAGCGATGACGAGGGCCTGGTCGAGGCCCTGCGCACGCGCGGCCTGCCGGTCAGCTGGAAGTCCTGGGACGACCCGGCCACCCTGGAGGCCGACCTGGTGGTGTTGCGCGCCACGTGGGACTACAGCGAGCGTCTCGACGAGTTCCTGGCCTGGACGCGAGCGGTGCGCAACCTGCTGAATCCGCCGGACGTGGTGGCATGGAGCACCGATAAGCACTATCTGCTGGATCTGGCGCAGGACGGTCTGCCGATCGTGCCCACCCGGTACTACGCGGTCGGCGATACGGTGCGGGCGCCCCAGTGCGAGGTGGTGGTCAAACCCGCCGTCGGCGCCGGATCGGTGGGCGCGCAACGGTTCGTCGACCCCCGTGCGGCGGTGGCCCACGCGCAAGCGCTGCAGGCCGACGACCGCGCGGTGTTGGTGCAGCCCTATGACCCGCGGATCTCCGGCGGGGAGACCGCGCTGGTGTTCCTCAACGGTGAACCCTCCCACGCCTTCACCAAGGGTCCGATCCTGCCGCCGGCCGGGCGCGGACCGGAGTTCGAGCAGACCGGGACGTTCGCCGCCGAGAAACTCGGCGCCGCCGACCCCGCCGACGAGGTGTGGGAGGTCGGTCACGCCGCGGTGGCCGCGGCGACGACACGGTTCGGCATCCCGGCACGCGATCTGCTCTACGCGCGCGTCGACGTCATCGGCGGGGCCGATGACCCGCGGCTGCTGGAATTGGAACTCGTCGAACCGTCGCTGGGGTTCCGCCAGCTCGGCGCGACCGATAAGCGGCGCGCCGAACGTGAGTACGCGCTCGGCGTGGAAGCGGCCCTGATCCGGCTGGGGCTCGGCCCGCTGTCACACCGCGGGGCGTGATCGCAGTGCTCGATGCCGATGATGTCCAGCGCATCGCACTGTCGCTACCCGAGACCAGGGAGAAGGAGCGCTGGGGGCATCCGACCTTCGACGTGGCGGGCAAGATGTTCCTCACTGTGCCCGACGACCAGACGTCGATTGCGGTGCGCTGCCCGAGATTTGATCGCGAGGAGCTGATCGCCGCCGAGCCGCACAAGTTCTGGGTGCCCCCACACGAAGCGCCATCGGCGTGGGTGCGGGTTCGGCTCGACGCCCTGGAAGACGCGCGGGAACTGCACGACATTCTGCTGGACTCCTGGCGGCAGGCGGCCCCGAGCAGGCTCACCGACCTCGAGGACTCCTGACTAGACCGGGTCGACGAGGCGCACCCCGGTGCGTACATCGAACCGGTGCACATCACGCGCCGACAGTTCGACCGTGGCGCCAACGGTGACATCGGACAGTGCCGCCGCCTCGACGACGCTGGTCAGCTGCTGATCGGCCGAGCGGACCGTGATGATGGCCCGCGGCCCGAGCAGTTCGACGAGTTCGACCACCGTGGCCCCGTCCGGGGACGGGGTGAGGATCAGGTCGTCGGCACGCACCCCGATCGTGACCGCACCCGCATCGGGGCCGCCCACCGTGATCCGCACGCCGGATTCGGTACGCAATTCACCGCCGGTGACCGCGCCGTCGATCAGGTTCATCTTCGGGCTGCCGACGAAGGTGGCCACGAAGGTGTCGGCCGGTCGGCGGTAGACCTCCTCGGGTGGGCCGGCCTGGGCGATGCGACCCTCGCGCATCACCACGATCCGGTCCGACAGCGTCATCGCCTCTTCCTGGTCGTGGGTGACATAGAGCGAGGTGATGCCCAGTCGGCGTTGCAGCCGCAGGAGTTCGGTACGGGTCTCGACGCGCAACTTGGCGTCCAGGTTGCTCAGCGGTTCATCGAAGAGGAAGACCGCGGGTTCGCGGATGATGGCCCGTCCGATCGCCACCCGCTGCTGCTGCCCGCCGGAGAGATCCTTGGGCTTGCGTTCGACGAGCGCGCCCAGGCCCAGCGATTCGGCGATCTCGTCGGCCCGCCGGAGTGCCTCGGTGCGGGGAATCTTCTTGGCCCGCAACGGAAAGGCGATGTTCTCCCGCACCGAAAGATGCGGATAGAGCGCGTAGTTCTGGAACACCATCGCGATATCGCGGTCCTTGGGTTCCAGCGCGGTCACATCGCGATCACCGATCCGGATGGTGCCGGCGCTGACCGCTTCGAGCCCGGCCAGCATGCGTAGCGAGGTGGTCTTACCGCAGCCGGACGGTCCGACCAGCACCGTCATGCTGCCGTCGGCGAGTTCCAGGTCCAGGTCCGACACCACGCTGGCCGACCCGAACGATTTGCCGACCTTGGAGAAAGTGACCGATGCCATTCTTGTACAACCTCGCTTGTCTAGTACTTGACCGCGCCGCCGCTGATCCCCTGGACCAGGCGTCGCTGGATGAAGAAGCTGGCGATGACGACGGGGATGATCGCGATCATGATCGCCGCGCTCATGGTGCCGATCTGCACTCCGCGGAAGGTGTTGAAGTTCGCGATGGCCACCGGCAGGATCGCCGCGTTTCCGGGGGCCAGGATCAGCCCATAGAACAGGTCGTTCCACGACAGCGTGAACCCGAAGATGCCGGCGGCGCCGATACCGGGGTACACCTGCGGCAGCACCACCATCCGGAACGCCTGCCACCGGGTGAATCCGTCCACCCTCGCCTGCTCCTCCAGTGAGGCGGGCACCGCCTCGAAGAAGCCGATCAGGAACCAGGTGACCAGCGGCAGCACGAAGGACAGGTGCGCGAAGATCACCGGTGCCAGGGTGTCGGTCATCCGCAGCGCCTGCGCCATGGTCAGGAACGGGAACACCATCACCGCCGGCGGAACCACCTGCGCGGCAAGCATGCCGAATCGGGTCAGCGATCCGCCGGCCCGGTACTTGGCGATCACATAGGCGCCCATGCTGCCGACCACCAGGCTGATCGCCACCGTGATGACGCCGACGAGTGCGCTGCGACCGGCGGCGGCGAACACCCCGGACTCGACCACGGCCTGCCAGTTCGCCAGGCTGGGAACGAAGGCGAACAGGAACGGTTCCGACATCTGTTGGGGTGTCTTGAAGCTCGCGAGCGCCACCCAGACGATGGGGAACAGCACGAAGACGAACGCCGCGGTGAGCACCGCGAGGCGCAGGACCTCGAGGGGGCGGGGCCGGCTCATCGGAGGGCACCCTTCTGCGTCGACCCGGCGCGGTTGCGCTCCATGGCGCGGAACGCCGCCACGATCACGACCAGTACGAGCGCCAGCACGATGAAGGCCATGGCGCTGGCCTGGGCGAGCCGGAAGAACTGGATGCCTTCGAGATACATGAAGTACTGCAGGGTCTGGGTGTCGGTGCCCGGGCCGCCTCGGGTGGTGGCGTAGATGTACTCGAAGACCCGAAGGGCATCCAGGCCGCGCAGCAGCACCGCGACGGTGAGCACCGGGGCCAGCATCGGGATGAGCACCCGGCGCAACCGGTACACCGGGCCGGCGCCGTCGACGCGGGCGGCCTCCATGGGTTGTTTGGGCATGGACTCCAGGCCGGCCAAGATCAGCAGCACCATGAACGGCGTCCACTGCCAGACATCGATGAAGGCCAGCGTCAGCAAGGCCTTTCCGGCGCCGAAGAAGTCGTAATCGGCGCCCACCGCGTGCAGCAGCGCCGGCACTGCGCCGATCTGATCGTTGAGCAGGAAGCGGAAGATCAGCCCGACCGCAATCGGGGTGATGAACATGGGCGCGAGCACGATCGCCCGGGACAGGTCCTTGGCCCAGCGTTGCTGATGCAGGGCAAGGGCGAGCGCGAAGCCGAGAACCAGTTCGAGGCTCACCGCGATCACCACATACATGGCGGTGGTCGCGAAGGCCTCCCAGAACGCCGGATTGGTCAGCGCGCTGGTGAAATTGGCCGCACCCACGAAATCCGGTTGCGTGCGATCGGTCAGCTTGTAGTCGGTCACTGACAGATACGCCGCGTAGCAGAGCGGGAATCCGACGGCCACGGCGAACAGGGCGAGCAGCGGCGTGAGCATGCCGTACTTGAACGTCATCGCGGACACCCCATCCGTCCTGTGCGCCAGGTGGCCGTCGGATTCCCGAGGGTCACTGCTGGATCCGCTCCGCAGCTGCCTGCGCATCACGCAGTGCGTCGGCGACGCTCTTGTTGCCTGCGGCGGCATCGTTGAGCTCGGTGCCGACCGCCTGGATCATCTCTTCGCCGCCCTTGCCCTGGGTGAGCGGGGCCGCGTCGGCCAGGATCTCGCCGACCGTCTTGTAGTAGTCGGCGCCGTACCCGTCGGCGAGCACCTGCGGGTTGTTCAGCGAGCTCTCCCGGATCACGGCACCACCATCGGCGACCCGCTGCGCGTCGATCTCGGGTGAGGTCACCCACGAGGCGAACGCCCAGGCGGCGTCGGCGGCCCCGGAGTTGGCGGGAATCGCCCAACTCCAGGACCCCAGAGCGGATTTGCCGCCGGGGATGGGGGCAAGCGCAAACTGTCCGGCACGTTCTGCCGAAGCGCCCTCGGGATCGTTGAGCGCGGGCAGGTTCCAGTTGTAGCCGATCATCGAGGCGGCCATACCGCCGGAGACGGAGCGGAACGCCTCGTCGAAACCCCAGGACAGGCTGTTCGCCGGCGCCGCGGTCTTATAGGTCTCGATATAGGCGTCCAGGGCGCGGGCGGCTTCCGGCGTGTCCAGCGAGGGCTTGCCGTCCTCGCCGTAGATCGATCCGCCTGCGGCGAACAGCCAGTTGGCCCATTCCTCGAAGATCTTGTAGCCGCGCTGGGGCTGCATCGCGATGCCGGCGCGGTCGGCGGTCTTGAGCCGCTGCGAGGTGGACACCAACGCGTCCAGATCGGTGGGGACACTCTGCCCCGCCGATGTCAGATCACCGGTGTTGTAGATGTAGCCCAGCGCGTAGTTGTAGAACGGGACGCCGTAGGTGGTGCCCTCGACGTCGGTGATCGCCGTCAGCGAGTCGAAGAAATCTTCCGGCTGGTAGTCCGGGGTGGCCGCGATCCGGTCGCCCAGCGGCTGCAGGAAGCCGGCGTCGGCGAAATCGTCCATCCAGGGGTTGTCCACCACGATGAGGTCGTAGGCGGGCTGCGAGGCCTGGAACGAGGACACCAGGCGGTCCCGCATCTGGTCGAAGGTCATCGTCTCGATCTCGACCTTGATATCGGGATACTTCTGATTGAACTGCCCGACAAGGCCTTTGACGATGTCGGTGTCGGGGACGTTCTCCATCAACACCCGCACCGTGGCGTTGGTGTCGGTGGGAATCTCACCGAGACCCGACGAGCTCTGCTCGCCGGATCCGCCGCTGCCTGCGCAGCCGGCGAGGGTCAGGCTGGTGGCGGCGATGATCGCGGGCAACCAGCGCAAGGTTGGGATTTTCATGGTCCTCTTCTCTTTGTCCGGGTGGATCGAGCGTGTGCGGGCGATGGTGGACTCAATCCATGTAGGCACCGCCGTTGACCGACAGTGCTTCTCCGGTGATGAACCGGGCATCTTCGGAGACCAGGAACGCCACCGCACGGGCGACGTCGTCGGGGGTCTGCAGGCGACCCAGGGGAGTGGCGTCGACCCAGGACTTGCGCACACCGTCGGGAGTGGATCCGGTGAGCAACGCCTCCCACTCCAGCTCGCGGGACTGCATCGGAGTGGCCACGAAACCGGGGCACACGCTGTTGACCGTGATGCCCTGGGGGGCAAGCTCGAAGGCCATCGCCTGAGTGAGCCCGAGGACGCCGAACTTGGAGGCCACGTAGTCCGCCAGGAATGGCACCCGGCCCTGTTTGGCCGCCATGGACGCGGTGTTGACGATGGTGCCGCGCACTCCGGTGCGGATCATTGCCCGCGCGGCGGCCTGGCCGCACAGAAAGACACCCTTGAGGTTGATGTCGAGGCTGCGGTCCAGTTGGTCGGTGGACACGTCGACGAAGCGCGCCATCGCCGAAATCCCCGCGTTGCTCACCCAGGCGTGCAGTCCCACCCGATCGGCCACGTCGTCGGCGAGTTGCGCTGATCCGGCGGCGTCGGTGACATCGAGTCGGGCGGCCTCGTGCCCGGTCCCGCTCAGCACCGCACGGGTCTGCTCGGCGGCCTCGGCGTCGATATCGGTGACGATGACCCGCCAGCCCCGCTCGGCGAGGGTGGCGGCGATGGCGCGTCCGATGCCCGAACCCGCGCCGGTGACGACGGCGGTCTGGGTGCTGGCGGTGGTGTCGGGGGTGGTCATGGCCGTGCCTTTCGGGCGATGCGGTGGGAGATGGGGGTCAGCACGTCGCCGAGTTCGCGCCACTGGGCGTAGGCCTCGGCGTAGCGGTCGACGTTCTGCGGGTTGGGCACGACAGGTTCGCCGACGGTCTGGAACATCGCGGTGTTGTCCCAGCCGTCGAGCAGCCCGGTGCCGACCGCGGCGATCACCGCGGCACCCAGTGAGGCGCCCGGGTGACCGACGATCGGGGACAGCGGGGTGCCCAGCACATCGGCGAGGATCTGCTTCCACAGCACCGACCGGCTGCCTCCGTTGGTGACCAGCGCCCGGTGCAATGGCACACCCATCGAGGCGAACACCTCGGTGTGGTGCCGGAAACCGTAGGCGATCGCTTCCAGCACGGACCGGTACATGTCCGCGCGGTTGTGGGCGAGGTCGAGTCCGACGAAGGCGCCGCGTAGATCGGGGTCGTGCAGGGGGCTCTTCTCGCCGAGAAAGTAGGGCAGACAGAGGATTTCGCCCGGGTTGCGGGTGTCGGCCTCATCGTCGAGGTCCACCAGGTCGATACCGCCGGACAGGGTCTGGAACCAGCGGATCAGGCTGCCGCTGGTGGCCATGCAGCCGTTGGGCAGCCACCGTCCGGGCACGGGGTGCGCGTCGAGATAGAGCCGGGCATCGATGACCGGCTGATCGGCGGCGACCAGGATGTCCCCGGCGCCACCGAGTTTCACCAACCAGTCACCCTCGGCGTTGATGCCTGCGGCGTAGGCCGAGAGCACATGGTCGGCCCCGCCGACGATCAGCGGCAGGCCGGCGGTCAGTCCGGTGGCCTCGGCGGCCGCGACGCTGAGCGCGCCGGCTTGGGCGCCGGGGGCGAGTGCGCCGGGCACCAGTTCCGCGGACAGGCCTGCCGCGGCGTACATCGGCTCGAAGCGTTCACCGGTGATCGTGCCGAGCCCGGCTTCCAGTGCCCAGTTCAGCTCCACATGCGCGGGCGCGCCGAGGGCCATCAGCACCCAGTCGTAGGAGCCGACCAGGTGTGTCGTGCGGCTCCAGGTCTCGGGTTCGTGGCGTTGCAGCCACAACGCGGTCGGGCCCACCGATTGTTGGGTCACCGCGGAACCGGTTGCGCGCAGCACGGTCTCGTCGTCGAGCGCGCGCTGGAGTTCGGTGATCTCGGCGGTCGCGCGGGCGTCGTTCTGGAGCAGGGCGCGCCGGACCGGGGCGCCGGTACCGTCCACCGGCACGACGGCCGGGACCATACCGGTGGTGGACAGTGCGCCGATCCGGTCGGGGGTGACGCCGGAGGTGGCCAGCACGTCGCGGATGCCGGCGTGCACGTTGCGCAGCCATTGGGTCGGATCGGCCTCGGCGTGGCCGGGGGCATCGGAGAACAGCTGAGCGTCGTGGGTGGCCTGGGCGACGATGCGGGCTCGGCCGATATCGACGAGCACGGTCTTGGTACCGGTGGTGCCGATATCAATGCCGATGGTGAACTCCGGCATGCCATCCCTTCGGTTGATGTCCGCCATGTGGTCGTTGCGGTGGGACCACCATACTTACTCTGTTATATTCTCACAAGACATGTGCGATAGTCACGTTAACTCACGAGAACCTCCTGGATTACTGTGATTTAGTAACATACGGTTAACGCAGCACAGCTCGGAAAGACCCAGACGACGCGGAGAGGCGCCCCCATGACCAGTTGGCTCGATGATGTATTTGCCGTGCAGAAGCCCGTGATCGCGATGCTGCATCTGGCGGCACTTCCGGGCGATCCCGGCTTCGACTCGGCCGCGGGCGTCCGGGCGGTCGTGGACCGCGCCAAGGAGGAATTGGCCGCGCTGCAGGAAGGCGGTGTCGACGGCGTCATGGTCTCCAACGAGTTCAGCCTGCCGTACCTGACCAAGACCGAGCCGATCACCGCCATCACCATGGCCCGGGTGATCGGTGAGTTGCTGCCCGATTTCACCGTGCCCTACGGCGTGAACGTGCTGTGGGATGGTCGCGCCTCGATCGACCTGGCGGTGGCCACCGGTGCCCAGTGGGTGCGCGAGATCTTCACCGGCGTCTACGCCAGCGATTTCGGCCTGTGGGACACCAACGTCGGCGAGGTCGCGCGGCACCGGCACCGCGTCGGGGGTGCCGGGGTGAAGCTGCTGTTCAACATCGTCCCGGAGTCGGCGGTCTATCTGGCCGACCGTGATCTGGCCTCGGTCACCGCCACCACGGTCTTCGCGACGAAACCCGATGCCATCTGCGTGTCCGGTCTGACCGCGGGGGCATCCACCGACGCCCAGGCGCTGCGGGTGGTCAAGGACAATGCCGGCGCGGTGCCGGTGTTCGTGAACACCGGTGTGCGCGCACACAATGCGGCCGAACAGCTGTCCATCGCCGACGGAGCGGTCGTCGGCACCTATTTCAAGCAGGACGGGGTGTTCGAGAACCGTGCCGTGGCCTCCCGGGCCGCGGAACTGATGGACGCGGTGAAGGAATTCCGCACGACGTTATGACCGAGCAATTGCGCCTGCTGGCGATCGAGGCCGCCCGGCTCGGGGCCGCGGTGTGCCTGCGGCACTGGGGCGAGACAATGCACCTCGCCACCAAGAGCGCCGCCGGCGATGTGGTGACGGCGGTGGACCGTGCCGCCGAGGAGGCCGTGCGTGCGGCGCTGCTGGAGGCCAGACCCGATGACGGTGTGCTCGGCGAGGAGCTGCCCGAGCGGATCGGCACCGGCTCGGTGCAGTGGGTCGTCGACCCGCTCGACGGCACCACGAACTACATCCGGCGCCTGCCGCATTTCGGTACCTCGGTGGCGGCCCGGTCGACGGCCGACGGCAGCTGGCTGGCCGGTGCGGTGTGCGCGCCGGCCCTGGGGATGACCTGGAGTGCCGCCAAAGGTCTTGGTGCTCAACTTGACTCAGGATCCGGGGAGGTGCGGCTGCCGCTGGCGCTGATGGAGTCGTCGGTGCGATTGGTGGGCACCGGGCTGTCCTACGATCCCGGCCACCGGCGCAGACAGTTGCGCGAACTCGGCACCGCGATGGCCGAATACACCGATATGCGCCGATTCGGGGCGGCCGCACTGGATCTCTGCCTGGTGGCGCAGCGCAGCCTGGATGCCTTCTTCGAGGATGATCTCGCCGTGCACGACTGGGCGGCGGGCGCGCTGATCGCCGAGGAGGCCGGCGCGGTGGTGACGCGCTCCGAAAGCGCCGGGGCGTCAGCGCGCTGGCGGTGACTGGTCGCGCGGTGCGCGCTCGCGCCCTGACCGATCTGCGTTGACACACACCACCGAGACACCCGCCGCACGCAGCGCCTCGACCGCCGGATGGGTGGCCGGCCCATCGGTGACCAGGATCGAAATCGCCGACACCGGTGCCACGTTGATCAACTGCACCCGGCCGAGTTTGGAGGCGTCGGCGGCCACGATCACCCGGTCCGCCGCCCGCATTGCCGCC
The DNA here is from genome assembly GCF_002968335.2 of Mycobacterium sp. ITM-2016-00316. Taxonomy (NCBI): domain Bacteria; kingdom Bacillati; phylum Actinomycetota; class Actinomycetes; order Mycobacteriales; family Mycobacteriaceae; genus Mycobacterium; species Mycobacterium sp. ITM-2016-00316. The sequence continues at coordinate 2,690,449 of NZ_CP134398.1, forward strand.
TGTTTCACGTTGCCTTCCTCGCGGTGGTACTCCGAGGCGCCGCGCTTACCGTCCACCCCGGCGATGCCCATCACGTAGGTGTCGCAGTTGTACCGCAGGTAGAAGTCCTCGGCCTCGGCGCCGATCAGGCTCAGCTCACCGGGCCGGACCTTGCCGCCGGTCAGCAGGATCGTGGTGTCCGGTTCGTCGGCGAGTTCGATGGCGACCAGCACGCTGGGGGTGATCACGGTCAGCCCCAGATCGCGGCCCTTGACGGCCCGCGCAACCGCCAGCACCGTGCTGCCGCTGTCCAGGATGACGGTCTCGCGCGGGGTCAGCAGGTCGGCCACCGCGTGCGCGATGTGCAGTTTCTCATCGGCGGAGTCGGCGGCGCGCGCGTCGAAGGACGGCTCGGTCGACTTGCCGCCGAATGCGATCGCGCCACCGAGTACCCGGCGCGCGACGCCCTGCTCCTCGAGCCGCTCGATATCGCGACGGATGGTCATCTCGGACACGTCGAATTCATCGGCCAGGGTGGCGAAGTCGACCTCGCGGTCGGTATGGATCCGCGCGGCGATCGCTGCTCGGCGCGCGTGCGCGTTCAGGCCGGGGGTCATTCCGACAGCCTAGGTCAAAGTTGTGAATTAATCACAACAATCACACCGTGATGGTGTTGCGTTCTCGCATCGATGCCCACAGTGCTGCAGTGGCCGCGGTGCATGCGCCCGCCCCGGCGACGTGTAACGCCACCAACGCCTCGGGCACGCCGGTGAAGAACTGCACGGCGCCGAGCGCACCCTGGGCGGCGGCCAGGCCAACGACCACGCCCAGCCGTGTCAGCACCGGCCGGGGCGCGCGGACCGCCAGCAGCGCGAAGCCGAGTGCCACCAGCAGTGAGAGATAGGAGATCAGCAGCGTCGAGTGCATGTGCACCAGGGTGGTGATCTCGACCTCCAGGCGGGGCACTGGACGCTGCAGGCTCTTGTCGCCCGCGTGCGGTCCCGCGCCGGTCACCATGGTGCCGGTCACCAGAACGGCCGACAGGGCGATCCCGCTCAGAGCGGTCAACTGGCGCAACGGTGTGGGCACCACGGTCGCCGGTTCGCCGTCGTCGGGCTCGCCGATCTTGGCGTACAGCAGCACCGACAGCCACACCATCGCCATGGATACCAACAGGTGGATGGCGACGGTCCACCAGAGCAGGCCGGTGAGCACCGTGATCCCGCCGATGACCGCCTGTGCGACGGTCGAGGCCGGCATCAGCCAGGCGTAGGCCAGTATCTCGCGCCGCCGCCGGGCCCGGGTGACGGCGATGACCGCGGCCGCCGCGGTGAGCACGACCAGGAAGGTCAGCATCCGGTTGCCGAATTCGACGGCCTGATGGATGCCGGCGACCTCGGCGTGCGGGACCGGGGTGAAACTGCCGGGGAAGCACTGCGGCCAGGTGGGGCAGCCGAGCCCGGAGGCCGTGACGCGCACGATGGCTCCGGTGACGGCGATACCGCCCTGGGTGAGGATGACCAGCGCCGCGACGATGCGCTGCGCACGCAGGCTGGGCACGGGCAGCGTGTCGACGAGTCTGAGGAAAAGTCGTCCGACAGCCACGGCCCGATCGTAGAGCAGCGCTAACTACGGGTTGTAGTAGGGCCTGTCCGGCGCGGCGCGACGAACGGCACCAGCACCTCGTCGACGAGTTCGACCACCAGGTCATCGGTGATGGGGTCGCCGGTGACCAGCAGGCGATGCCACAGCACGCTCTGTCCGAGTTCCCGGGCGATGTGTACCGGCACGTCCGGGCGGACGTCACCGCGTTCGATGCCGCGGGCCAGCAGTGCGGCCATCTCTTGCTTGCGCCACCCGATCACGTCGGCGCGAAACGCGGTGGCCAGCGTCGCGTCGCCGGCCATGGCGGCCACGGCGGCCCGCATGGCGGCGCCCTGCGGGCCGGTGAACAGCGCCGCCCACCCGCGCAGCACGGCCAGCATGTCGGTGCGATAGCTGCCGGTGTCCTGGTGCGGGATGGCCGCCTTCGCGGTGCGCAACAGGGTGTCACGCAACAGTTCTCGTCCGTCCGCCCAGCGGCGGTAGAGCACCGGCTTGCTGGTACGCGCGGTGGCGGCGACCGCCTCCATCGTCACGGCGGCCGGGCCGTGTTCGGTCAACAGGGCGACGACGGCGCCGTGGATCGCGGTATCGAGTTCGTCGCCACGGCGCCGCATGAAACCTCCTCATAGGAAACGCTTGCGTATCTTACGCGCGCGCCGCAGGATATAAGAAACGCAATCGTATCTTGGAGGTCTGATGAGCCGTCCCGTGCTCTATCCGCTGCGCACCGTCGACTCGGCCACGGTGCGCTATACGGCCGCGCCACACCGTCGCCGAAGGGTGACCATCGACCACCGTCCGCTGCGCGGGGTGACGCCGTCGATGCTGCTGGACTGGTTCTCCGGGCTCGGCGGGACGATGGACTACGGCGGTGAGGTGATCGACCGATACCTGGCCTGGCATCCCATCGACCACATCAGATGGGAACTGGCCGCCGGCGAGCACGCGGCCGAGGGTGCCCGGTTCCGGATCGTGGAGGCCTTCGGCGGGCGACCGGAATACCGCGTCGACGTCGTCGACCGGGTGGAGAAACTCGACGAGACCGGGATCCGGCTGGTGCAGCGGGTGGCCGGGGTGATGGTGTTCAGCCTGGAGCACACCTGGTCTGCGGGCGACGACGGCACCCACTACGTGAGCGTCCTCGACGTCGGGGCCCGCACACCGCTTTTCCGGCCGGTGAACGCCCATCTCTGCCGAAAGTTCCCGGATCACATGGCGCGCGCCTGGGTTCGGCACAACATCGAGGAGGTCGGCCAGTTGGAGTTTCTGCTGCCCGGCCTCAACACCAGATCGCCAGCTGCCGGCCGCGACCGTCGACCTGCGGCGGATCCGGCAGGCTGAACGCCGCCCCGGTGGCGATACGGTGCGCACTCCACGCCGCGGCGCCCGCATCGAGCACGTCATCGGCGGGTACCGCCGCGACGGCGCGGCCCAGGTCCTCGGGGATGTCGATGCCATGCGAGGTCAGCATCCGGAGCCGGGCGCGCTGGCCACGCCAGCTCTTCTTCTTGCCGTCGGCGGCCAGCAGACCCATTTCGTGAAAGGACAGCTCGGGGTGCACCTCGTGCAGGGGCAGCCCGGTCTCGTCGTGCAGAGCCTCGGCCTCCAGGAACTTTCGCCGCAGACCCCAGGTCTGGATGCTGATGCCGGTGCCGGTGAGGGCTTTCGCCGCGGCGGTGGCCGCCGCATGGTCGGGCGCGTCGAACACCGGGCGGGGCGGCATCGCGAACAGACTCGACGACCGGGCACCGAGACGGCGTCGGGCGGCCCGGTCCGAGGCGCGCACCTCGGAGTCCAGCAGGCCCAGCGGTATGTCGACGCCGATGGCGACCGCGTCGGGTGCGGCGGCCACCAGACCGCCCAGCGTCTCGTCCACATGGGCGCCGGCATAACGCCCGTCCCGGAGCTCGATGCCGACCCAGCCGTGCTTCCAGCCGTCGACCCCGAGCACCGTGCTCACGTGAAGCGGAACCAGCGCAGCGCGGCCAACGCCGAGAGCACCCCCCAGGCCGCCAGCACGGCGATGCCGAACCAGTCCGCCGACAGCGTCATCGCCTGCGTCAGCGACTCGGTCAGCGCACCCGACGGTGTCAGCCGCGCCACCCAGCGCAGCGCCGCGGGCACCGGACCGCCGTCGAGCGTCAGGGCGCCCAGTCCGGCGAAGACGAACCACAGCAGGTTTGCCAGGGCCAGCACGATCTCCGAGCGCAGTGTCCCGCCGAGCAGCAGTCCCAGTGCGGCGAAGGTCGCGGTGCCGAGCGCGATCACCACCGCGCCCAGTGCCAGGGCGCCCACCTCGGGGCGCCACCCCAGGGCGATGCCGATGCCGCCCAGCAGGATCGACTGCAGGAACACCACGGCCACGACGGCCAGCGACTTGCCGGCGACGATGCCCCACACCGGAAGTGCGGTGGCGCCGAGCCGTTTCAGCGCGCCGTAACGGCGGTCGAAGGCCACCGCGATGGCCTGCCCGGTGAAGGCCGTCGAGATGACCGCCAGCGCCATGATCGCGGGGGTGAAGGTGGCCGCCCGGTTGGCACCGAAGTCGCCGAGCGGCAACAGGGTCAGGCCGATCAGCAGGGTGATCGGGATGAACATGGTGAGCAGCAGCTGCTCACCGTTGCGCAGCAGCAACCGCAGCTCCAGGCCGAACTGCGCGATCAGCATCTGGCGCACCCCGGCCGGGCGCGGGTCGGGGGTGAAGGTGCCCGCGGCGAAACGATTGCTCACGATCTCAACTCCCTGCCGGTCAGATCGAGGAAGACTTGTTCCAGGCTGCGCTGTTCCACCCGCATGTCGGTGGCCAGCACGTTCACCCGCGCGCACCACGCGGTCACCGTGGCCAGCACCTGTGGATCGATGTGTCCTTCCACCAGATACTCCCCGGGCGTGGCCTCGGTGGCCCGGTAATCCTCCGGAAGCGCCGAGATCAGCAGGGTGAGATCGAGTTTCGGTGGGGCGGTGAAGCGCAGCTGGTTCTCTGCGCCGTTGCGCATCAACTCTGCCGGCGTGCCCGCGGCCACCGTCGCGCCGTGGTCGATGATGACCAGCCGGTCGGCCAGCTCCTCGGCCTCGGTGAGTTGATGGGTGGTCAGCACGACCGTCACGCCGTCGCGGCGCAACGCGTCGATCAGCTCCCACACCACGATGCGCGCATGTGCGTCCATACCGGCCGTCGGCTCGTCCAGGAACACCAGATCCGGGCGGCCGACGACCGCGCAGGCCAGGGCCAGGCGCTGCTGCTGGCCGCCGGAGAGCCGGCGATAGGTCGTGCGTGCGGCATCGGCGAGGCCGAGCGTGTCCAGCAGCCACTGCGGGTCGAGGGGATTGGCGGCGTAGGCGGCCACCAGATCGAGCATCTCGCCGGCGCGGGCCGCGGGGTAGCCGCCGCCGCCCTGCAGCATCACGCCGATGCGCTCACGCAGTTTGGCGTTGTCGGTGGTCGGGTCGAGGCCGAGGATCTCGATGCTGCCCGCGTCGGGACGCAGGAAGCCCTCGCACATCTCGATGGTGGTGGTCTTGCCCGCGCCGTTGGGCCCGAGCAACGCGAACACCTCGGCGCGGTGCACCTCGAGGTCGAGATTGTTCACCGCGATCGTCGCTCCGTAGCGCTTGGTCAGGCCGCGCAGCCGCACGACGGGCTCAGAACCGGTGGTCACGGAGATTCAGCGTAAGCGTCGGGTCTGGCAGCCGGTGGCTCCGGTCCGGGTCGGCGGTCATCGGGCCCTGGATCGGGCAGCGGGCGCCACGGCAGCCGACGGTAGGTGAGCGCGATCAAGAGTGCCACGATCACGGCGCTGGCCAGCGTGGCGTCGACGATCTGGAACAGGGCGAACCGGTCGCCGTTGGCGGTCGGCCCGAATATGCCCACCACCAGCGTCATCGCGATGGCGGAGCCGCGGAATCCGGGTCGGGTGGCCCACGTGGCCAGCGGGATGATGGCCCACAGCAGGTACCAGGGCTGGACCACCGGGAACAGCAGAACCGTGGCGCCGAGCGCGACACCGAGGCCGCCGACGGGGTGCAGCCGGCCGCGGAAGACCGCCAGCAGCAGCCAGGTCACCAGGATTGCGATGATGATCACACCGATGCCACGGGTGAGCCCCAGTACGGAGGTGGTGTGGTCACCGAGGCCGAGCAGGATGCCGACCTGCCCGGTGCCCAGCGCGATCAGGGTGGGCGGTGACATCCAGGACCGCACCACGTTCGCGGTGCCCAGGGTGAACAGCCAGCCGAAGCCCAGGCCGCTGGCCCAGCCGATCACGGCCATCACCGCCAACGACAGTGCGCCCAGGGAGAACCCGGCAGCCAGCAGTGCCCTGAAGGTGCCGCCCCAGCGCCACGCCAGCGCCATCACGATGAAGCCCATCGCCAGCAGCGAGGGCAATTTGACCTGGGAGGACATCGTGACCAGCACGGTGCCGGCGACCAGCATCGCGGTGGCTCGGGGCGGGATCCGCCACTGCCCGTCGCGGACGCCGTCGATACCGCGCAGCGCGAACTCGGTGCCCGCCAGCATCAGGCCGAGCATCAACGCCTCGTTGTGGATACCGGCCACCAGATGCATGAACAGCAGCGGATTACACGGACCCAGCCACAGTGCGCTCACCTCGTGTACACCGCACCGCTGCGCCAAACGCGGGGTGGCCCAGACGATGAGTCCGACACCGACGAGCACCACCAGCCGGTGGCACAGCACGGCGGCGACGATGTTGTCACCGGTGAGCACCGATATGCCCTCGCCGATCCACAGGAAAAGCGGACCGTACGGGGCCGGGGTCTCGCGCCACAGGCTGGGCACCGACAGGGTGAAGACGTGATCCAGGCCGAGCCCGGGCGCCGGGCCGACCAGATACGGGTCCAGACCGAGCCGGGCGATCTGGCTCTGCGCCAGGTAGGAGTAGACGTCCTTGCTGTACATCGGCGGGGCGATCAGCAGCGGCAGCAGCCACAGCATGAGCGTGCGATCCAGTTGGCTGCGGGACATCCGGTGCGGTCCGAGGGCGAACCGGCCCAGCATCAGCCAGGCCAGCGCCATCATCACCGCGCCGGTGGTGGTCATCGTCAGGGATACGGTCTGGATGCGTGAGGGCAGGTTGAGCAGACGGACGCCGAACGTGGGGTCCTGGACGACCGGCCGGGCGCCGGCGCCGAGCGCGCCGATCGCCATGAGGACGGTTCCGGTCGCGCCGAATACCCTGGTGCGACGCAGTGAGACGACCTCAGCGCCGGTGAGGGGTGACCCGACCGACCGTTCGTCGGCGTGCCATCGGGCGACCGCCGAGCTGAAGGACCCAAGGGCGGTCATGCGAGCAGCGTAGCGGCCGGGCTTTTGTGGCCCGCCACGGTTAGGACCGGCGGCCCGGCGGGGTCGGGCCGGGGTGTCCCGCCCTGGTTAGGGTTACCTTGCTGGAACCCTAGGTCGAATTCCGACACAATGATGTTGTGAAAATAAATCCGGAGGCACCGGGCGCGGCGGCAACCGCGCCCACCTTGGTGTCTCCGGACGGTCACACCCGTAGCGCGATCGTGCAGTTACTGCTGGAGGGCCCGGTCACCGCGGGTGACATCGGCCAGCGCCTCGGTATCTCGGCCGCCGGCATCCGTCGGCATCTCGACGCCCTGATCGACGCCGGAGACGCACAGGCCAGCGCGGCGGCGGCCTGGCAGCACAACGGGCGGGGCAGGCCGGCCAAACGGTATCGCCTGACCGCGGCCGGACGTGCAAAGCTCTCGCACGCCTATGACGACCTGGCGGTGGCCGCGATGCGTCAACTCCGCGAGATCGGCGGCGACGACGCGGTGCGCACCTTCGCCCGTCGCCGTATCGACACCATCCTGGCGGGGATCTCCGAGGTGAGCGATCCGGACGCGGTCGAGCAGACCGCCGACCAGATGGCCGCCGCACTGACCGACGCCGGGTACGCGACCACCACCACACCGGTGGCCGGTCCGTTGTCCGGTGTGCAGATCTGCCAGCATCATTGCCCGGTGTCACACGTTGCCGAGGAATTTCCCGAGCTGTGTGACGCTGAACAAGAGGCGTTCGCCGAGATCCTGGGCACCCACGTGCAGCGGCTGGCCACCATCGTCAACGGTGATTTCGCGTGCACCACCCACGTTCCACTGGGACCTGACAAGTCCCTACCTGTTCGGCCCACAGCCTGCGCCGAATCCACCACCACACAAGGAGTGTCGCCATGACCCTCACCCCGGAGACCCCGCTGACCCAGGAAGAGACCATCGCGTCGCTGGGTACGTACGGCTATGGCTGGTCGGATTCCGACGTCGCCGGCGCCAGTGCCCAGCGCGGCCTGAGCGAGGCTGTCGTGCGCGACATCTCGTCGAAGAAGAGCGAGCCCGAGTGGATGCTCGACGTCCGGCTCAAGGCGCTGCGCACGTTCGACAAGAAGCCGATGCCCAACTGGGGTTCCGACCTGGACGGCATCTTCTTCGACAACATCAAATACTTCGTGCGCTCCAGCGAGAAGCAGGCCGCCACCTGGGACGACCTGCCCGCCGACATCAAGAACACCTACGACAAGCTCGGCATCCCGGAGGCGGAGAAGCAGCGCCTGGTCTCCGGTGTCGCCGCCCAGTACGAGTCCGAGGTGGTCTACCACTCGATCCGTGAGGATCTGGAGGCGCAGGGCGTCATCTTCCTGGACACCGACTCCGGTCTGCGCGAGCATCCCGAGCTGTTCAAGAAGTACTTCGGCACCGTGATCCCGGCCGGGGACAACAAGTTCTCCGCGCTGAACACCGCGGTGTGGTCGGGCGGGTCATTCATCTACGTGCCGCCGGGCGTGCACGTCGACATCCCGCTGCAGGCCTACTTCCGGATCAACACCGAGAACATGGGCCAGTTCGAGCGCACCCTGATCATCGCCGATGAGGGCTCCTACGTGCACTACGTCGAAGGCTGCACGGCGCCGATCTACAAGTCCGACTCGCTGCACTCGGCGGTCGTCGAGATCGTGGTCAAGCCGGGCGCCCGGGTGCGCTACACGACCATCCAGAACTGGTCGAACAACGTCTACAACCTGGTCACCAAGCGTGCCCGCGCCGAAGCCGGCGCCACCATGGAGTGGGTCGACGGCAACATCGGGTCCAAGGTGACGATGAAGTACCCGGCCGTGTGGATGACCGGTGAGTACGCCAAGGGTGAGGTGCTCTCGGTGGCGTTCGCCGGTGAGGGTCAGCACCAGGACACCGGCGCCAAGATGCTGCACCTGGCTCCGAACACCTCGAGCAACATCGTGTCCAAGTCGGTGGCGCGCGGCGGTGGCCGTGCCTCCTACCGCGGGCTGGTTCAGGTGAACAAGGGCGCACACGGCTCGAAGTCGAGCGTGAAATGCGATGCGCTACTGGTCGATACGATCAGCCGCAGCGACACCTACCCCTATGTCGACATCCGCGAGGACGACGTCACGATGGGCCATGAGGCCACCGTGTCGAAGGTCAGCGAGGACCAGATGTTCTATCTGATGAGCCGCGGCATGACCGAGGACGAGGCGATGGCCATGGTGGTACGTGGCTTCGTCGAGCCCATCGCCAAGGAACTCCCGATGGAGTACGCGCTGGAACTCAACCGGCTCATCGAACTCCAGATGGAAGGTGCGGTCGGGTGACGGGCGAGCTGACTACCGCGGTCGAAGGCGGCCGTAAAACCGGTTCGGCTCTGAATGCCAACAAGGGCGAGCAGTTCGCCTCGTTCGACGTCGACGCGTTCGAGGTGCCCGGTGGTCGCGACGAGCTGTGGCGGTTCACCCCGCTCAAGCGTCTGCGCGGCCTGCACGACGGTACGGCGCCGGCGACGGGTTCGGCACTGATCGAGGTGACCGAGCGCCCCGGGGTGACCGTCGAGACCGTCCAGCGCGACGATCCGCGCCTCGGCCAGGGCGGTGTGCCGTCGGACCGCGTTGCGGCCCAGGCGTACTCGTCGTTCGGCAACGCGACCGTGGTGACCGTGGCCCGAGACACCGAGGTCGGCGAGCCCATCGAGATCGTCGTCACCGGCCCCGGTGCGGGCAACGTCGCCTACGGGCACCTGCAGATCCGGGTGGAAGAGCTGTCCCGGGCGATCGTGGTGGTCGACCTGCGCGGCAGCGGCACCTACGCCGACAACGTCGAGATCATCGTCGGCGACTCGGCCGGACTCGGCGTCATCTGGATCGCCGACTGGGCCGATGACATGGTGCACGTCAGTTCGCACCATGCCCGCCTGGGCAAGGATTCGGTGCTTGGCCACGTCAACGTCACCCTCGGTGGCGATGTGGTGCGCACCACGGCCACCGTGCGATTCACCGCCCAGGGCGGCGAGGCTCAGCTGCTCGGTACCTACTTCGCCGACGACGGCCAGCACTTCGAGTCCCGGTTGCTCGTCGACCATGCGGTACCGAATTGCAAGTCCGATGTGCTCTACAAGGGTGCGCTGCAAGGTGATCCGGCCTCCGACAAGCCGGATGCGCACACCGTGTGGATCGGTGATGTGCTGATCCGCGCCGAGGCCACCGGCACCGACACCTACGAGGCGAACCGCAACCTGGTGCTCACCGACGGCGCCCGCGCCGACTCGGTGCCCAACCTGGAGATAGAGACCGGTGAGATCGCCGGCGCCGGACACGCCAGTGCCACCGGCCGTTTCGATGACGAGCAGTTGTTCTATCTGCGCGCCCGGGGCATTCCCGAGGAGGCGGCCCGCCGCCTGGTGGTCCGCGGCTTCTTCGGCGAGATCATCGCCAAGATCGCCGTGCCCGCCGTGCGCGAGCGCCTGACCGAAGCCATCGAACGAGAACTAGCCATCACGGAATCGAAAGCGACCCAAGAATGACCACGCTCGAAGTCAAAGACCTGCACGTCTCCGTCGCCAATCCTGAAGGTGGCGACGACACTCCCATCCTCAAGGGCGTCAACCTGACCGTGAAGTCGGGGGAGACCCACGCGGTGATGGGTCCCAACGGATCCGGCAAGTCCACCCTGTCCTATGCCATTGCCGGCCATCCCAAGTACAAGGTCACCTCCGGCTCGATCACCATCGACGGTGCCGACGTGCTCGAGATGAGCGTCGACGAACGCGCCCGTGCCGGCCTGTTCCTGGCCATGCAGTACCCGGTCGAGGTCCCCGGTGTGTCCATGTCGAACTTCCTGCGGACCGCGGCCACCGCGGTACGCGGCGAGGCCCCGAAGCTGCGGCACTGGGTCAAAGAGGTCAAGGGCGCGATGACCGACCTGGACATCGATCCGACGTTCAGCGAGCGCAGCGTCAACGAGGGCTTCTCCGGTGGTGAGAAGAAGCGCCACGAGATCCTGCAGCTGTCGCTCCTCAAGCCGAAGATCGCCATCCTGGACGAAACCGACTCCGGTCTCGACGTCGATGCGCTGCGCATCGTGAGCGAGGGCGTGAACCGCTACGCCGAGGCCGAGAACGGTGGCCTGCTGCTGATCACGCACTACACCCGGATCCTGCGCTACATCCGGCCGCAGTTCGTGCACGTGTTCTTCGACGGCCGGATCATCGAGTCCGGCGGTCCCGAGCTCGCCGATCAGCTCGAAGAGAACGGCTACGAGCGATTCACTCAGGCAGCATCAACCTAGCCACATCCACCGCGTAGGAGGAGCCCGACCATGACAACGACATCCGTCGACCGCGCACTGGATCTGGAGGGGATCGCCCGCATCCGGGCTGATTTCCCCATCCTGAACCGGGTGATGCGGGGCGGGTGTCAGTTGGCATATCTGGATTCCGGGGCGACATCGCAGAAACCGCTGGCGGTGCTGGACGCCGAGCGGGCGTTCCTGACCACCTCCAACGGCGCGGTGCACCGCGGTGCACACCAGTTGATGGAGGAATCCACCGACGCCTATGAGCAGGGCCGCGCGGATATCGCGGCCTTCGTCGGCGCGGACGTCGACGAGCTGGTGTTCACCAAGAACGCGACCGAGGCGATCAACCTGGTGGCCTATGCGTTGGGGGACAACCGCTTCGAGGGCGCGGTCGGCCCCGGCGACGTCATCGTCACCACCGAACTGGAGCACCACGCCAACCTGGTGCCGTGGCAGGAGCTGGCGCGGCGCACCGGCGCCACCCTGCAGTGGTACGGGGTCACCGATGACGGTCGCATCGACCTGGACTCGCTGCAGCTCGACGAGCGGGTCAAGATCGTCGCCTTCACCCACCATTCCAATGTCACCGGCGCGCTGGCGCCGGTGGGCGAACTGGTGGCCCGGGCCAAGGCGGTCGGCGCGCTCACCCTGCTGGACGCCTGCCAGTCGGTGCCGCACCAGCCGGTCGACTTCCACGCGCTCGGTGTCGATTTCGCGGCGTTCTCCGGGCACAAGATGCTCGGTCCGACCGGGATCGGAGCGCTCTACGGCCGCCGCGAGCTGCTGAACGCGCTGCCCCCGTTCATCACGGGTGGCTCGATGATCGAGACCGTCACCATGGAGGCCACCACCTTCGCGCCCGCACCGCAACGGTTCGAGGCGGGCACTCCGATGACCTCCCAGGTGGTCGGACTGGCCGCCGCCGCACGGTATCTGGATGAGATCGGTATGCCCGCCGTGCAGGCCCACGAGCAGACCCTGGTGGCCGCCGCGCTGGCAGGGCTTGCCGAGGTGCCCCAGGTGCGGATCATCGGTCCGCAGACCACGCAGCGGCGGGCCTCCCCGGTGAGTTTCGTGCTCGACGGTGTGCACGCCCACGATGTCGGTCAGGTGCTCGATGACGAGGGTGTGGCGGTGCGGGTCGGCCATCACTGCGCGGCCCCGCTGCACCGCAGGTTCGGCATCAGCGCCACCGCGCGCGCCTCGTTCGCGGTGTACAACACGCTCGACGAGGTGGACCGGCTGGTCGCGGGCGTCAAGCGGGCGGTGGAGTTCTTCGCGTGACGGCGGGCACGAGCGCAGCGACCGGGGGTGTTGGATGAGAATGGAACAGATGTACCAGGAAGTGATCCTGGACCATTACAAACACCCGCATCACCGCGGACTGCGCGAGCCGTTCGGCGCCGAGGTGCATCACGTCAATCCCACCTGCGGTGACGAGGTGACCCTGCGGGTGGCGCTGTCCGCCGACGGCGAGACGGTCGAGGACATCTCCTATGACGGCCAGGGCTGTTCGATCAGCCAGGCCGCGACCTCGGTGCTCACCGATCAGGTGATCGGGCAGAGCGTCGGCGATGCCCTCAAGACGGTGGCCGCGTTCACCGAGATGATCTCCTCGCGTGGGAACGTTGAGGGGGATGAGGATGTGATCGGCGACGGAATCGCCTTCGCCGGTGTGGCGAAGTATCCCGCGCGGGTGAAATGTGCCCTGCTCGGCTGGACGGCCTTCAAGGCTGCTCTGTCCGAGGCCAGCCATGATGTGGAGGACAAACGATGAGCGACACCGTCAATACCGACCCCGTGAACGAGGAACTGCTCGCCGACCTCGAGGAGGCCATGCGTGACGTGGTGGACCCCGAACTCGGCATCAACGTCGTCGACCTCGGCCTGGTGTACGGCCTGAACCTGGAAGAGGGTGAGGCGGGCACCGTCGCGCTCATCGACATGACGCTCACCTCGGCGGCCTGTCCGCTCACCGATGTGATCGAGGACCAGACCCGCACCGCGCTGATCGGCGCCGGGCTGGTCAACGAGATCAAGCTGAACTGGGTGTGGAACCCGCCGTGGGGTCCGGACAAGATCACCGACGACGGTCGCGAGCAGTTGCGCGCGCTCGGCTTCACCGTCTGACCCGGTATCGGTTGGCCCGGGGACATACTGGGAATCTGTAGACCAGCCGAGACGTTAGGAAGAACGTGACTACACAGGACATCACCGCAGCTGAGTTCAAGGCGATCGTCGACGAGAACGACATCGTCCTCGTCGACTTCTGGGCGTCGTGGTGCGGTCCATGTCGCGCGTTCGCCCCCACGTTCGGCGCGTCCGCGGACAAACATCCCGATATCGTGCACGCGAAGGTCGACACCGAGGCCGAACCCGAGCTGGCGCAGGCCGCCGAGATTCAGGCGATCCCGACCTTGATGGCCTTCAAGAAGGGCCACCAGGTGTTCCGGCAGTCCGGCGCACTGGGTGCCGCCCAGCTCGAGGAGCTCATCGCCAAGATCAAGGAATTCGACATCGACGCGGCCGTCGCGTCACAGGAGAACTGAACCACGCGCTAACGTGCTCGGCGTGGCTGAGCACAGCGAGTTCGTCCTCGTCGACCGTCCCGAGCCCGGCGTGGCGTTGGTCACCCTGAACCGGCCCGAGCGGATGAACTCGATGGCCTTCGACGTCATGGTGCCGCTGCGCGCGGTGATCGGTGATCTGCATCATGACAACGGGGTGCGGGTCGTCGTGTTGACCGGCGCCGGCCGCGGGTTCTCCTCGGGTGCCGACCACAAGTCGGCGGGTTCGGTACCGCACGTCGAGGGCCTGACCCGGCCGTCGTTCGCGTTGCGCTCCATGGAGGTGCTCGATGACGTCATCCTGGGGCTGCGCAAGCTGCACCAGCCGGTGATCGCCGCCGTTAATGGTGCCGCCATCGGCGGCGGTCTGTGTCTGGCCTTGGCCTGCGATATCCGTGTCGCCGCAGCTGGGGCGTATTTTCGCGCGGCCGGCATCAACAACGGGCTGACCGCCAGCGAGCTCGGTCTGTCCTATCTGCTGCCCCGCGCCATCGGCGCGTCACGCGCCTTCGAGATCATGCTCACCGGCCGCGATGTCGACGCCGCTGAGGCCGAGCGGATCGGGCTGGTCTCCGCCGTCACCGCTCAGGACGACCTGCTGTCGCATTGCCTGGAGATGGCGCGGGGGATCGCGGCGTTCTCCCGGCCGGGAACCGAATTGACCAAGCGCACACTGTGGAGTGGACTGGACGCCGGTAGCCTGGAAGGCCATATGCAGGCCGAGGGTCTCGGTCAGCTCTATGTGCGTCTACTCACCGCCAACTTTGAAGAAGCGGTCGCTGCGCGCAAAGATAAGCGGTCGCCGGTGTTTTCTGATGACCGGGGTACCGACGACACGTAGTCAACATGAGGAGGTAGTTGCGTGATCACCGCAACGGACCTGGAGGTCCGCGCCGGGGCGCGCACACTGCTGTCCATCGAGGGCTCCGCGCTGCGGATCCAGCCCGGCGACCGGATCGGCCTGGTCGGCCGCAACGGCGCAGGCAAGACCACCACCATGCGCATCCTTGCCGGCGAGGGCGAGCCCTACGCCGGCTCGGTGGAATCCACCGGTGACATCGGCTACCTGCCGCAGGATCCGCGCGAGGGCGATCTCGATGTGCTGGCCCGCGACCGGGTGCTTTCCGCCCGGGGTCTGGACACCCTGCTGTCGGATCTGGAGAAACAACAGACCCTGATGGCCGAGGTCGCCGACGACGCCGCCCGGGACAAGGCGGTGCGCCGTTACGGCGAGCTGGAGGAACGGTTCTCCGCCCTCGGCGGGTACGCCGCCGAGAGCGAGGCCGGCCGGATCTGCGCCAGCCTCGGGTTGCCCGACCGGGTGCTGACCCAGCCGCTGCGCACCCTGTCCGGTGGTCAGCGCCGCCGGGTGGAGCTGTCGCGCATCCTGTTCGCCGCCAGCGACACCGGATCCGGCTCGGCCACCACCCTGCTGCTCGACGAACCGACCAACCACCTCGACGCCGACTCGATCGGGTGGTTGCGCTCCTTCCTGCAGAACCACACCGGTGGGCTGGTGGTGATCAGCCACGATGTCGAGTTGCTCGCCGATGTGGTGAACCGGGTCTGGTTCCTGGACGCGGTGCGCGGTGAGGCCGACGTCTACAACATGGGCTGGCAGAAGTATCTCGATGCCCGCTCCACCGATGAGCAACGCCGCCGCCGGGAACGCGCCAACGCCGAGAAGAAGGCGTCCGCACTGCGTACGCAGGCCGCCAAGATGGGCGCCAAGGCCACCAAAGCCGTTGCCGCTCAGAACATGTTGCGCCGTGCCGAGCGGATGATCGCCGAACTCGACGCGGAGCGGGTGGCCGACAAGGTGGCCCGGATCAAGTTTCCCACCCCCGCGCCGTGCGGCAAGACTCCGCTGGTGGCCAAGGGGCTGACGAAAACCTACGGTTCGCTGGAAATCTTCACCGGCGTCGACCTGGCGATCGACCGCGGCTCCCGGGTCGTCGTGCTCGGCCTCAACGGCGCCGGAAAGACCACGCTGCTGCGATTGCTTGCCGGGACCGAATCCGCGGACGCCGGGGCGCTGGAGCCGGGGCACGGGCTCAAGATCGGGTACTTCGCCCAGGAACACGACACCTTGGAGAACGACGCCACCGTCTGGGAGAACATCCGGCACGCGGCGCCCGACACAGGGGAGCAGGATCTGCGAGGTCTGTTGGGCGCGTTCATGTTCACCGGTCCGCAACTCGACCAGCCGGCGGGCACGTTGTCCGGTGGTGAGAAAACCCGGCTGGCACTGGCGGGATTGGTGGCGTCGACTGCCAACGTGTTGCTGCTCGACGAGCCCACCAACAACCTCGATCCGGCCTCGCGTGAGCAGGTCCTCGACGCGCTGCGCAGCTACCAGGGCGCAGTGGTGCTGGTGACCCACGACCCGGGAGCAGCCGAGGCGCTGGATCCCCAGCGTGTGGTGTTGCTGCCGGATGGCACCGAGGACTTCTGGTCCACCGAGTACCGGGACCTCATCGAGCTGGCATAGGGCTGGCTGCAAGACAATTCGCGCGTTCCCCCGCGCCGTGTTTGCTCGGTTCCTAGTCTGGGTATCCGCGACGTTGCACCGGGAAGTGGGGAGATGTCGATGAGTGAAACCAGGATGAGTGAAACCAGTAGGTCCCGTGAGCAGATCCTGACCGAGCTGCGCAGCGCGTACGAGCGGGGGGCCAGCATCAGGTCGCTGGTGGCCGAGACCGGCCGCTCGTATGGGTCCGTGCACAGCATGTTGCGCGAGTCCGGAACCCGAATGCGCAGCCGTGGGGGACCGAACCACCGCCGCGCAAGTTAGCCGCCGGCGGGCTGGCGCACCGAATCCTCGACGAGGTCCAAGACCGCGCTGAGGTTTTCGGTATCCTCGCCGGAGGCAAGGCGTGCCACCAGACCATCGAGCACCAGATCCAGATAGGTCTGCAGCACCGCGCCCGGCACGTCATCGCGCAGGCGTCCGGCCTGTTTCTGCTTGCGCAGACGTTCGGTGGTCGCCGCCGACAACTCGGCCGACCGCTCGGCCCAACCCTGATGGAACGCAGGGTCATTACGGAGCTTGCGGGCGATCTCCAGCCGGGTGACCAACCAGTCGAATTGATCGGGTGCGGCAAGAAGATCGCGCATCACCTGGATCAATCCTTCGCGGGCGGCCACATCGGCCATCCGCTCGGCGTCTTCGCGCGCCAACTCGAAGAACAGCGTGTCCTTGTCGCGGAAGTGGTGGAAGATGGCGCCGCGCGACAGCCCGATGGTGTGTTCGAGCCGTCGCACGGTCGCCTTCTCGTATCCGTACTCGGCGAAGCAGCGGCGGGCGCCGTCGAGGATCTGGCGGCGCCGTGCGGCCAGATGGTCGTCGGTTACCCGTGGCACGGTGCGTCCGCTGCCTGTATATCCCGAGTCCTGCCGCCCGTCGCCTAGTTCGCCTTGAGCATGTTGCGCAGCACGTACTGCAGGATGCCGCCGTTGCGGTAGTAGTCGGCCTCGCCGGGGGTGTCGATACGGACGACCGCGTCGAATTCCACCGTGCTGCCATCCTCCTTGGTGGCCGTCACCTTGACCGTCTTGGGTGTCTTGCCCTCGTTGAGCTCGGTGATGCCCGCGATGTCGTAGGTCTCGGTGCCGTCGAGCTTCAGCGATGCCGCCGACTCGCCGGCGGGGAACTGCAGCGGGATGACGCCCATGCCGATCAGGTTCGACCGGTGGATGCGCTCGAACGACTCGGTGATCACCGCACGCACACCCAGCAGGCTGGTGCCCTTGGCGGCCCAGTCCCGCGAGGACCCGGAGCCATACTCCTTGCCGCCCAGCACGACCAGTGGGATACCCGCGGCCTGGTAGTTCTCCGACGCGTCGTAGATGAACGCCTGCGGGCCGCCATCCTGGGTGAAGTCGCGGGTGTACCCACCGGAGACGTCATCGAGCAGCTGATTCTTCAACCGGATGTTGGCGAAGGTGCCGCGGATCATCACCTCGTGGTTGCCGCGCCGCGAACCCAGCGAGTTGTAATCCTTGCGCTGCACGCCGTGGGAGTCCAGGTACTGCGCGGCCGGGGTGCCCGGTTTGATGGCGCCGGCCGGGCTGATGTGGTCGGTGGTCACCGAATCGCCAAGCAGGGCAAGGACTCTGGCGCCGGTGATGTCCTTGACTGGCTGCGGTTCGGCGGGCATGCCGTCGAAGTAGGGAGGCTTGCGGACATAGGTGGAGTTGTCGTCCCACTCGAAGGTGTTGCCCTCCGGTGTCGGCAGCGAACGCCAGCGCTCGTCACCCTTGAACACATCGGCGTAGGAGTCCACGAACATCTTCCGGTCGATCGAGGACGCGATGGTCTCCTGGATCTCCGCGGCGGTCGGCCAGATGTCCTTGAGGAACACGTCATTGCCGTCGTGATCGGTGCCCAGCGGGTCGGACTCGAAGTCGAAGTCCATGGTGCCTGCGATGCCGTAGGCGATCACCAGCGGCGGTGAGGCGAGGTAGTTCATCTTGACGTCGGGGGAGATGCGGCCCTCGAAGTTGCGGTTGCCCGAGAGCACCGCGGTCACCGACAGGTCGTTCTCGTTGATGGCCGCCGAGATCTCGTCGGGCAGCGGGCCGGTGTTGCCGATGCAGGTGGTGCATCCGTAGCCGCCCAGGTAGTAGCCCAGCTTCTCCAGGTAGGGCCACAGGCCGGCCTTGTTGTAGTAGTCGGTGACGACCTGCGAGCCAGGAGCCATATTGGTCTTGACCCAGGGCTTGGAGGTCAGGCCCTTCTCGACGGCCTTCTTGGCCAGCAGCGCGGCGCCGAGCATGACGGTGGGATTGGAGGTGTTGGTGCATGAGGTGATGCCCGCGACGACGACGGCACCGTGGTCGAGCACGAAGTCGCCGCGTTCCTCAGAGTGCACCTTGACCGGCTTGGAGGGCCTGCCCTCGGCGCCGTTGGCCGCGCTGGGCGTCACGTCGACCGCATCGTCCTCAGCGAAGGACAGCGAGACGGAATCACTTGCCGGGAAGGACTCGTCGACAGCCTCGTCCAGCTTGGTCTCCGGCGCCGGGTGGTTTTCCTCGACGTAGTTGTGGATGTCCTTGCGGAACGCGTTCTTGGCATCGGTGAGTTCGATGCGGTCCTGCGGACGCTTGGGGCCCGAGATCGACGGCACCACGGTGGACAGGTCCAGCTCGATGTACTCGGAGAAGACGGGCTCTTTGTCCGGGTTGTGCCACATGCCCTGTTCCTTGGCATAGGCCTCGACAAGGGCGAGTTGCTCATCGGTGCGCCCGGTGAGGCGCAGGTATTTGATGGTCTCTTCGTCGATCGGGAAAATCGCGGCGGTGGAACCGAATTCGGGGCTCATGTTGCCGAGGGTGGCGCGGTTGGCCAGCGGCACCTCGGCCACGCCCTTGCCGTAGAACTCGACGAACTTGCCGACGACGCCGTGCTTGCGCAGCATGTCGGTGGCGGTCAGCACCACGTCGGTGGCGGTCACGCCGGGCTTGATCTCGCCGGTCAGCTTGAACCCGACCACGCGGGGGATGAGCATCGAGACGGGCTGCCCGAGCATGGCGGCCTCGGCCTCGATGCCGCCGACGCCCCAGCCCAGCACGCCCAGGCCGTTGACCATGGTGGTGTGGCTGTCGGTGCCGACGCAGGTGTCCGGGTAGGCCTTGCCGTTACGCACCATGACCGTCGGCGCCAGGTATTCGATGTTGACCTGGTGCACGATGCCGGTGCCGGGCGGCACCACCTTGAAGTCGTCGAAGGCACCCTGGCCCCACCGCAGGAACTGGTAACGCTCGCCGTTGCGCTCGTATTCGAGTTCGACGTTGCGCTCGAAGGCGCCGGCATTACCGAACACGTCGAGGATGACCGAGTGGTCGATCACGAGTTCGGCGGGGGACAGCGGGTTCACCTTGTCCGGGTCGCCGCCGAGCGCGGCGACGGCCTCGCGCATGGTGGCCAGGTCCACGACGCAGGGCACCCCGGTGAAGTCCTGCATCACCACGCGGGCCGGGGTGAACTGGATCTCGATGCTCGGGTCGGCCGAGGGATCCCAGTTGGCGATGGCCTCGATGTGTTCCTTGGTGATGTTGGCGCCGTCCTCGGTGCGCAGCAGGTTCTCGGCCAGCACCTTGAGGCTGTAGGGAAGTTTCTCGGTTCCGGGTACCGCGTCGAGGCGGTAGATCTCATAACTGTTGTCCCCGACAGTCAGCGTGTCGCGGGCTCCAAACGAATTGACCGAATCTGTGCTGCTCACATCAACTCCCGGCTAGATCTTGCCGCGACGGGCTGTGTCGACGGCGTTGCTGATCCTAACAGTACGCTTGTCCTGCAAGGCGCTGCGGGTCGGGTCCAGTCTTCTCCAGTTGCCCGTTCGATGCGACCCGGATGGCCAGATCGTGGGATCGCCGCGGTGATCACGCGGGAATCACTTCGCGATGACGAGTCGTGAGTCGGGTGCGGCCGCACGGTTGGCGCGACGGTACGGTGCCTGTGTGACCGGACCGCACGTACTCCCGCACCTGCCGGGCTACATTCCGCCCGACGTGGACATGAACCTGGTCAAGGAGCAGACCGGCGAGGGTGGCGTGAGCGCCCCCGCGGGCACCGACATCACCGCATTGCAACAGGTCGTGGCCGAGGCCAACCAGGACGGTATCGACCTCAAGATCGTCGTCATCGCCAACAACCCGCCCATCGACACCCCGTTGCGCGATATCGCCACCGAGGTGGGTGCGGCCCATCCGGGTTCGACGGTGCTGGCCATCAGTCCGTCCTATGCCGGAACGTTCAGTCCGGTATATGACCGTGTCACTCTGGAAGCCGGTCAGGATCTGGCGAAAACAGGCGATCCGGTGCAATCTTCGAAGAATTTCGTTGCCGAGTTGCAGACCCCCGACTTTCCCTGGATGCCGTTTACCATCGTGCTTGTTCTCGGCGTTGCGGTCGCTGCGGTATTCACTCGTATGCTGCAGGTTCGCGCGAAGCGCGGCGTTGCTGACGAGGCCCCCACGTCGACTGCCGACTAATCATCGAACATTTGGTCGCGAATTCGAATATCACCATTCGATAACGCTCGATTCAATTACATTCATGTAATTTGTTACTAAAGTTTCTTTAGCGCGTGATGTGACGTACGGTGCAAACAGTGCTCGTGATGCAGGTGTGATTCCTGTGACTCACGGCACGCAAGTGATGTTGTGCCGACACTGTTCGCGTTGAGCCCTAGGAGACTTGAGTCGAATGAGACGCACCCCTGGCGCCTCCGCCTCCCGGAACTACGGGCGAGTCTGCGCGATCCCGCTGTCGTTGGGGATTCTGTTCGCGGGCGCCGTGCCCGATGGCCCGATCACCGGGCCGGTCGCGATCGCCGAGCCGGTCGGCCCGGAGGGCGTGGCCGCCCTCGTCGCCGCCGTCGCCGATGCCAACCAGCGGCTCCAGGACCTCGGCGCGGCCGTGCAGGCCCAGCAGGAGAGCGTCAACAAGGCGCTCGTCGGAGTGCAGGATGCCCGCGATGCCGCGCTCGCGGCCCAGCAGCAGGTCGACGCGAGCCAGCGCAGCGTGGCGGATGCCAACGCCGCAATTGCCGACGCGCAGAAGCGGTTCGACACCTACGCCGTCGCGGCCTATGTCAATGGGCCCGCCGCCTCCTACCTCACCGCCGCGGATCCGGCCGACGCGTTGCGCACCGCCGCGGCCGGCCAGGCGATGGCCATCAGTTCGCAGCAGGTGATGTCCGATCTGCAGCGGGCCCGCACCGATCAGGTCAACCGTGAATCGGCAGCCCGGCTGGCCAAACAGAACGCCGACAACGCCGCCGCCGCCGCACAATCGAGCCAGGACGCCGCGGTGGCCAGCCTCACCGAAGCGCAGCAGGTCTTCGGTTCTCAGCAGTCCGAACTGGATCGCCTTAGCGCCGAACGCAGTGCGGCGCAAGCGAAATTGGCCGCCGCACGGCCGGCCCAGGCGCCCGCCGCCGCACCCGCGGCCGCGGCGCCGAATGCCGGTGCCGGCCCCGCGGCCACCCCCGCGGCTGCGGACTGGGACCGCACACCGGGCGCGGCCGCACCGGGGGCGCAGTCCAGCCAGTGGGACCTGACGCTGCCCGCGATCCCGAGTGCATTCGTCAGTGGCGATCCGATCGCGATCATCAACGCGATTCTTGGCATCATGCAGACCTCGGCGCAGCTGACGGCGGACATGGGCCGCAACTTCCTGCAGAAGCTGGGCATCCTGCCGACCCCGACCGGATACACCAACAACGGCGCGATCCCGCGGGTGCACGGCCAGGCCGCCTCGGAATTCGTCATCAAGCGCGCCATGTCGCAAATCGGCGTGCCCTACTCGTGGGGCGGCGGAAACGCCGCAGGAAAGAGCAACGGGATCGACCAGGGCTCCGGCACAGTCGGTTTCGACTGCTCGGGGCTGGTGCTCTACGCCTTCGCCGGGGTGGGTATCAAACTGCCGCACTATTCGGGATCGCAGTACGACATGGGGCGCAAGGTCCCGACATCGCAGATGCGTCGTGGCGATGTCCTGTTCTGGGGCCCGGGCGGCAGCCAGCATGTGGCGATCTATCTCGGCAACAACCAGATGATCGAAGCCCCCTACACCGGCTCGCACGTCAAGATCTCGCCGGTGCGCACCAGCGGCATGACCCCGCACGCCGTCCGATACATCGAGTATTAACCGTAGGGAAATCCTTGAACGCCTTGACTTCCAAACGCTTCAGAAGCCTCACCCGTGTGCTGGCCGCACTGGCGGTCGCCGGTGCGATGGCGCTCGGCGCGGCGTCCCCGGCCGCGGCTGCCCCGGAGTGGGATCCGACATTGCCCGCCGTCCCCAGTTCCGGTGCTCCCGGCGACCCGGTGGCCATCGCGAACGCGTCGTTCCAGGTGAGCAAGATCGCGCTGGAGACCACGCAGAGCCTGGGTTCGAAGTTCCTGCAGACCATCGGGCTGGCGCCCACACCGGCCGCGGGTGGTCTGCCCACCGGTGCCCGCGTGCGCGGCCCGGCCGCCATCGAGTACGTCATCCGCCGCGGCGGATCCCAGATCGGGGTGCCCTACTCGTGGGGCGGCGGCACACTGACCGGCCCCGGACCCGGCGTGGACTACGACGCCGGGAAGATGGGCTACGACTGCTCGGGCTTCACCCGGTACGCCTTCGCCGGCGTCGGCGTGCAGATCCCGAAGTACTCCGGCGACCAGTACAACACCGGCCGCCCGATCCAACCGTCTCAGGCCAAGCGCGGCGACCTCATCTTCTGGGGCCCCGGCGGGAGCCAGCACGTGGCCATCTATCTGGGCGGCGGCAAGATGCTGGAGGCCTCCGGCAGCGCCGAGAAGGTGACCGTCAGCCCGCTGCGCACCGCGGGGATGTCGCCGCACCTGGTTCGTATCATCGAGTCCTGACGCCACGGCGGGCGGGCGGGCGACGTCGACGGATTCCGAACTGCCTGGAATAGTTGACGGCGGACGCCCCGCCGCCTCGGCGGACGTCGGCGAATACCAGCGAGTTTGTACGACAACCATCGTGGGAGGAAGCTAGATGACGTCACCGAGTGGGCCGCCGCAGGGCGCCGGAGGCTACGCAGGCCCGGCCCCGACGCAGGGTTACCCGCCCGGCACGCAGAGCGCTCCGCCCGCCAATGCGAACCTGCAGAACGAGGTCCATACCCTCGAGCGGGCCCTCTTCGAGGTCAAGCGCATCATCGTCGGTCAGGACCTGTTGCTCGAGCGCATGCTGGTCGGTCTGCTCGCCAAGGGCCACGTCCTGCTCGAAGGTGTGCCCGGCGTCGCCAAGACCCTGGCGGTCGAGACCTTCGCCAAGGTGGTCGGCGGCACCTTCGCCCGCATCCAGTTCACCCCCGACCTGGTGCCCACCGACATCGTCGGTACCCGTATCTACCGGCAGGGCCAGGAAGAGTTCGATATCGAACTCGGCCCCGTCGTCGTCAACTTCCTGCTCGCCGACGAGATCAACCGCGCCCCGGCCAAGGTGCAGTCCGCGCTGCTGGAGGTCATGGCCGAGCGCAAGATCTCCATCGGTGGCAAGACGTTCCCGTTGCCGTCGCCGTTCCTGGTGATGGCCACCCAGAACCCGATCGAGCAGGAGGGTGTCTACCAGCTGCCCGAGGCGCAGCGTGACCGCTTCCTGTTCAAGCTCAACGTCGACTACCCGTCGCCGGAGGAAGAGCGCGAGATCATCTACCGGATGGGCGTCAAACCGCCGGAGCCCAAGCAGATCCTGAACACCGGTGACCTGCTGCGCCTGCAGGAGGTCGCGGCCAACAATTTCGTGCACCACGCGCTGGTCGACTACGTGGTGCGCATCGTCACCGCGACCCGCGAGCCGGAGAAGTTCGGTATGCCCGACGCCAAGTCGTGGATCGCCTACGGCGCGTCGCCGCGTGCCTCGCTGGGCATCATCGCCGCCTCCCGCGCGCTGGCGCTGGTGCGCGGGCGTGACTACGTCGTGCCCCAGGATGTCGTGGAGGTCATCCCGGACGTGCTGCGGCACCGTCTGGTGCTCACCTACGACGCGCTGGCCGATGAGGTCTCCGCGGAGACGGTGATCAACCGCATCATGCAGACCGTCGGTCTGCCGCAGGTGAATGCGATTCCGCAGCAGGGTCATTCGGCGCCTCCCGGGGTGCCCGCCGCGGCGGCGGCCGGCGGTCGGTGACCAGCTCCGGCCGCCGCGCGGTCGACCTCCCCTCGCTCAAGCGTGGTGAGATCCGCGACCCTGCCCTGACCGCGGCCTTGCGCAAGCTCGAGCTGACGGTGCGCCGCAAGCTCGACGGGGTGCTGCACGGCGATCACCTCGGCCTGATACCCGGTCCCGGTTCGGAGTCGGGAGAATCGCGGATGTATCAGCCCGGCGACGATGTGCGCCGGATGGACTGGTCGGTGACCGCGCGCACGACCCATCCGCATGTCCGGCAGATGATCGCCGACCGCGAGCTGGAAACCTGGCTGGTGGTCGATGTCTCGGCCAGTCTCGATTTCGGCACCGCGGGTTGTGAGAAGCGGGATCTGGCGGTGGCCGCCGCTGCGGCGATCACCTTCCTCAACAGCGGCGGCGGCAACCGGATCGGCGCGCTGATCTCCAACGGCGACACCCTGCGGCGGGTGCCTGCGCTGTCGGGCCGGCTGCACGAACAGGAACTGCTGCGGGCCATTGCCACCACCCCGCAGGCGCCCCCCGGGGTGCGGGGTGACCTGGCCGCGACCATCGACGCGCTGCGCCGCCCGGAACGCCGGCGCGGGATGGCCGTCATCATCAGCGATTTCCTGGGGCCGATCGACTGGATGCGGCCGTTGCGGGCGATCGCCGGACGCCACGAGGTGTTGGGCATCGAGATCATCGACCCGCGCGATGTCGAACTGCCCGATATCGGCGATGTGATCCTGCAGGACACCGAGACCGGGGTGACTCGCGAGTTCACCATCGACGAGAAGTTGCGCGACGATTTCGCGCGCGCCTCCGCGGCGCACCGTGACGAGGTCGCCCGCACACTGCGGCGCTGCGGCGCGCCGCTGCTGACCCTGCGCACCGACGGGGACTGGATCGCCGATGTGGTCCGGTTCGTGGCCAATCGCCGCCGGGGCGCCCTGGCGGGCGGCCGATGAGCGCTTGCGCGAAGAGGAGAAAGTTCCGATGAGCGCTTGCGCGAAGAGCGAACAGAGCCGATGAGTGCTTGATGACTACGACACCGAAATGACAAGCTGCACATGACTTTGCCGTTGCTCGGACCGATGAGCCTGTCGGGCTTCGAACACAAGTGGTTCTTCCTCTTCCTGCTGGCTGTCCTGGGACTGGTCGGCCTCTACGTTGTCGTCCAACGGGCCCGCCAGAAGCGGATCCTGCGCTTCGCCAACATGGAGCTGTTGGAGAAGGTCGCGCCCAAACAGCCCACCCGGTGGCGGCACCTGCCGGCGATCCTGCTGGTGTCCGCCCTGGTCCTGCTGACCGTGGCGATGGCCGGACCGACCAACGATGTGCGGGTGCCGCGCAACCGGGCCGTGGTGATGCTGGTCATCGACGTCTCCCAGTCGATGCGGGCCACCGATGTCGCCCCGAGCCGGCTGGTCGCCGCCCAGGAGGCCGCCAAGCAGTTCGCCGACCAGCTGACCCCGGGGATCAACCTCGGCTTGATCGCCTACGCCGGCACCGCCACCGTGCTCGTCTCGCCGACGACCAACCGTGAGGCCACCAAGAACGGTATCGACAAGCTGCAGCTCGCCGACCGCACCGCCACCGGTGAAGGCATCTTCACCGCGTTGCAGGCGGTCGCCACCGTCGGTGCGGTGATCGGCGGCGGTGACGAGCCCCCGCCGGCCCGCATCGTGCTGATGTCCGACGGTAAGGAGACGGTGCCGTCTAACCCGGACAACCCCAAGGGCGCCTACACCGCGGCCCGAACCGCCAAGGACCAGGGCGTGCCCATCTCGACGGTGTCCTTCGGCACCCCGTACGGCTACGTCGAGATCAACGAACAGCGTCAGCCGGTGCCCGTCGACGACGAGATGCTGAAGAAGATCGCCGACCTCTCCGGCGGTGAGGCGTTCACCGCGTCCAGCCTTGAACAGCTCAAAGAGGTCTTCAGCTCGCTGCAGCAGCAGATCGGCTACGAGACCATCAAGGGCGACGCCAGCGTCGGCTGGCTGCGCCTCGGAGCGCTGGTGTTGGCGTTGGCCGCGCTGGCCGCGCTGCTGATCAACCGTCGACTGCCGGGCTAGTCCTGTCTAAAAGGGCGGGTCGCTGTCACTTTCCGCGCGTTCGAGGGCGCGTTGGAGTTGGTTGCGTGCGCGTTCGGTGTTGATGCGTTGGGCGCGGTCTTGGGCGCGGGTGCGTTGTCGGAGCGGCATCTTGGTGTCGCGGTCGTTGTCGTCGATGAGGGTGATCGCGCGTTTTCGGGGGATGGGTGTGTCAATGTTCCAGTGCGGGAACAAGATTGCCGCTCCGGGGGCTTTCTGGTAGCTGTGCCCGGTGGGTGCAGTCCAGTGGATGCTGCCGTCGGGTTTCGCGGTGGGCTCCCAACCACCGAAAGTCTTGACCAAATGGTGCAGACGGCACAGCGGCCCGAGGTTGCCCGGATGGGTGGCTCCCGCCGGCCACGGGGTCAGGTGGTCGAGGTCGCAGCGGTGTGCGGCCCGGTTGCAGCCGGGGAAGCTGCAGGTCATCGAGCGCATCCGGACGAACGCGGTCAGAGAGGCCGACGGCCGGTATCGGGGTTCGGCGGGTAGATCGGCGATCTCGGCGAGGGGTTTGATGGTGGCGCCGCCGGCGACGAGTTCGGCGAGCATGGCGGCCGGGATGATGTCGCCATCGAGCATCACCCCGGGGCTCGGGTTGCACGCCGCGGGTGCCTTTTCATCACCCGACGCCGCGGGGGTCTGCGGCTCGTGTTCCGGTGCAGCGGGTTCGGTCTCCTTGGTCTCAGGCGGCTCGGTCTCCGCGGGCTCGGAGTCTGGGGTGCCCGCAGCGCCGGGCCTGGTCTGCCGCGGGGTGTTCTCACTGGCGGCGGGCTCCTGGTCGGTGAGCGCGTAGATGGTGATCGCGCCGGCGCGCGGGTCCTTCCCGCTGCCCGCACAGCCGGCGTCCCCGCACAGGCACGTGAGGCGCTCCAGCGCAGGCCCCACCACACCCAGTGCAGCCAGGGCCGCGGCACGCAGCTCCCCGCGGCGGCGCGGATCATTCGAGCAGACGGTGTCGGCCAGGGCGTTGAGGCGTTGTTCCAGGATCTTTTTGTCGGTGATGCGCAGCCGTCCCCAGAACGAGGCCACACCGTTGGGGTCGTCCTTGTCGTCGAACTCGACGTAGAGGTCCTTGGCGGCCCGCCGGGAGCGCACGACGGCTTCGGGGTCGAACTTCTCCACCCACAGATCCACCGCCCCGATCAACTGCTTCTCCGAATGCGCCCCGTACTCGCCCGCTTCACCGGCAATCGCGGCGTCGATCAACCCGAGCGCGTCCTCGTCGACGACCAGATGCGTGCGCCAGGTGATCGCATCGATCACCGACGCCGAGATGACTCCCGTGGCGAACAGGGCCGCGGTGCGGGGTAGCCGGTCACGCAACGCTTGGGCGATGCGCATCTGCTTGGACGCCGCATACGGATTGAGGTTGCAGGCCGCCGCGACCGCGGCCTGCGCCCACGCCCAGCCATCGATCACCTGATGAGCAACAGTGTCATCCTCGTCATCGCACTGGCGGGCGATCACTTCGCCAATCAGGGCCAGCCGCTGCGCGGCGGCCATAGCCTCGGTCTGGGTCATGGTGGTGACCGCGGAGATGAGCGCCTCATCGCTCAACCCGGCGAGTGCGCCACGATCCAAACCTTCGAACATGTGTTCTATACTACTCGCGACCCCGACATCGGAAAACGGAAGTTTGGCCGCGTTGACTCATCGGAAATGCGCGACGAACGGCCGCGAAGCTCGTTGCGGGTCTGGCTGCCGCTTTTAGCGCCTCGAGGTTCGACGGTCCATACCCCCGGGCTAATACCGCGCGGTCCCGGCCTGGAGCGGCGGGTACTCGCCGGTCGGCGCGCCGTCGATCGTGGTGCCGGCGAACTGCAGTGCCATCCGCAGCGAGTCCTCGATGGCGGGGTGATGGGTCATGGCGAAACGGGACACCGCATCGAGGCGGTGCAACTGATCGGCGTCCAACTCCACGTCCAGGCCGGCCAGGTTGCTCTCCAGATGGGCCAGTCGGCGGGCGCCGACGATGGGCACCACGGTGCCGGGCCGCGACCGCAGCCAGGCCAGCGCGACCGCGGCGGCCGTGGTGCCGAGCTCTTCGGCGACGGCGGCCACCGCGTCGATGACGTCGTACTCGGCGTCGCTCGGTGCGCCCACAAAGGCGGCACGCGCGGAATCGCCGACATCGCTGCCACGGCGGTACTTGCCGGACAGGAAGCCGTTGCGCAGCGGGCTCCAGGTCACCAGGGCGAGGTCCTGGTCCAGCGCCAGCGGCACTGCCTCGCCCTCGACATCGCGGGCCAGCAGCGAGTATTCGAGTTGCAGGGCGATCAGCGGGGTCCAGGATCTCAGCGCCGCCATGGTCTGGGCCTGCGCGGTGACCCAGGCCGGGATGTTGGAGAACCCGAGATAGCGGATCTTGCCGGCGCGGACCAGGTCGTCGAGGGTGCGCATGGTCTCTTCGATCGGTGTGTGCCGGTCCCAGTTGTGCAGCCAGTACAGGTCGATGTGGTCGGTCCGCAGCCGGCGCAGGCTCTGCTTGAGCTGGGTGATGATCGATCGTCGCCCGGCCCCGCCACCGTTGGGATCGCCGGGGGTCATGTTGGTGAAGAACTTGGTGGCCATGACGACACGATCGCGCCGCAGCGGGTGCCGGTGAAAGTAGTCACCGAGGATCTTCTCGGAGTGCCCGTTGGTGTAGAAGTTGGCGGTGTCGACGAAGTTCCCGCCGCGACCGAGGTAGGTGTCCAGGATGGCCTCCGCTTCGGCGACATCGCAGCCGGCGCCCCCGGGATCCTCCCCGAAGGTCATGGCTCCCAACGCGAATGGGCTGACACGCAGCCCGGACCGACCGAGGGTGACATAGGTTTCGAGTGTCATGGGTGCTCCTTGGAAGTGTGGGATGTACTGCTCCCATGCAACCCTGCGCGCCGCCGGCTCGGTAGACCGATCCTGCTCAACTCTTGCCTGATCCTGCCAACTTTGACACTATCGGGCTGTGTCAGGCAACCCGCTGGCCGAGTTGGCCGCGCTCATCACCGCACACGCGCGGCCGGATATGACCACCGCGATCGACGGACTGTTGGTGTCCAGCGTCGCCGACACCGCGCCGGAGTACTCGCTGACCGAACCGCTGCTGGTGGTGATGGTCCAGGGCGGCAAGCGTCTGCTGCTCGGGGACCGCGTCTTCGAGTACCGCGGCGGGGAGATTCTGGTGGTCACCGCGCAACTCCCGGTCAGCGGACACTTCATCGAGTGCTCCGCACAGGCACCGGCACTGGCGGTGGGACTGGTGTTGCGGCCGCCGGCCATCGCGGAGTTGTTGCTGCGCGGCAGCGGCGCCCGGCGCCGGCCCGGCACGCAGAGCGCCATGGCGACCGGCCGCGCCGATCCTGACCTGCTGGACGCGGTGCTGCGGCTGGTGCGGTTGCTGGACAGTCCCGCCGACGCCGTGGTCCTGGCCCCGCTGATCGAGCAGGAGATCCTGTGGCGGCTGCTGCGCGGTACGCACGCCGAGGTGGTGGCCCAGATCGGTTCGGCGGGAAGCGGTCTGGCCCACATCAACCCGACGATCCGGTGGATCAGGGAAAACTACGCGGAACCGCTGCGCATCGCCGACCTCGCCGCGATGGCCGGAATGAGTCCGTCGGCGTATCACCGGCACTTCCGCGCCGTCACTGCGATGAGCCCACTGCAGTTCCAGAAGCACATCAGGCTGCAGGAGGCCCGTGCGCTGCTGGTGGCCGAACCCGGCGATATCGCGGGTATCGGCCACCTCGTCGGGTATGACAGCCCCACCCAGTTCAGCCGGGAGTACCGCCGGATGTTCGGTGCGCCACCCGGCCGGGACGCGGCGCGCCTGAGCGCCGCCCACGGTATGACCGCGGCCCATCTTCCGTGAGCTCGCGGCGATGCGATTTCGGGACCGCGCCGGTCAGACGATAAGTTGGCGGTCATGAGTGATACTGCCGCCACGGAAAGTGCCGCCGCAGCACCCGCAGGCCGTCCGTCCTTCGTGTCCCGTTCGGTGCTGGTCACCGGGGGGAACCGGGGGATCGGCCTGGCCATCGCGCAGCGGCTGGCCGCCGACGGGCACAAGGTCGCGGTGACCCACCGCGGCTCCGGGGCACCCGAGGGTCTGTTCGGCGTCGTCTGTGATGTCACCGACAGCGAGGCAGTCGACCGCGCGTTCAAAGAGGTCGAGGAACACCAGGGGCCGGTCGAGGTGCTGGTGTCCAACGCCGGCATCTCCCAGGACGCGTTCCTCATCCGGATGACCGAGGAACGGTTCGAGAACGTCATCAACGCCAACCTCACCGGTGCGTTCCGGGTCGCCCAGCGGGCCTCGCGGAGCATGCAGCGCAAGCGTTTCGGCCGGATCATCTTCATCGGCTCGGTCTCGGGTATGTGGGGTATCGGCAACCAGGCCAACTACGCGGCCGCCAAGGCCGGTCTGATCGGCATGGCGCGGTCCATCTCGCGTGAGCTGTCCAAGGCCGGCGTCACCGCCAACGTCGTGGCCCCCGGCTACATCGACACCGAGATGACCCGCGCGCTCGACGAGCGGATCCAGGAAGGTGCACTGGAGTTCATCCCCGCCAAGCGGGTCGGCACCGCCGAGGACGTGGCCGGGGCGGTCAGCTTCCTGGCATCCGAAGACGCAAGCTACATCGCCGGCGCGGTCATCCCCGTCGACGGCGGTATGGGCATGGGCCACTAGAAGAGATAGGGACTTTCACATGACAGGCTTTCTCGAAGGCAAACGGATCCTCGTCACGGGGATCATCACCGACAGCTCGATCGCGTTCCACATCGCCAAGCAGGCCCAGGAGGCCGGCGCCGAACTGGTGCTGACCGGTTTCGACCGGATGAAGCTGATCCAGCGCATCGCCGACCGGCTGCCCAACCCGGCGCCGCTGCTCGAGCTCGATGTGCAGAATTCCGAGCACCTCGACTCGTTGGCGGGTCGCATCACCGAGGTGATCGGTGAGGGCAACAAACTCGATGGCGTAGTGCACTCCATCGGTTTCATGCCGCAGACCGGAATGGGTGTGAACCCGTTCTTCGACGCGCCGTACGAGGATGTCGCCAAGGGCATCCACATCTCGGCGTACTCCTACGCCTCGCTGGCCAAGGCGACCCTGCCGGTGCTCAACAGCGGCGGCAGCATCGTCGGCATGGACTTCGACCCGACCCGGGCGATGCCCGCCTACAACTGGATGACGGTCGCCAAGAGCGCACTGGAGTCGGTGAACCGCTTTGTCGCCCGTGAGGCCGGACCGTTCGGCGTGCGCTCCAATCTCGTTGCCGCCGGACCCATCCGGACCCTGGCCATGAGTGCCATCGTCGGTGGCGCACTGGGCGCGGAGGCCGGCGACCAGATGCGTCTGCTCGAGGAAGGCTGGGATCAGCGCGCGCCGGTCGGCTGGAACATGAAGGATCCGACCCCGGTCGCCAAGACGGTCTGTGCACTGCTGTCGGACTGGCTGCCCGCCACCACCGGCACCATCATCTACGCCGACGGCGGCGCCCACACCCAGCTGCTATAGCGGGGTCGGCCGTGGAATTCGATGCCCTGCTGCTGCTCTCCTTCGGAGGGCCGGAGGGCCCCGAGCAGGTGATGCCTTTTCTGGAGAACGTCACCCGGGGCCGGGGTATCCCGCGCGAGCGCCTCGAAGCGGTGGCCGAGCACTATCAGCACTTCGGTGGAGTCTCGCCGATCAACGGGATCAACCGCGCGCTCATCGAACAGATCGAGGCGGTCACCGACCTGCCGGTGTACTTCGGCAACCGCAACTGGGAGCCCTACGTCGAGGACACCGTTGCGGCCATGCGCGACAACGGTGTTCGGCGCGCCGCGGTGTTCTCCACCTCGGCCTGGGGTGGGTACTCCGGGTGTGCGCAGTACCAGGAGGACATCACCCGAGCGCGTCTGGCGGTCGGGGAGTCCGCGCCGGAACTGGTGAAGCTGCGCCAGTATTTCGACCATCCGCTGTTCGTGGAGATGTTCGCCGACGCCATTTCCGATGCCGCACAGACGCTTCCGGAGGACCTGCGCCCCGGGGCGCGGCTGGTGTTCACCGCGCACTCGATACCGCTGCGGGCCGCCGCGCGCTGCGGCACCGACCTCTATGAGCGTCAGGTCCGCTACGCGTCACGGTTGGTGGCCGCCGCGGCCGGCTACCAGGATTTCGACGTGGTGTGGCAGTCCCGATCCGGCCCGCCGCAGGTGCCCTGGCTGGAACCCGATGTCGGCGACCACCTCGACGTCCTCGCCGGGCAGGGCATCAAGGCCGTCATCGCGTGTCCGATCGGGTTCGTCGCCGACCATATCGAGGTGGTGTGGGATCTCGACAACGAACTCGCCGAACAGGCCGACGCTGCCGGCGTGGCACTGGCGCGGGCCAGCACGCCCAACGCCCAACGACGTTTCGCCGAACTGGTCGTCGGGCTGATCGACGAACTCCGTATGGGTGGCGAGGCCGTCAGAGTTGCCGGCGCGCAACCGGTTCCGGGTCAGGGGAGCAGCGTGAACGGCGCGTTCTGCACACCGGCCTGCGAGCCGGTCAGCGCTCCCAGGCCGAGTACATGATGGCGCTGATCGCGGCCAGCCTGGCGGTGCGCACCACCGAGGCCAACGGCCGCAGGGTGTCCGAGGCGATGCGGATCTCCGAGCTGGTCTGAAGCCCGATCGGCATCAGCCCGGAGCTGGCGGTGATGATCGCGTCCACGTGCGCGGCGTTCTCCAGCACCCGCAACGCGCGTTCGGGGGCATGATCGGGCAGCCGGTGCAATCTGGTTGCCTCCAGCAGCTGTTCGACCATGCCGCGCGGGTCATCGATGTCCGCGGCGCCGATGCCGGCGCTCAATGCGCCGAGTGCATCGGCGGCCGAACGCACCGCGGACCTCAGCGTGTACTCGGCGTCGCCGAGATCGCTGTGCTCGACAACGGCCGCGGTCCCGGCCGAATACACCGTCCACGCCAGCGAGACCGGGTCGGGATCGAAGTCCGGATCGTCGACGTCCTCGTAGTCATACTCGGGGACCATGCCGACCGACCGACGCGGATCCTGGCCGACGATGATCGCCTCGCCCATGGTGATGGCGTCGCGCTGGAACTGCGTGTCCGGTGGTAGGCCGCGCACATCGCCGGGGACCGGCAACACCAGCGTCAGCGGCGGAGCGCCCTGCGGCGGGCCTGCGGCGGTCCGCATCGTCTGCAACAGCGACATCGTTCCGGAGTGAAACAGGTCCGGCCAAGGCAGGCCGGTGGAGCCCGCTGCCACCGAATCGTAGGCGGTGACGGAATGCTTTGGTGCCCATTGAGATAGCGCGTCGAGCACGTCGTCGGGCGCGGCAACGCCCGCAAGCCAGGCGTTGACCCAGACCGTCAGCGAAGCGCTCGGACACCACATAGTTCTGGGAGTGTAGTTGTCGGTCGCTCATACGGCCGGATTCGCTACGCTGACACCCATGCCCCCATGGATCTGGCTGGTCGCAGCGTTGGGACTGGCAGGCGCCGAGGCGCTGACCGGTGACCTCTTCCTGCTGATGCTCAGTGGTGGCGCGCTCGCGGCTGCCGGTGCGGCATTCGTTTTCGACTGGCCGATCTGGGCCGACGGCGCGGTGTTCCTGGTCATCTCGGTGCTGTTGCTCGTCCTCGTGCGGCCGGTGCTGCGCCGGCGGATGTCATCGAGCACCGGCCTGCCGGACCCGGCCAAGGCGCTGGAGGGCAAGGGCGCGCTGGTGCTCTCGCAGGTGTCCCGGCACGACGGCCAGGTGAAGCTCGACGGCGAAGTGTGGACGGCACGCCCACTCAACGACGACGATGTGTTCGAACCGGGCGATCAGGTCACCGTCGTGCACATCGACGGGGCCACCGCGGTGGTCTACCGCGCCATGTGAGCTACAGCAGTCGAACTGGATCTGGAGGGAGTCGTCATGGACGGTACATACGTAGGTCTCGTGCTGCTCGTGGTCTTTGTCATTTTCGCCGTGGTGGTGGTCGCCAAGTCGGTGGCGCTCATCCCGCAGGCCGAGGCGGCGGTGATCGAGCGCCTCGGCCGGTACAGCAAGACGGTGTCCGGGCAACTGACGTTGCTGCTGCCGTTCGTCGACAAGATCCGTGCCCGGGTGGATCTGCGGGAGCGGGTGGTGTCCTTCCCGCCGCAGCCGGTGATCACCGAGGACAACCTGACGGTCAATATCGACACGGTCGTCTACTTCCAGGTCACCGACCCGGCCAAGGCGGTGTACCAGATCAGCAACTACATCGTCGGCGTCGAGCAGCTGGCCACCACCACACTGCGCAATGTCGTCGGCGGGATGACCCTCGAGCAGACGCTGACGTCGCGCGATTCCATCAACGGCCAGTTGCGCGGGGTGCTCGACGAGGCGACCGGCCGGTGGGGCCTGCGGGTGGCCCGGGTCGAGCTGCGCAGCATCGACCCGCCGCCGTCGATCCAGGACTCGATGGAAAAACAGATGCGCGCCGATCGCGAGAAGCGCGCCATGATCCTGACCGCCGAGGGCAGCCGGGAGGCGGCGATCAAGGCGGCCGAGGGACAGAAGCAGGCCCAGATCCTGTCGGCCGAAGGCGCCAAGCAGGCCGCGATCCTGGCGGCCGAGGCGGACCGGCAGTCCCGCATGCTGCGGGCCCAGGGCGAACGCGCCGCGGCCTACCTCCAGGCCCAGGGCCAGGCCAAGGCCATCGAGAAAACCTTCGCGGCGATCAAGAACGGCCGGCCTACCCCGGAGATGCTGGCCTACCAGTACCTGCAGACGCTGCCGCTGATGGCCAAGGGCGAGGCCAACAAGGTCTGGCTGGTGCCCAGCGATTTCGGTTCGGCGCTGCAGGGTTTCACCAAGCTGCTGGGGGCGCCGGGCGAGGACGGTGTGTTCCGCTACACCCCGTCGCCGGTCGAGGACTCGCCGTCGTCCGCGGCGGACGACGCCGAAGAGGTTGCGGACTGGTTCAACACGCAAACCGATCCGGAGATCGCCCAGGCGGTGGCACGCGCCGAGGCCGAGGCGCGTAAGCCCATTGCGCCGATGGGATCGGAATCCCGGGCATCCGTCGAGGCGCCGACCCAGTCGCAGGCGTTGAACGCCCCGACGAGTCCGCCGGGAGCTCCCGGGACACCCGGCATGCCCGGTGGCACCCACCGCGCCCCGTAACGCACGCACCGCGTGCGGCGATACACCACGTGATTGCGTGGTCGACGCCTGAGATTTTCCTGATGGATTGACGGGGTCGAACATTTTTTCCTGCCGCAAGGACTTATTGCATGTTCTAATGGCATATCGGTGATTTGCTGGCCGTGGGCAGGGTCTTTTGCCGGTGCGAAAACGAAATGGCGACGTGATGACGGGGACGCGATGAGCAAGGCGTGCGTGCGGAGCGCGGTGGGCGCCGGCATGCTCTCCACCATGCTGTTGATCGGTGGTCCCGTGGCCGTGGCGGTGGCCGACACCGATTCCGGGACCGGCACCTCGGGTTCGACCGGCGCCGGGCAGGGCGAGAGTTCCGGCACGAACAGCGGTACCGCGAAACCCGGCAACGACCTCGGCGCAGGTCTGCGCACCACGATGCGGCAGTCGATGACCGGCGTGCGCAGTGTGATCAGCCCGTGGAGGGCACAGCGACCCCAACCCGGCTTCGGTAGCCGCCCGCGCACCACCATCCCGACCGTTCCGGACTCTTCCACCGGCCCGACCGACCTCGAGCTGGTGGCGCCCGAGACGGCCGGCACCGATACCGGGGCGGGTACTCCCGGACAGCAGACCGCGCCGGTGGCCGACAACTCGACCGCCCCCGAGCCCGCCAAACCGGCCGGCCCGCCGCCGGCGCGTCCGGTGTCGGTCAAGGCTCCGCTGAGCTACGACAAGCTGCCCGAGGTGGCGCACACGGTGGGTAACACCGTTGTCTCGGTGCTCAATTCGACGCAGCAGACGGCCACGGCGGTGCCCACCCTGCTGGCCGGACTGCCCGGCTCCACCACACCGGTCTCCGACGTCATCAACACTATCGAGTTCATGCTGACCTCGGTGAGTACGTCGGTCGGCACCATCGCGGCGCTGCCCGGCGAGCTCGGCGCCCTGATGGACGTCAGTACCCCGCCCGTCACCCCGATCGGCGTGGCGCCGGCCGCGCGGCCGATGACGGCGCCGACCGGACCGATCGATCTGCCCGGGCTGCTGCTGCCGCAGGCGCCGGCCACGTCACTCGGCGCCGGTGCCGTCGCATCTGCCCCGGCCGCGCCCGCGCCGTCCCCGGTCACCCCGGTCAGCGTCGAGCAGATGTCCGCGGTCACCACCGCGCCGCTGGGTGTGAGCGGCCTGACGGCCTCGGGTGCGCCCGAGTCATTCCTCGATCGTGCGGTCAGCACGCTGCTGGTCCCGATCTCGATCGCGACGCTCGCCGCAGTGGCGCTGCCCGGCGTGGGCGGGCTGCTGGTCATCTGCGCGCTCGGCATCCGGATCGGGTACCGCCAGGCCAAGGCCGGATGGGCCATCCGCGTGGCGGGCATTGCGCGCTTCGCCGGGTCGGGCCCGATGGGCGTGGTGCGCTCGGGCTCGATGATCACGCTGCACACCAAGCGCCCCGCGGCGGCCCGTACGGCCGGCCGGCTGCGTCTGGTGGACAGCTCCTTCGAACAGGCCGCCTGAGCGCTATCCGTTGACGGCGGGTTCGTCGCCGGTCGAGCGTTCGCCCTGCGACCGGCGGTGCACCCGGATCTCGTAGACCAGCCCGGCGAGTCCCACGCCGGCGGTACACGCCGACACCAGGAACAACAGCGGGCTGATATTGCCGGTGAGGGCATCGCCGAGGATCACCACCGCCGCCGTCCCGGGAAACACGCCGATCAGCGTGGCCACCGAATAGGGCAGCAGTCGCACCGCGGACGCACCCGCCGCATAGTTGAGCACCGCGAACGGCACCGCCGGAATCATCCGCATCGACAACACCGTCACCCAACCACGGTCGCGCAGCCGGGCGTCCAGTGATTCGACGCGGGGATGCAGGGTCAGTCGGCTGAGTTGCCAGCCGGCCGCCCGCACCAGGATCACGGCCAGCACGGCGCTGAGGGTGCTCGCGGCGACCGCGATGCTGACGCCCACCAGCGGCCCGAAGAGCAGGCCGGCCGCGAGTGTGAACGCGGTCCGGGGAAACGGGAAAACCGTCATCACGATGTGGGCGGCGAAGAACGCGAGCGGAAACCACGGGCCGGCCGCCCTCGCCCAGTCGCGCAGCTGGATCGCACTCGGCAGCGGCACCAGAATCGCGACTGCGACGAGGATCACAATTGTGGCGGCGATGCCCACCACACGACGCCGGGGCAATTGGGTGGCCGTCGACGTCACTGCGGTCCAGACCGTGCGCAACGTGGTGACGACGGGTTTCACGTCTCCCAACCCTACGGGGCGGGGGCCGGTGCCGCCGACAACGCTACTGCTCAGTAGCTTTTGCCCGCCGTACGCTGCCGTGATACCGATCATTTAGCCTCAGGTGAAAGAGGCCAGTCACAGCTGGCTAATCTAACTAAGTCAGACAACGCTTTTTAACCCAGGAGCGGCGAGTGTCCTCGAGCGTCATTGAATCGGATCGCGAGCGCTGGCGCTCCGGCGTGGCCGGCGTGCTGGCGAAGAGTCTGCGGCGCGACGCCGCGGATCTGCCTGCCGAACCGGAACGGCTGCTCGACTCGCCGACCTACGAGGGCTTCCCGGTCCGGCCGCTCTACACCGCACTCGACGCGGTACCCGAGTCGCCGTTGCCCGGGCAGTGGCCGTTCGCCCGGGGCGGGGATGCGCGCCGCGATGTGCTGAGCGGCTGGAAGGTCGCCGAGCAGTTCCCGGTGACGGCTTCCGGAACCTCGGAGGCCAACGGAGCGCTGTTGCTGGCCTTGACCGAGGGCACCAGCGCGTTGGTGCTGCGGGTGGGCGAGCCCGCTGGGGTGGCACCGGCCGAGCTGGACCGGCTGCTCGACGGCGTGTACCTCGATCTCGTGCCGGTGGTGCTGGACGCGGGTGCCGAATACGTCGCCGCCGCCGACGCCGTGCTGGCGCTGATCTCCGATTTCGACGACGAACAGCGCGGCCGGTTGTCGCTGGATCTGGGCGCCGACCCGCTGACCGCGCCGCTGAGCGGACGGGCGGCGGCGAGTGTCGACGATGTCACCGCGATCGCCGTGCGTACGGCCGGTCAGACCGGGGTGCGGGCCGTCACGGTCGACGGCCCCGCCCTGCACAACCTCGGTGCCAGCGCGTCCTGGGAGCTCGCCGGGGCCGTCGCGGCCGGCGTGAGTTACCTGCGCCTGCTGACGGAGGCCGGTGTGCCGGTGTCCGACGCCCTGCGCCATGTCAGCTTCCGCTTCGCCGCCGACGACGACCAGTTCATGACGATCGCCAAACTGCGCGCCGCGCGCCGGCTGTGGGCTCGGGTGGCCGAGGTCGCCGGTGACGGTGCGGCGGGTGCCGCAGTGGTGCACGCGGTCTCCTCGGCGCCGATGATGAGCCAGCGCGATCCGTGGGTGAACATGCTGCGCACCACGCTGGCCGCGTTCGCCGCCGGTGTCGGTGGTGCCGACACCGTCCTGGTGGCGCCATTCGATGCCGCCATTCCCGGTGGACTGCCCGGTACCGCAACCAGTTTCACCCGACGCATGGCCCGCAACACCCAGCTGTTGTTGCTGGAGGAATCCCACCTGGGCCGGGTGCTCGACCCGTCGGCCGGTTCGTGGTTCGTCGAGGACCTGACGGCGCAGCTGGCAGAACAGGCCTGGGCGCATTTCCAAGAGCTTGAGTCGCGTGGCGGATTCGAGGCGGCCCGCGATCACCTCGCCGAGCAGATCGCCGCGGTGCGGGACCAGCGCGCCGACGACATCGCGCACCGCCGTACCTCGCTCACCGGTGTCAACGAGTTCCCGAACCTGGGGGAGAAGCCGCTGCCGCACACCGGCGAAGCCGCAGGCATCGTGCGCTACGCGTCCGGTTTCGAGGCATTGCGGGACCGGTCGGATGCCTACCTGGCCGAGCACGGGAAACGGCCCGAGGCGGTGCTGCTCCCGCTGGGCCCGCTCGCCGAACACAACATCCGGACCACCTTCGCGTCGAACCTGCTGGCCTCCGGCGGCATCGACACCGTCAACCCCGGCACGGTGGACGCGGCCGCGGTCGCGGCGGCCGTCGACGGCCGCCGCGCGGTGGTGGTCTGCGGCACCGACGCCCGGTACGGCAGCGAGGCGGAAGCCGTCGTCGCCGCAGCACGCGATGCCGGGGTGGCACACATCTATCTCGCCGGGCCGGAGAAGGCGATCGGTGATGCTGCCGCCCGCCCCGACGAATACCTGACCGCGAAGATCAACGCCGTCGAGGCGCTGGCGACCCTGCTCACCCGTTTGGGGGCCTGATATGACCGCCACGAAACCCGTCCTCGGTAGCTTCGCCGACGTACCGCTGCACGGCGGCACCGGCCCGACACCGACGCCCGGTGCGGTGACCGAGCAGATCGGCATCGCCGCGGCCGCGCACGGCTACACCGCCGAGCAGCTGGTGTGGTCGACCCCGGAGGGCATCGACGTCAAACCGGTGTTCATCGGTGCCGATCGCGATGATGCGGTGGCGGCCGGTTACCCGCTGGACAGCTTCCCGGGCGAGCCGCCGTTCATCCGAGGTCCGTATCCGACGATGTATGTCAACCAGCCGTGGACCATCCGGCAGTACGCCGGGTTCTCCACCGCCGCCGAGTCGAATGCGTTCTACCGGCGTAACCTGGCCGCCGGCCAGAAGGGTCTGTCGGTGGCCTTCGACCTGGCCACCCACCGCGGCTATGACTCCGACCATCCCCGGGTCGCCGGCGATGTCGGGATGGCCGGTGTGGCCATCGACTCGATCCTGGACATGCGCCAGCTGTTCGACGGGATCGATCTGGGCAGCGTCTCGGTGTCGATGACGATGAACGGTGCGGTGCTGCCGATCCTCGCGCTCTACGTCGCCGCCGCCGAGGAACAGGGCGTACCGCCGGAGAAGCTGGCCGGGACCATCCAGAACGACATCCTCAAGGAGTTCATGGTCCGCAACACCTACATCTATCCGCCGAAACCTTCCATGCGGATCATCTCCGACATCTTCGGCTACACCAGCGCCAAGATGCCGAAGTACAACAGCATCTCGATCTCGGGCTATCACATCCAGGAGGCCGGTGCCACGGCCGATCTGGAACTCGCCTACACGCTGGCCGACGGTGTCGAGTACATCAAGGCCGGGCTGGACGCCGGGCTGGACATCGACAAGTTCGCGCCCCGGCTGTCCTTCTTCTGGGGCATCGGGATGAACTTCTTCATGGAGGTCGCCAAACTGCGCGCCGGCCGGCTGCTGTGGAGCGAGCTGGTCGCGCAGTTCGACCCGAAGAGCGCCAAATCCCAGTCCCTGCGCACCCATTCGCAGACCTCGGGCTGGTCGCTGACCGCTCAGGACCCGTTCAACAACGTGGCACGCACCTGTATCGAGGCGATGGCCGCCACCCAGGGCCACACCCAGTCGCTGCACACCAACGCCCTCGACGAGGCGCTGGCGCTGCCGACCGACTTCTCGGCGCGCATCGCCCGCAACACCCAGCTGCTGCTGCAGCAGGAGTCCGGCACCACCCGGCCGATCGACCCGTGGGGCGGTTCGTACTACGTGGAGTGGCTGACCCATCAGCTCGCCGAGAAGGCCCGCGCCCACCTCAAGGAGGTCGCCGAGTACGGCGGCATGGCCCAGGCCATCGGTGAGGGCATCCCGAAGCTGCGCATCGAAGAGGCAGCTGCGCGCACCCAGGCGCGCATCGATTCCGGTGCGCAGCCGGTCATCGGCATCAACAAGTACGCGGTG
The DNA here is from genome assembly GCF_002968335.2 of Mycobacterium sp. ITM-2016-00316. Taxonomy (NCBI): domain Bacteria; kingdom Bacillati; phylum Actinomycetota; class Actinomycetes; order Mycobacteriales; family Mycobacteriaceae; genus Mycobacterium; species Mycobacterium sp. ITM-2016-00316. The sequence goes on from NZ_CP134398.1 coordinate 2,731,752, forward strand.
GCCGAGGATCAGGAGATCGAGGTCCTCAAGGTCGAGAACAGCCGGGTGCGCAGCGAGCAGCTGGCCAAGCTGGCGCAACTGCGCGCCGACCGCGACGAGGCGGCGACCCAGGCGGCACTGGCCGAACTGACCCGTGCCGCAGCGGCCACCGGTGTCGCGGGCGCCGACGGGCTGGACAACAATCTGATGGCGCTGGCCATCAACGCCGCCCGCGTGCACGCCACCGTCGGCGAGATCTCCGACGCCCTGGAGAAGGTGTACGGCCGGCATCAGGCCGAGATCCGCACCATTGCCGGGGTCTACCGCGATGAGGTCGGGAAGGCTGGGAATGTGGCTACCGCAACGGATCTGGTGGAGCGTTTCGCCGACGCCGATGGCCGCCGGCCCCGCATCCTGGTCGCCAAGATGGGCCAGGACGGTCACGACCGCGGCCAGAAGGTGATCGCCACCGCCTTCGCCGACATCGGTTTCGACGTGGACGTCGGCTCGCTGTTCTCCACCCCCGACGAGGTGGCGCGCCAGGCCGCCGACAACGACGTGCACGTCGTCGGGGTGTCCTCGCTGGCCGCCGGCCACCTGACGCTGGTGCCTGCCCTGCGCGACGCACTGGCCGAGGTCGGTCGTCCCGACATCATGGTGGTCGTCGGCGGCGTGATCCCCCCTGGTGACTTCGACGAGCTCTACGCGGCCGGCGCGACCGCGATCTTCCCGCCGGGCACCGTGATCGCCGATGCCGCCATCGGTCTGCTGCACAAGCTCGCCGACCGACTCGGCTACACCCTGAGCTAGATGAGCCCTTCAGTGGCCGAACTGGCCGCGGCGGTGCGCGGCGGTGACCGTTCCGGCCTGGCGCGGGCGATCACCCTCGTCGAGTCGACGCGCGCCGATCACCGGCGGCAGGCCCAGGAGCTGCTGCTGGAGCTGATGCCCGAAGCGGGTGGTGCCGTCCACGTCGGCATCACCGGTGTGCCGGGTGTCGGGAAGTCGACGACCATCGAGGCGCTCGGTATGCACCTGATCGAGGCCGGGCACCGGGTGGCCGTGCTGGCGGTCGATCCCTCCTCGACCCGCACCGGCGGATCGATCCTCGGCGACAAAACCCGGATGGCCAAGCTTGCTGTGCACCCGGACGCCTATATCCGACCGTCGCCGACCTCGGGCACCCTGGGCGGTGTGGCCCGCGCGACGCGGGAGACGATCGTGCTGCTGGAGGCGGCCGGCTTCGATGTGATCCTCGTCGAGACGGTGGGGGTGGGGCAGTCCGAGGTGACGGTGTCCGACATGGTGGACACCTTCGTGTTCCTGACCCTGGCCCGGACCGGCGATCAGCTGCAGGGCATCAAGAAGGGCGTTCTCGAGCTCGCCGATGTGGTGGTGGTCAACAAGGCCGACGGCGAGCATGCCGTCGAGGCGAAGGCCGCCGCGCGTGAACTGACGGGCGCGCTGCGCCTCATCTACCCGCGCGAAACTCTTTGGCGGCCACCGGTTCTCACCATGAGCGCCTTGACCGGCGATGGTTTGGCCGAGCTGTGGGAGACCGTCGAGAAGCACCGCAAGGTACTGACCGATGCGGGGGAGTTCGACGCTCGTCGTCGTCAGCAGCAGGTGAACTGGACGTGGGCAATGGTCCGCGACACGGTGCTGGACCGGGTGCTCGGCAATCCCGAGGTCAAGCGCATCCGTTCCGAGCTGGAGCGTCAGGTGCGCGATGGCGAGCTGACCCCGGCGCTGGCGGCCCAGCAGATCCTCGACGCCGCAGACGGGTGAGCTGGGCAAGGTTACCGTTTTGGGAACCCCCCTGGTCTTACGGATAGGTAACGCCCCTCGCTAGTTAGCCAGACGGCGAGGTAAATTGGTTTGACTGTGACCTACGCGATAGATGGTGAGCGCAGCGCGGCGCCCACCGAGATCGGCAATAGCGCGGCGATCCCCGATGGCAATGCGTTGCCCCGCGGGATCCAGGGTGCGGCGGACCCCAACTTCGCATGCGCGGTATCGGCGTTCGGCAAGCTCTTCGGGCATCCCCGATTCGGTGGCGGTGCGCTGTCGGTCTATCTGGACGGCGTCCCCGTCGTCGACGTGTGGACCGGGTGGGCCGATCGGAAGGGCAGGCAGCACTGGAGCGCGGACACCGGCGCGATGGTGTTCTCCGCGACGAAGGGGATGGCCTCGACCGTCATCCACCGGCTCGTGGACCGCGGGCTCATCGACTACGACGCCCCCATGGCGGAGTACTGGCCCGAATTCGGCGCCAACGGTAAGGCCGCCATCACGGTGCGCGAGGTGTTACGGCACCGGGCCGGCCTGTCCCAGCTCAACGGAGTCAGCAGAGCGGATCTGCTCGACCACACCGGGATGGAGGAGCGAATCGCCGCCGCACCGGCCGGTCTGCTGCGGGGGCGCCCGGCCTACCACGCGGTGACCTACGGCTGGCTGGTCTCCGGCCTGGCCCGGTCGGTGACCGGCCTCGGCATGCGGGAGCTGTTCCGCCGGGAACTGGCGGCACCGCTCGACGTCGACGGTGTGCATCTCGGCCGTCCGCCGGTGGCGGCGCCGACGCAGCCGGCGCAGATCATCGGCCCGCAGCGGCACCTGCAGAACCCGATCTTCAACGCGGTGGCGCCGCATCTGGCCGCGCTGCCGTGGTCCGGCGGTCTGGGAGCGCTGTACTTCCCGGGGATGAAGTCGATGGTGCAGGGCGATACGCCACTGCTGGACAGCGAGATGGCATCGGCCAACGGTGTCGCGACGGCGCGCGCCCTGGCCCGGATGTACGGCGCGATCGCCAACGGGGGAGACCTCGACGGCAACCGGTTCCTCTCCCGAGAGCTGGTGGCCGGCCTGACCGGGCCGCGCAGTCTGCATCCGGACGGCTCGATCGTGCTACCGATGGCCTTCCATCTCGGCTACCACTCGCTGCCCTTTCCCGGCATGCTGCCGGGCTTCGGGCACGTCGGCCTGGGAGGCTCGCTCGGCTGGGCCGATCCGGCCACCGGATTGGCCTTCGGGTACGTGCACAACCGCCTGCTGACCCCGCTCGTGTTGGCTGACCAGGCGGGCTTCGTGGCCACCGCCGCGCTCATCCGGCGCGGCGCGGCGCGTGCTCGGGACCGCGGATTCGAGGCCATCCCGCGGCTCGGAACGGCCTTCGCGGGGCCCTCCGCCGCGGCCGTCTGACGGGCTGCGCCGAGGGCGATTTCGGTTGCCCGAAGTTTTGCTTGCTCCCGCAAATATGCAGGTGGTACCGCCGGTCGCATGATATTGCTACGGCCCCTGAACGTTGGCTGTGCCAATCATGTGGAAGGTGTCCCGAACCCGAAATCCAGCCGACCACGCCGGGAATGGTCAACGCGCCCGCGTGTGCGGTTTCCGTTACACGTCTTTGAATTGCCATAGGAGTTTTCCGACCGGCCGCCGGCGCCGCCTGAGCGCCCACCGGGCCCGTGTCCGTACTTACTCTGGGGTAGTTGTTACGGGTGTTTCCAGTGCTAGAGGCCCTATGTGGATCAATTTGTGAGTTGGCTGGACGTCTCGGCGCGCCTCGAGTGCGCCGTCGCGGCAATTGATAAGTTTGCCGAACTTGTTTGCTGAACTGAGCTCTGGCTAATACCCGGCTTGACAAGGTGAGCCGCATCACATTTACTAAAACGTCAATAAGACAATGGATCCGCAGGTTGCGGCACTATCGGGAAGTTGCTGGATGTCGAGGATGTAGCTGGTGTAGCCTGCGCCTCGCGGCACTAGAAGCTGTAGAGTCCTCAGTGGATTTGCTCAGTTTTTAACGCCATCGTCAACGGAGACGACTACGCTACCGACTCACGGACGAGTCTCAGCGAGGTGCGGGAAAGGAAACAGGGCCTGCGCGCAAAGGCGCCCAAGGTAGTCCACACGCCGCAGATTTGCTTGCTCAGTCTTGCAGTACCCGCCTGGAAGAGGTTTGAACTACGTGGTTGAGACACCTGTCACAGCGGTCGCCGTCATCGGGATGGCGTGCCGATTGCCTGGCGGAATCGACTCACCTGACCAGATGTGGCAGGCGCTGCTCAAGGGTCAGGACCTCGTCACCACGATCCCGGAGAGCCGCTGGGATGCCGACGAGTACTACGACCCCGAGCCCGGAGTCCCCGGTCGCTCGGTGTCCAAATGGGGCGCCTTCCTCGACGACGTAGCGGGCTTCGACGCCGACTTCTTCGGTATCAGCGATCGGGAGGCCACCGCCGTCGATCCGCAGCACCGGCTGCTGCTGGAAACGGCGTGGGAAGCGATCGAGCACGCCGGCGTCGATCCGGCGTCCCTGGAGGGTTCGCGCACCGGTGTGTTCATGGGCCTGACCCATGGCGATTACCAACTGGTCGCCGCCGACGCCCATGCCATCGAGGGTCCCTACGGCTTCACCGGCAACAACTTCAGCCTGGCCTCCGGGCGTATCTCGTATCACCTCGGTCTGCGTGGCCCGGCCTCCTCGGTGGACTCCGCCTGCTCCTCGGGCCTGCTGGCGCTGCACATGGGAGCCAGAAGCCTGCACGAGGGCGAGAGCGATCTGGTGCTCGCCGGTGGCGTGACGATCGTGCTGGAGCCCCGCAAATTGTCCTCGGGTTCGGCCCAGGGCATGCTCTCGCCCACCGGACACTGCCATGCCTTCGACGCCGCAGCCGACGGATTCGTCCCCGGTGAGGCCGTCGGAGTGGTGCTGCTCAAGCGGCTCGCCGATGCCCAGCGCGACGGTGACCGGGTTCTCGCGGTCGTCCGCGGCACCGCCGCCAACCAGGACGGCCACACCGTCAACATCGCGACCCCGTCCCGTGACGCGCAGGTCGCCGTCTACCAGGAGGCGCTGGCGGTCGGCGCGGTGGATGCGCAGACCGTCGGCCTGATCGAGGCGCACGGCACCGGCACCCCGGTCGGTGACCCGATCGAGTACTCCAGCCTCGCCGCGGTCTACGGCGGCGCCGGCCCGGTCGCACTGGGCTCGTGCAAGACCAACTTCGGCCACTCCCAGTCCGCCTCGGGAGCCATCGGACTGATCAAGAGCGTGCTTGCGCTGCAGCACGCCACCGTGCCGCCCAACATCCACTTCAGCCGGCTGCCCGACGAGCTGGCGAGCATCAAGACCGACCTGTACGTGCCCACGGCCGCCACCGCGTGGCCGGCCGGCGAGCAGCCCCGGCGCGCCGCGGTGTCCGCCTACGGTCTGTCCGGCACGAATGTGCACGCGATCCTCGAAGAGGCCCCCGTCGCCGCCGCGGCGGACACCGGGGCCGACGGCCCGCAGATCTTCGTGCTGTCGTCGACGTCGGCGGAGGGCCTGCGTAGCACCGCCGGCCGGCTGGCCGACTGGGTCACCGAGCGCGCCGACACCCTGAATCTGCACGACCTGGCCTACACCCTGGCCCGGCGCCGTGCGCACCGCCCGGTGCGCACCACGGTGCTGGCCCACGATCACGCCACCCTCGTCGCGGCACTGCGCGAGGTCGCCGACGGCGAGACGCCGTATCAGGGCGCGGTGGCCAAGGACGACCGCGGCCCGGTGATGGTGTTCTCCGGCCAGGGCTCGCAGTGGGCGGCCATGGGCGCCGGACTGCTCACGAGCGAACCCGCCTTCGCGGCGGCCGTCGCCGAGATCGAACCGCTGATCGCCGCCGAGTCCGGCTTCTCGGTCACCGAGGAGCTGCGCGCCTCGGTCACCGTCACCGGTATCGACAAGGTGCAGCCGACCGTGTTCACCATGCAGGTGGCGCTGGCCGCGACGTTGAAGGCCTACGGCGTGCTGCCCGGCGCGGTGATCGGCCACTCGATGGGCGAGGTCGCCGCAGCCGTGGTCTCCGGCGTGCTCACCCTCGAAGACGGTGTCAAGGTGATCTGCCGGCGCTCCAAGCTGATGGCCACCATCGCCGGTTCCGGTGCGATGGCCTCGGTGGAGTTGCCCGCCCAGCAGGTGCTCTCGGAGCTGGCCGCACGCGGTATCAACGACGTGGTGCTGTCGGTGGTCGCGTCGCCCAAGTCGACCGTCGTGGGTGGCGCCAAGGAGTCGATCCGCGAGCTGGTTGCCGACTGGGAGAGCCGCGACGTGATGGCGCGCGAGGTCGCCGTGGACGTGGCCTCGCATTCGCCGCAGGTGGATCCGATCCTCGATGACCTGGCCGACGCGCTGGAGGATCTGGAGCCGTCCGAGCCGAACGTCGAGTACTACTCGGCAACGCTGTACGACCCCCGCGACATCGCCGACTGGGATGCCGACTACTGGGTCGACAACCTGCGCCACGCGGTGCGCTTCGCGGCCGCCGTGCAGGCCGCACTCGAAGACGGCTACCGGGTGTTCACCGAGCTGTCCCCGCACCCGCTGCTGACCCACGCCGTCGACCAGACGGCCAGCAGCCTGGACATCAGCCATGCCGCGCTGGCCAGTGTGCGCCGCGAACAGGAACTGCCGTACGGGCTGCGCGCCGTGCTCGCCGACCTGCACAACGCGGGTGCCCACATCGATTTCTCGGTCCTGTACCCGTCCGGCAACCTGGTCGACGCACCGCTGCCGAGCTGGACGCACCGCGAGCTCATGCTGGTGCGCGATCCGCACGAGCTGGCGCCCGGCGGCGCCACCATCGCCGTGCATCCGCTGCTGGGTGCGCACGTGCGGCTGCCCGAGGAGCCCGAACGTCACGCCTGGCAGGCAGATGTCGGCACGGAGACTCAGCCCTGGCTGGGCGACCATCAGGTGCACAACGTCGCCGCCCTGCCCGGTGCCGCGTACTGCGAGATGGCGCTGGCCGCCGCGCGTACCGTCCACGGCGATACCGGCGAGGTGCACGACATCACCTTCGATCAACTCCTGCTCCTGGAGGAGAACACCGAGGTCTCCGCGGCCGCCACGGTCACCGGGACCGGAAGTGCGGACTTCGCCGTGGAGACCTACCTGGAGGGCGAGCAGGTCAAGCGGGCCTCCGCCACGCTGCGCGCCGGCGAGGACGAGAGCGCGCCCGCCACGCTGGACATCGACGCCGTCATCGCGGCCCACCCGCTGCGGGTGGACGGTGCCGAGATGCGCGGCTGGTACAACCAGCGCGGCGTCCAGTACGGCCCGGCCTTCGCCGGTCTGGTGGCCGTCAACGTCAGCGACGACAGCGACCGTGACCAATCCGACGGTCCGTCGGACTCGGTGCTCGCCGAGGTGGCGCTGCCCGGATCGATCCGCTCCCAGCAGGGCGCCTACGGGGTGCACCCCGCGCTCCTGGACGCCTGCTTCCAGGCCGTCGGTGCCCATCCGGTGCTGCGCAGCGACACCACCGGCACCCTGATGCTGCCGCTCGGTGTGCGGCGGTTGCGCACCTACGCTTCCACCCGCAACGCGCATTACTGCTACGCCCGCATCGTCAGCGTCACCGCGGCCGCCGTCGAGGTGGACCTCGACCTGCTCGACGAGAACGGGGCTGTGCTGCTGTCCGTCGGTGGCCTGCGGGTCGGCACCGGTGTCTCCGACAGCGGCCAGCGCGACCGCACCTTCAGTGACCGGCTGCTGACCATCGAGTGGCGCCAGCAGGATCTGCCCGAGGTGGATTACCGCGACGCCGGTCGCTGGCTGCTGATCAGTACCTCCGATGCGGCTGATCTGTTGGCCACCAAGCTGGCCGACGCGCTCAAGAGCCACGACATCGATGTCACCACCATGGTGTGGCCCCAGCACTCCGACCACGATGCGCACGCCGCGCGGCTGCGTGAGCAGTTGGCGGCGCAGCAGTTCGGCGACGTCCTGGTGGTCACCCCGCCGCGGCACGGTGTCACCGATGAGCAGTCCGGTGTGCGGGGCGGCGACAATGTGCGCCACCTGGTGAAGATCGTGCGCGAGCTGCCCGAGACGCCGGGGGAGGCGCCGCGGCTGCATGTGCTGACCCGCAACGCCCAGACCGTGCTCTCCGATGACTCCGCCAACCTCGACGAAGCCGGTCTGCGGGGTCTGGTGCGGGTCATCGGCACCGAGTTCCCGCAGCTGAAGACCGCTCAGATCGACGTCGACGACTACACCGACGCCGCGCAGATCGCCGCGCAGCTGGTGTCCGGCAGTGATGAGGACGAGACGGCATGGCGCGGCAGCGAGTGGTACGTCGCCCGCCTGGTTCCCGGCCCGCTGCGCCCGGAGGAACGGCGCACCACGGTCGTCAACCCGGCGCGCGACGGTATGCGGCTGCAGATCCGCGTACCCGGTGACATCCAGTCCCTTGAGCTGGCCGCCTTCGAGCGGGTCGCGCCCGGGCCCGGCCAGATCGAGGTCTCGGTCACCGCATCCAACCTGAATTTCGCCGACGTCCTGGTGGCGTTCGGCAAGTACCCCAGCTTCGAGGGCCGGATGCCCAAGCTGGGGGCGGACTTCGCCGGTGTGGTCACCGCCGTCGGCCCGGGTGTCACCGGCCACAAGGTGGGCGACCGGGTCGGCGGCATCTCCGCCGACGGCGCCTGGGCGACCTTCGTGACCTGCGATGCCAATCTGGCGGTCACGCTGCCGCCGGGATTGCCGACGAATCGGGCGGCCGCGGTGCCCAGCGCGCACGCCACCGCCTGGTACAGCCTGCACGACCTGGCCCGCGTCAGCGCCGGCGACAAGGTGCTCATCCACTCCGCCACCGGCGGGGTCGGGCAGGCGGCGATCGCCATCGCGCGTGCCGCCGGCGCCGAGATCTACGCCACCGCCGGTAGTGAGGCTCGGCGGGAACTGTTGCGGGGCATGGGGATCGAGCACGTCTACGATTCGCGCAGCACCGATTTCGCCGATGAGATCCGTCGGGACACCGACGGATACGGCGTGGACATCGTGCTGAACTCGCTGACCGGAGCGGCGCAGAAGGCCGGCCTGGAACTGCTGTCCTTCGGCGGCCGGTTCGTCGAGATCGGCAAGCGTGACATCTACGGCGACACCCGGATGGGGCTGTTCCCGTTCCGGCGCAATCTGTCGTTCTACGCGGTGGATCTGGCGCTGCTGTCGCTGACCAATTCGGACACCCTTCGACGCCTGCTGGAGGTCTGCTACCAGCAGATCGCCGACGGAGTGCTGCCGTTGCCCGAGACGACGCACTACCCGCTCGAGGACGGCGCCACCGCCATCCGCGTGATGGGCGCCGCCGAGCACACCGGCAAGCTGGTCCTCGATATCCCGCACGGCGGTCAGATCAACGCGGTCGTGCCGCCCGAGGAGGCGCAGGCGGTCCGTCGCGACGGCGCCTACGTCGTCACCGGCGGTCTGGGTGGCCTCGGTCTGTTCCTGGCCGAGAAGCTCGCCGACTCCGGCGCCGGCCGGATCATCCTGAACGGCCGGTCGGCTCCTTCGACCGCCGCCAAGGAGGTCGTCGAGCGGATCCGTCACTCCGGCACCGAAGTCGAGGTCGAACTCGGGGACATCGCCGAGCCGGATACCGCCGAACGACTGGTGGTGGCGGCCTGCGCCACCGGCCTGCCGCTGCGTGGTGTGCTGCACGGCGCGGCCGTCATCGAGGACGCCGCAATCCCGAACATCACCGATGACCTGGTGGAACGCGACTGGGCGCCCAAGGTATACGGCGCGCTGAACCTGCACCGCGCGACCGCCAAGCAGACCCTGGACTGGTTCTGCGTGTTCTCCTCGGCGGCCGCGCTGGTCGGTTCACCGGGCCAGGGCGCCTACGCCGCGGCCAACAGCTGGCTGGACGCGTTCACGCACTGGCGGCGCAGCCAGAGCCTGCCCAGCACGTCGATCGCCTGGGGCCCGTGGGCCGAGATCGGCGCGGGCGCGGCCCTGGCCGAAAGTAGCGAGGCCGCCATCGAGCCGGAGGAAGGTGCCTTTGCGTTCGAGACCCTCCTGCGGCACGATCGTGCCTACAGCGGTTACGCGCCCGTGGTCGGCACACCGTGGCTGGCCGCGTTCGCCCAGACGAGCAAGTTCGCCGAGGCGTTCCAATCGTCCGGGCAGCGCAACACCGGCAGCGCATTCCTTGCAGAGTTGCATGAGCTGCCGCGGGACGAGTGGCCGGCGCGGATGCGCCGGATGATCGCCGAGCAGATCAGCTTGATCCTGCGCCGGTCGGTCGACCCGGACCGTCCGCTCGCCGAGTACGGACTGGATTCGCTCGGCACGCTCGAAGTACGCACCCGCATCGAAGCGGAGACAGGTATTCGTATCGGATCGACAGATATTTCCACGATCAGGGTGCTGGCCGATCGCCTGTGCGATGTGCTGGCACCTGACGAAGTATCGGTTCCGTCATGACCAGGGGTTGCGCAGCGTCGCGCGATCCGCGGTCCGACGTCGTCGAAGCAGGAGATGAATAGTGGTTGCGATGAAACCGATCCACGACTGGGTCGGCGAACCCGGTGCCGTCACTTCCTGGCATCCGACCCGGTCAACGCTCGCCAAGGTCAAGGACGCGCCGGTCAGCGATGTGCCGGTGAGTTATCAGCAGGCTCAGCACCTGCTCGCCTATCGGAAGCACGAGTCCTCCGGCACCGATATGGCCCGACTGAACATCCCTTCCTGGGACATCCCGGGGCGCTGCGATGTGCGGGCGATGACCCATGTCATCAACGCGTACCTGCGCAGGCATGACACCTTCCACAGCTGGTTCGAGTACGTCGAAACGGACGCCGGCGCGGCCGCCGGCAGCGGCAACATCGTGCGCCACACCCTGACCAACCCGCGGGACATCAAGTTCGCCGCCGTCGAGCACGGCCAGATGACCGCGTCACAGTGGCGCGATCACGTGCTGGCCACCGCCAGCCCGTGGGTGTGGGACTGCTTCCACATCGGGATGATCCAGCGCGAGGATCACTTCACCATCTACATCAGCGTCGACCATGTGCACACCGACGCCATGTTCATGGGACTGGCCTTCGTCGAGATCCACATGATGTACAACACGCTGGTCGAGGGCGCGGCGCCGCTGAAGCTGCCCGAGCCGGGCAGCTATGACACCTACTGCCGCGAGCAGCACGCATACGTGTCCGCGCTGACCACCGACTCGCCGGAGGTCCGCAGCTGGATCGAGTTCCTGCAGCACAACGGCGGCACCCTGCCCACGTTCCCGTTGCCGCTCGGCGACCCGTCGGTGGCCTACACCGGTGACGTCATCACCGTGCAGCTGCTCGACAAGGAGCAGGGCGACAAGTTCGAGCAGGCCTGCATCACCGCCGGCGCCCGCTTCAGCGGCGGCGTATTCGCCTGCGGTGCCATCGCCAACGCCGCGCTGACAGGGGCGGACACCTACCGGGTCATCACCCCGACCACGACGCGTCGCACTCCGGCGGAGTTCATGACCACCGGCTGGTTCACCGGCCTGGTCCCGATCACCGTGCCCGTCGAGGTAGATGCGTTCGGCGACACCGCTCGCGCTGCCCAGGAGTCGTTCGACGGCGGTCTGGACCTGGCCCATGTGCCGGTCGAGCGGGTACTGGAGCTGGGTGCCGAATCGCACGGCCTGCGCCCGCCGGAATCCGGTGTGCCGATGCTGTCCTACCTGGACGCCGGTCTGCTGTCACCCGGTGTGATCGCCGAATGGCAGCGCCTCAACGGCACCATCTACAGCGATTCGCGGTCGGCCTATCAGGTCGGGATGTGGGTGAACCGGGTCGAGCAGGAAACCACGGTGACCGCCGCCTTCCCGAGCAACCCGATTGCCCGGGAGTCGGTGCTGCGCTACCTCCAGGCAATGAAGTCGGTGTATTTGAGCGTCGTCGAGGGCCGGAGCGTCGCGGTCGCCGCCATCGCCGCGGATGCCGTCGACCTGGACCTCAAGACGGCCTGACCGCCGTTGTCGTTATCGGAGGTACCGAAGCGATGACCCGTGCCGATAACCGGCTCGATTTCACCGATCAGGCGATGTTCCTCGGGCTGCGCGCCACCGGCCAGGAGGCCGTGATGCAGGTGGTGTGGATCTACGAGCGGCCCGTCGACCTCGATGGTGTCCGGCGATTCCACCAGTGCATCGGGCACGGTCTGCTCGGTCGGCGTATCGAGCGTTCAGCGCTGCCCTTCGGGAGGCACCGCTGGGTCTCCGCGCTGGGCCCGCAATCGGACCTGGATTTCGACGAGCCCCGCGAACGCAGCGAGCTCGGACGCTGGATCGACGAGCGCGCCACGATGCCGCTGGATCCGGAGTTCGGCCCGGCATGGCATGTCGGGGTGCTCCCGATGATCGACGGCTCGACGGCGATCAGCATCGTGATCTCGCATTGTGTGAGCGACGGTGGGGGTGCGCTCGCCTCGATGGTCAACGCCATCCACGGCCGTACCCTCGACTACGGCTATCCGCCACCGGCGTCGCGGACCCGCGGGCAGGCGCTGCGCGCAGATCTGCGCGACACCGTCCGCGGACTGCCCGAGGTGGGCCGCACGCTGGTCGAGGCCGCCAAGCAGGCGGTCCGCCGGCGCGGTGAACTGTCGAAGGCCGGTGGTACCAAGCCCGTCGTCAGTGGACCGGATCATCAGGTGTTCACCCCGTCGGCCACCGTGTGCGTCAAGCTCGACGACTGGGACCGGCGCGCGGCCGAGCTCGGCGGCAACGGGCATTCGCTGGTCGCCGGGTTCGTCGCCACGCTCGCCCGGCAGATCGGGCGCGTGGGACCCGACGGCATGGTGACGCTCAACATCCCGCAGGGCGACAGATTGCCCGGCGACGGCGACACCCGCGCCAACGCGGTGGTGCTGGTCAACCTGGCCATCGACCCTATGAAGGTGACCACCGATCTCACCAAGGCGCGCGCGGCGATGAAGGAAGGGCTGCGGGTTGCCCGCGAGGTGCCCGACGAGAATCTGGCGCTGCTGCCGCTGACGCCGTTCATCCCGAAACGGGTCGTCAGGAAGATGGCCGATGTGGCGTTCGGCTTCAGCACCGAGCTGCCGGTGTCCTGCTCAAATATGGGTGACGTTCCCGAGGGCCTGCCCAATCTCGACGGGACCGAGGCCGACTTCGTCTTCCTGCGCGGTATCGACCGCGTCGCAACCAGGCACGCCCTGGAGGAGCGCTGTGGTCTGCTGACCGTGGTCGCGGGCAGGATCAACGGCACGGAGACGCTCACCTTCGCCGCCTACGCGCCGGGTGCGGAGAACACCACCGCCTGGCTGAAGGCCGAGCTCGGGCAGACGCTCGCAGCCTTCGAGCTGTCCGGCATGATCGAATAGTGATGGGGGACAGGTCTTTTGGAGTTCACTAACGGCGACGCCGTGGGCAACCGGCTGACGCTGTGGGACGAGGCGCTGGTGCGTGCGAACCGGGCCACCGGCCGGGTTCAGCTGATCAAGGTGGTGTGGGTCTACGAGCATCCCGTCGACATGGACGCGGTGCGGCGGTTCCACCGCAACTTCGGTTACGGGATGGCCGGCCGCCGTGTCGAGCGCTCGCCGCTGCCGTTCGGGCGCTACCGCTGGGTGTCCGCGCTGGGGCCGGCGGCCCCGCTGCACATCAACACCGACCCGTTGCCGCGCGAGCAGATCAGTGACTGGGCCGACCAGTGGGCGCAGGTCCCGATCGATCCGGAGACCGGGCCCGGCTGGCAGATGGCCGTGCAGTCGTTCACCGAAGGGGTGACCGCCATCTCGGTGGTGGGTTCGCACTGCCTCGGTGACGGTGTCGCTGCCCTGCTCGCGGTCGGCACCGCGGTGGCGGGCGCCAACATCGACATCGGATACCCGCCGCCGCTGTCGCGGCGCACCGGGCGGGCGATCGCCGCCGACCTGCGCGAGACCGTTCGCGGTCTGCCCGAGATCGGCCGCGCGGCGCGCAAGGCGGTCAAAGTGCTGCGCGCCGGTGGGCAGGAGGCTGCCGCGACCCCGAAGCCGGTACGCCCGCCGGTCGCCAACCCCGACGAGCGGGTCATCGTCCCGGCGATCACCACCTACGTCGATCTGGCCGAGTGGGATGCCCGCGCCGCGGCACTGGGCGGTAACGGCTACTCGCTGCTGGCGGCCATCAGCGCCAAGCTGGGTGAGCGGATGGGCCGCCGAAATCCGGACGGCAACGTGTCGCTGCTGATCGCCATCAGCGACCGCACCTCCGAAACCGACGTCCGCGCCAACGCGATGACGTTGGTCAACGCCAAGGTCGATCCGACCGATGTGACCAAGGATCTCAGCGCCACCCGGGTGATCCTGCGCAACGCACTGAAGTCGGCCAAGGATCAGCCCGACGAGATCCTGGAATTGATGCCGCTGACGCCGCTGGTGCCCAAGCGTCTGGTCAAGAAGGTCGCGGACATGATGATCGCCTCCGATGACATGCCGGTGGTGTGCTCGAACATGGGTGATCTCCCACCGGTACTGACCAGCGTGGACGGCACCGAAGCCGAGTACACGTCGTTCTACGGCGTCGATCAGGCCACCCCGCGCGGCGAACTGGAACAGGGCGACGGACAGCTGGTCGTGGTATCTGGACGTATCAGTGGCAAGATCATCATCGGCATCGTCGCCTATCAGTCCGGCGCCGAGAACACGAAGACCCGGCTGCGGGAACTGACCGCGGAGACACTGGCCGAATTCAATCTGACCGGCGTGTTCGTTTAATACTGCATTTCGATTTGCACGGCTGAGAAAGGCACATACCCGATGTCCGATACCTCCCTCATTGGCGTGCTCCGCGAACGCGCGAGCCTCCAGCCCGAGGACATTGCGTACACCTTCATGGATTACGACCACGAGTGGGACGGGGTGGCCACCACCCTGACCTGGGCGCAGCTGAACCGGCGCGTGCGCAGCCTGGCCGTCGAGATGCGCGCCATCGGCCAGCTCGGCGATCGCGCCGTCATCCTGGCACCGCAGGGCATGGAGTATGTCATCGGCTTCCTGGCCGCGCTGGAGGCAGGCATCATCGCGGTGCCGCTGTCGGTACCGATGGTCGGCCAGCACGATGAGCGGGTCTCCGCGGTGATCAAGGACTCGGCCCCGTCGATCATCCTGACCACCTCCGCGGTCGCCGCGACCGTCGCCGAGTACGCGAAAACCGACGATGGCGCGGCGGCGGCCGCGGTCATCGAGGTCGACGCCCTGGATCTGGACGCTCGGCGCAAGTCGCTGTCCAGCCGCGAGGAGAAGCCGGAGACTGCGTACCTGCAGTACACCTCCGGGTCCACCCGCACCCCGGCCGGCGTCATGGTGACCAACCGGAATCTGACCTCGAACTTCGAGCAGATGATGTGCGCGTTCTTCCCGCATTTCGGCAAGGTCCCGCCCTCGGGCGCCCACGTGGTGTCCTGGTTGCCCTTCTACCACGACATGGGTCTGCTGCTCGGTATCGTCGCACCGATCCTGGGCGGCTGGAGCACCGTGTTCACCACACCGCTGTCGTTCCTGGCCCGGCCCGCGCGCTGGATCCAGCTGATGGGCAGCTTCCCGCGGGTGGTCACCGGTGGGCCGAACTTCGCGTTCGAACTGGCGGCCGGCCGGACCACCGACGAGGATCTCGAAGGTATCGACCTCGGCGATGTCATCGCGGTGTACAGCGGGGCCGAGCGCGTGCACGAGGCCACCCTGAAGCGTTTCTCCCAGCGGTTCGCCAAGTTCAACTTCGACGAGGGGGTCATCCGGCCCTCCTACGGGCTGGCCGAGGCGACGCTGTTCGTCGGCACCGGCGTGCCCGGCCCGCCGAGCGTGGTGGCCTTCGACCCGGACAAGCTGTCCGCCGGGCTGGCCGAGCGCACCACCGACGGCAGCGGTACCAAGCTGGTCGGGTACGGCCACCCGGAGGACCCGGTGGTGCGTATCGTCGACGCCGAGACCCGCCTGGAGGTGCCGGCCGGCGGTATCGGGGAGATCTGGTCCTATGGTGAGAACAACTGCCTGGGCTACTGGGAGAAGGACGAGCAGACCGAGCACACTTTCGGCGGGCGCATCGAGAATCCGACCGCGGGCACGCCGGAGGGTCCGTGGCTGCGGACCGGCGATCTCGGCTTCCTTTCCGACGGCGAGCTGTTCATCATCGGTCGGATCAAAGATCTGCTGATCGTGCGCGGCAGCAACCACTATCCCGACGATATCGAGGCCACCATCCAGGAGATCACCGGTGGCCGGGTCGCGGCGATCGCGGTCGACGGGCACCGCAGCGAGCAGCTGGTGGCGATCATCGAGGTCAAGAAGCGCGGCGAGACCGAAGAGGCCGTGGTGGAGAACCTGCTCACGATCAAGCGGGATGTCGCCTCCGCGGTCTCGCAGACGCACGGTATCGCCGCGGCCGACCTGGTGCTGGTGCCACGCGGCGCCATCCCGATCACGACCAGCGGCAAGATCCGCAGGCAATCCTGTGTGGAGAAGTACAACAAGCAGGAGTTCTCGCGGCTGGACGACAAGGTGCCCACGGCCTGACGTGCGCGCCGGCTGATCGGGTGAACGAGCGCAATTACGATGTGGGGGTGGACAACACCCTCGCCTACATCGACCAGGGGTCCTTCCTCGGCCTACGGGCACTCGGTCGTGGGCCCATCGTGCAGGCCGTCTGGGTGTATGACCGCGGGGTCGATATGGACGGATTGCGCCGATTCCGCCGCAATCTGGCCAAGGGACTGTTCGGACGTCGGATCGAGCGGTCGGCGCTGCCGTTCGGCCGGCACCGCTGGGTGGCCGACGCCGACCCGCAGTCCCTCGACCTCTCGGCGCAGGAACGTCCGCGCGCCGACGTGTGGAACTGGGCCGACAAGTGCCTGGGCACACCGATCGATCCGGAACACGGCCCCGGCTGGCGGCTGGCGGTACAGCCATTGACCGACGGAGCGGCGGCGGTCAGCCTGGTCGTCTCGCATTCGATCGCCGACGGCCACGGTCTGGTCATCGCGGTCACCGATGCCGTCAACGGTGTCGACCGCGACCTCGGATATCCGCCACCGCGATCCCGGACACGGCGTGCGGCGCTGGCCCAGGATGCCCGGCAGACGCTGGCCGCGGTCCCGGAGATGGCCGCCGCGGTGGCGGCATCGGTGCGGGTGGCACGGGCCGAGCGCGAAGAGTTGGCGACCTCGTTCAAGGCCGCCGGCGATGTTCCGCCGGGCGACGACGTGCCGATGGTCGCCCCGTCGGTCGTCGTGTTCGTCGATGCGCAGCACTGGGATGACTGCGCCCAGCGCCTCGGCGGCACCAGCAATTCGCTGTTCTGTGGGATGGCCGCCCGGTTGGGTCAGCTGCTGGGCCGCGTCGGTGCCGACGGCCGGGTGAACCTGTCCTGGCCGGTCAGCGAGCGATCCGAGGGCGACACCCGGGCCAATGCGCTGGTGGCGGCGACGATGACGGCCGACCCCGACCAGGTTCTGACGGATCTGAGCGTGGTGCGATCGGACATGAAGAAGGCGTTGTCGGAGTCGGCCGAAACCTCGGTACGGATGACCGGCCCGCTGCCGTTGACCCCGCTGACCCCGCGCGTGGTGCTGCGCCGGCTGGAGGGCATGGTGCTGTCGGTGAACAGCCCCATCGGCTGCTCCAACATGGGTGAGCTGGGCCCGGCGTTCAGCCGGCCCGACGGGACCGATGCCGACTACGTGATGATGCGCGGTGCGGAACCGCAGATCACCAGCCGGGTGCTGAACCGGATCGGCGGGCAGTTGGTGCTGGGTGGCTGCCGGTCACGCGGCCGGGTGGCGGTGTCGGTCAGCTCGTGGTCGGTGGGCCGGCACAACTCCAAGGAGGCCCTGCGCGAGGTGGTGTTCAAGGTGCTCGCCGATTTCGGGCTGGCGGGCACCGTCGAGGGTCCCGCGAACTAGACCGCCCCGGCCTTCACCTTCTGCTCGATCAGATCGGCGGCCATGGTGACGCTCTGCTCGGGAGTGGCCAGCCGGGTCGCGAAATCGCGGGCCCGCGCCACCACCTCGGGGTCCAGTACGGTGCGCAGCGCCTCGGTCAGCGATTTCTTCGTGATCCTGGTGAAGCGCTGGGACGTACCGATTCTCAGCTTCTTGACCTGCCGCGCCCAGACGGGCTGGTCGGCGGACACCCACAGCACCAGGGTCGGCACGCCGGCGCGTGCGCCCGCGGCGGTGGTGCCCGCGCCGCCGTGGTGGACGACCGCGCGGCAGGTCGGGAACACCGCGGCATGGTTCACCGCACCGACCAGCTTGACGTGTTCGGCGTGGGGCATGGCGTCGAGTTCCCAGACCCCCGAACTGATCAGCGCGCGTTCACCGAGTTCGGCACACACCTCGGTGATCATGGTGACCGCTTCGACCGGGGATCGCACCGGCATGCTGCCGAAGCCGAAGTAGATGGGCGGCTTGCCCGAGGCGATCCACGAGGTCACCTCGTCATCGGTCTCGGTCTGCAGGCCCAGCGTGATGGCGCCGGTGAAGGCCCGGCTGCCGTTCCATTCCGCGGAGAGCCCCGGGTAGAACATCTCGTCGTAGGCCTGGATCTCCAGTGTCCCGTTGTCGACGACGCGCTTGGCGGACCGGACGCCGGTCTTGGGTAGGCCTAGCGTGGCGCGCTGCTCGTCCTCGGCCTTCTTGGAGACGCGCCACAAACCCCACTCGATGACCGCGAACCCGGATTTCGCGACCCAGCGCGGGGCCGGCACCGGGATGAGCTGGCTGTTGGGCCGGTTCGGGAAGTAGTGCAGGGCCGCCAGGGGGATGCCGTAGCGTTCGGCGACATTGGCGGCCACCTCCTGATAGGTGGTGCCGGTGAGGATGATGTCGGCATCGGCGGCCAGGTCGGTCAGCGCCGCGTTCATCTCGGTCCAACCCGCGGTGTAGTAGTCGATGGCCTTGCGGGCGACGGTCAGCGGGTTGTGGAACTGCCAGTAGTTCTGGAATGCGTCGCTTTCGACCTGTTTCTGGGAGTCGACGCCGTAGGGCACCGCATCGGTGAAGCCGATGGACGCGACGAAGCCGATCAGGTTCGGCGGGACCGCCATCTGCACCTGATGGCCGCGGTCGCGGAGTTCGCGGGCGACAGCGGTGCAGGGTTCGACATCGCCACGTGTGCCGTGGACTGCCACAACGATTTTCATCAGGTCGCAGTGTATGTGGTCCCGGACGGGCTGGGACGTCTCAGCGGTCGACCTTGGAGAACCATCTCGTCTTGATCCGCCAGGAGTGCGCCGAGGACAGCGCGAAACCGGCGCCGCAGGCGCACGCGAAGATCCACACGAAGACGCCGCGTTCCCATGCCAGGAATGCCGGGAAGATCGCCGACATGATCCTGATGATGCACGCGATGATGCCGCTGGCGCAGGCGACCAGGTAGACGTTGGCGATCCGCCGCGAGCGCGGGTCCTTGCGGAGCACCAGCAGGGCGCGCGCACCGTAGCCGAGCAGATAGATCAGCATGCCGCACAGCATCACCCAGTAGAGGCTCAGCCAGCTGTCGGTGGGGGAGGCGAAGAAGTCCCGGGCGTACACGTCGTGCGCGCTGCTCAGCGAGAAGGCGGCGAGCAGCAGCGGGATGCACAGGGTGGCGGGCAGCTCGACGTACTGCCGGAAGGCGCGCTGCATCTGGTGATCGTCCTGCAGGCGGCCGACAGCGTTGTAGACGATGGCCGAGGCCGCGACGATGTACATGTCGTGGCCGACGAAGTCTTCGAGATTCCACATCCCGGTCACCGAGTGCAGCGCCTTGCCCAGGGTTTCCGAGGCCAACGGCGACATCAGCAGGATCGCACCGCCCTGCAGCGCGATGTTCAGGGTGGCCGCGACCTCCCAGCGGCACGACCACGTCACACGGCGAATCCACAGACTCCACGCGATACACAACAGTGTGATCGCAATCAGTACGGTGAGTTCCATCGTGCGTCGCCTTCGAGGCCTGTGAGCTGACTTCCTGCCAGCAAATAGTACTGCTTACAGCGGCGGCGCGTCGCTACGTGGCGTCAATTCGGAGAGTTTCGGACGCCTGGTCTGTTGCTGCGGTTCGGTCTGCACGCGGACCGCATCCTGGACGGCGGTCACGGTGAAGGGCGTGGATTCGATGTAGTTCCACACCTCTTGCCTGCTCATGAGGCCGAATCGGATCTGAAGATCGGGGTAGCTCAAGGCGAAGCGGTCGGCAACCTGGCGCAACTCCTCCGCGTCGGGATAGCTGCTCTCTTTGATCCGCCGGTAGTAGGTGCTGCTGGAGATGTCCAGCGCGTCGTAGATGTCCTTGGCTTCGACGTCCCCGTCCAGGAGGTAGTCGAGCAGGGCTTTCAGCTGTCTGCCGTTCTCATCTGTCCGTGGCACCCACAAACAATAGCGTTATCCCGGCTTTGGGCGCTAGCAACCGAACAGCGGACACCATCTTCTTAATTGACAGGGGTGTCAGACTTTCGGGAGTGATGTCCCAATTTTGGGACACGCATTGTATTCTCGGCTGCATGGTTGCTCCGCTATTCCAGGACCGGATCTACGTCGACGACTTCGCGGCGTCGGGCTTCGACCTCGTTGTCGGGCAGGCGCACGACATCGCCTCCTCTCTGGCGCTGGCCGACCACGACGTCGACGGTGTTCCCGCCGGGTCGGACCTGCACCAGATGTCCGTGCCGATGTCGGCATTGCTCAGCGCCGAACTCGACGGCGCCGCCGCCCACCTGGGCGTTCTCAACGGCAAGATCCTGCTGGCCGCGCTCGGTCGGGCCGTGGCCCGCACCATCGGCACCGGTGTGGTGGCGGTCGACGTCGACTCGCACATCATCGCCCTGGACTGCGTCATGCCGACCGACCTGGACGCCACCCAGCTACTCGCACATGTGTGCTCGGCGCTCGCCGGCTGCACCGTCCGGGCCCCCGGGCAGGCCCTGGCCGAGCTGGCGTTCCGGTGCGCAGGCCCGGTCTCGTCCGATGAACCTCTGCAGGGGCACGCGCTGGAGTTGCGTGCCTACCGCAGCAACGGCCTGGTGGCGGTGGACCTGTGGTTCGACGCCCGCCGGTTCGAGGCCTACACCATCGAGGAACTGGCCGAGCAGTTCCCGCAGGCGCTGATCGAGATCACCTCCGAGGCGATCCCCGGATTCACCGACGCCGCCTGACCGTTAGACTCCTTTGCACAGGCGTTGATCCGGCCATCACCGGGGAGCCTCCGGAAGAACGGCGTTTCGGCGCTCAGTAGAACCGGACGGTCGGGCTCGTCATCGCCCAGATGAGCGGCGCACCATGCTGACCCCAGCGCGGTGTGCAAGCGGGGTGGTACCGCGGGCTCGCGCACCGGTCGCGATGTTCGTCCCCGTGCCTGAATCTCTGGGCACAGGAGACGACACAGTGACCCCACCTCCCGAGCCGGCCGTCTACCCGAAGCCGGCCGCCGGAGCACCTGACTTCCCGGCGCTGGAAGCCGAGGTCCTCGACTACTGGGGTGCCGACGACACCTTCCGTGCCAGTATCGCGCGGCGCGACGACGCGCCCGAGTACGTGTTCTACGACGGCCCGCCGTTCGCCAACGGCCTGCCGCACTACGGGCATCTGCTCACCGGATACGTCAAGGACATCGTTCCCCGCTACCGCACCATGCGCGGATACAAGGTGGAGCGCCGGTTCGGTTGGGACACCCACGGTCTGCCCGCCGAGCTCGAGGTTCAGCGTCAGCTCGGGATCACCGACAAGGCACAGATCGAAGAACTCGGCATCGAGAAGTTCAACGATGCCTGCCGCGCCTCGGTGATGAAATACGCCGGTGAATGGCGCGCCTACGTGACCCGCCAGGCGCGTTGGGTCGACTTCGAAAATGATTACAAGACACTGGATCTGGACTTCATGGAGTCCACCATCTGGGCCTTCAAGCAGCTCTGGGACAAGGGCCTGGCCTATGAGGGCAACCGGGTGCTGCCGTACTGCTGGAATGACGAGACACCGCTGTCCAATCACGAGCTGCGGATGGATGACGATGTCTACAAGAGCCGGCAGGATCCTGCACTCACGGTGGGATTCAAGGCGACCGACGGCCCCCTGGCCGGCAGCTACCTGCTGATCTGGACCACGACACCGTGGACGCTGCCGTCGAACCAGGCCGTCGCGGTCAATCCGGCGGTCTCCTACGTCACCGTCGAAGGCCCGGACGGGCACCGGTTCGTGCTCGCCGAGGCCCGCCTGGGCGCCTATGCACGCGAACTCGGCGAGGAACCGGTCGTGGTCGCGACCCACCTCGGTGAGCAGCTGCTCGGCATGCACTACCTGCCGCCGTTCCCGTACTTCGCGGACGCGGTCAACTCATTCCAGGTGCTCGGGGCGGACTTCGTCAGCACCGAGGACGGCACCGGGATCGTGCATATGGCGCCGGCCTACGGCGAGGACGACAAGGCGACCGCCGACACCGCCGATATCGTCGCCGTCACGCCGGTGGACTCCAAGGGCCGCTTCGATGCGACGGTGCCCGATTACGCCGGCCAGCAGGTGTTCGACGCGAACCAGCAGATCATCCGGGATCTCAAGAACGGCACCGGCCCGGCCGCGGTGAATGCCCCGGTGCTGCTGCGCCATGAGACCTACGAACACTCCTATCCGCACTGCTGGCGCTGCCGAAACCCGTTGATCTACCGCGCCGTATCGTCCTGGTTCGTCAAGGTCAGCCAGTTCAGGGACCGGATGGTCGAACTCAATCAGGACATCACCTGGTATCCCGAGCATGTCAAGGACGGCCAGTTCGGCAAATGGCTGTCGAACGCCCGTGACTGGTCGATCTCACGAAACCGCTACTGGGGCACCCCGATCCCGGTGTGGGTGTCCGACGATCCGGCCTACCCGCGCACCGATGTTTACGGCAGCCTGGACGAACTGGAACGCGATTTCGGGGTGCGGCCCGACAATCTGCACCGGCCGTTCATCGACGAGCTGACCCGCCCCAATCCCGATGACCCGACCGGGAACTCGACCATGCGGCGCATCGAGGACGTGCTCGACGTGTGGTTCGACTCCGGATCGATGCCGTACGCGCAGGTGCATTATCCGTTCGAGAACCAGAAGTGGTTCGATGGCGTGAGTGGCGATGGTGGCGCAGAGGCGCATTTTCCCGGCGATTTCATCGTCGAGTACATCGGCCAGACCCGCGGCTGGTTCTACACCATGCACGTGCTGTCCACTGCGCTGTTCGACAAACCGGCGTTCAAAACCTGTGTCGCACACGGTATTGTCCTCGGCAACGACGGCCAGAAGATGAGCAAGTCGCTGCGCAACTACCCGGACGTGTCGGAGGTGTTCGACCGCGACGGGTCCGACGCCATGCGGTGGTTCCTGATGGCCTCGCCGATCTTGCGCGGCGGCAACCTGATCGTCACCGAACAGGGCATCCGCGAGGGTGTCCGGCAGGTGCAGCTCCCGTTCTGGAACGCCTACACCTTCCTCACGCTGTACGCGCCGCGGAAGGGCACCTGGCGTACCGATTCGGCGCACGTGCTGGACCGCTACATCCTGGCCAAGCTGGCCGCGTTGCGCGACGATCTGACGCTCTCGCTGGACACCTGCGACATCTCCGGAGCATGTGATCAGCTGCGCCAGTTCACCGAGGCTCTGACGAACTGGTATGTGCGGCGGTCACGTTCGCGCTTCTGGGAAGAGGACCGCGATGCCATCGACACCCTGCACACCGTGTTGGAGGTGACCGGCCGGCTCGCCGCGCCGCTGCTGCCGCTGGTCTCCGAAGTGGTCTGGCGCGGTGTCACGGGGCAGCGCTCGGTACATCTGACCGACTGGCCCGAGGCCGCCGACCTGCCCGCCGATCCGGATCTGGTGGCGGCCATGGACCAAGTGCGCGAGGTCTGCTCGGCGGGCTCGTCGCTGCGCAAGGCAAAGAAGCTCCGGGTGCGGCTGCCGCTGCCGAAACTGACCGTGGCGGTGAGCAACCCACAGAGTCTGCGGCCCTTCGCCGACCTGATCGCCGACGAGCTCAACGTCAAGGCGGTCGAACTGTCCGATGACGTGGACAGCTACGGCCGGTTCGAACTGGCGGTGAACGCCCGGGCCGCCGGCCCGCGCATCGGTAAGGACGTGCAGGCGGCGATCAAGGCGGTCAAGGCCGGCGAGGGAGTGGTCAATCCCGACGGCACGCTGACCGCCGGTCCGACGACGCTGCTGCCTACCGAATACACGTCCAAACTCGTTGCCGCCGATCCGGAATGGACCGCGGCGCTGGACGACGGCGCCGGTCTGGTGGTGCTCGACGGGCAGGTCACACCGGAGCTGGAGGCCGAGGGCTGGGCCAAGGACCGCATCCGGGAACTGCAGGAGTTGCGCAAGACCACCGGGCTGGAGGTGTCCGACCGGATCAGCGTGGTGATCGATGTTCCGGTGGAGAAGCTGGAGTGGGCGCAGACCCATGCCGGCCTGATCTCCGGCGAGGTGCTGGCCACATCGTTCGAATTCGGCAGCGTTGCGCAGGGTTCGGATATCGGGGACGGCGTGCGGGTGACCATCGCGAAGGCCTGAACTCAGCCGGTGACCACCCGCGCGGACAGTCCGGCGATGGACACCTCGTCGCCCGGGTGCAGCTGGCGTCCGCGGCGCAGGTCGACATCGCCGTTGACGCTGACCTGCCCGTCGGCGATCACGGCCTTGGCGTCGGCACCGGAATCGATCAGTCCGGCGAGCTTGAGGAACTGCCCGAGCCGGATCGATTCGTCGCGAATGGGCACGTCATCCATGTCCGTCAGAGTAGCCACCTAACATCTCCGGGGTGGAGCGCTGGGTGCTGCATCTGGACATGGACGCGTTCTTCGCGTCCGTGGAACAGTTGACCCGCCCCACGCTGCGCGGCCGACCGGTGCTGGTCGGCGGCCTCGGGGGGCGCGGCGTGGTCGCCGGGGCCAGTTACGAGGCCAGGGTGTTCGGCGCGCGGTCGGCGATGCCGATGCACCAGGCCCGGCGGATGGTGGGCGCGGCCGCGGTGGTGCTGCCCCCGCGCGGGGTGGTCTACGGCGCGGCCAGTGGGCGGGTGTTCGAGACGATCCGCACCGTGGTCCCGGTGCTGGAGCAGCTGTCCTTCGACGAGGCGTTCGGCGAACCCGCCGAACTTGCCGGTTCGAGCACCGCCGAGGTGGTGGACTTCTGTGAAGCCCTGCGCGCAAGGGTTTTGGCCGAGACGGGGTTGGTGTCCTCGGTCGGGGCCGGATCCGGCAAGCAGGTGGCCAAGATCGCCTCCGGGTTGGCCAAACCGGATGGGGTCCGGGTGGTCGGCCGCGAGGAGGAACGCGACCTGCTGGCGGGGCTGCCGGTGCGCGCGCTGTGGGGAATCGGGCCGGTGGCCGAGGACAAATTGCGCCGCCTCGGTATCGAGACCATCGGGGCACTGGCGGCACTGACCGACAACGAGGTCGCCGACGTGCTCGGCGGGACCATCGGGCCCGCGCTGCACCGGTTGGCGCGCGGTATCGACGACCGCCCGGTGGCCGAACGCGCCGACGCCAAACAGATCAGCGCCGAGTCGACGTTCGCCGAGGATCTGCGCACGCTGGAGCAGTTGCGTGATGCGGCCGCGACGATCGGTGAGCACGCGCACCGCCGCCTGCTCAAGGACGGGCGCGGCGCGCGGACGGTGACGGTGAAGTTGAAGAGATCGGATATGAGCACCCTGACCCGCTCGGCGACGCTGCCCTACGCCTCGACCGATGTGGTCCTACTCATCTCCACCGCACGCCGATTGCTGCTCGACCCCATCGAGATCGGGCCGATTCGTCTTGTGGGCGTGGGCTTTTCCGGCCTCTCCGATGTCCGGCAGGAATCGCTGTTCCCCGACCTGGACCAAGGCGCCGAGGACGTTCCGGTCGCCGCGGCCGACGGTCCCGTGCCCGCGCCGGTGGTTGCCGGTGCGGCTGTGTGGCGGATCGGCGACGACGTCACCCACCCCGAACACGGTCACGGCTGGGTGCAGGGTGCCGGGCACGGCGTGATGACGATCAGGTTCGAGACCAGGGCGTCGGGGCCGGGTATCGCGCGCACGTTCCGCGCCGACCTTCCCGAGATCACCCGGGCCAACCCGATCGACAGCCTGGATTGGCCGGAGTACCTGGATGCGCTCTACCGCAGCGGCGAGTAGCCGCCCACCGGTCAGCCCCACTCGGCGAAGACATCGGCGGCAGGGGAGCCCGCGGCCAATGCCGCCATCAGCAGCACCCTGGCCTGGGCCGGTCGCAGCGTCGCTACCACCACCGCTCCGGCGTCGACGAGCGCGCGGCCCGGACCGTAGGCGGGGCGCACCCGCCCGCCGGGCACCCGGGTGGACACCGCCACGCTCACGCCGGCCGCGCAGGCGCGCCGCGCACCGTCGATGATGGCCTGCCCGGCATTGCCCGATCCGAGGGCTTCGAGCACCAGTCCGCGCGCGCCGGCGGCCACACAGGCGTCGAGCGCGACGGCATCGGCGCCGGGGTAGGCAGCGATGATGTCGACCCGCGGCGCGCCGGCGGCGTGCAGCGCGCCGAGCCGCGGCCGGCGCGGCGACATGTCGAAGCGCACGACGCCCCGACCTACCGACCCGACCGCCGATCCGGCGAAACCGCGCAGGTCATCGGTGGCCACCTTGTGCAGGCCCAGCGGTTCCCAGATGGTGCCCGCGAAACTCAGCAGCACACCGGCGTCACGGGCCTGCGGGTCGGCCGCCACCGTCAGCGCGTCGCGCAGATTGCCCGGGCCGTCCGCATCGGAAGCGTCGGCGCTGCGCTGCGCGCCGGTGAGCACCACCGGAACCGCGCCGGCATAGGTCAGCTGCAGCCACAGCGCCGTCTCCTCCATGGTGTCGGTGCCGTGGGTGATGACTATGCCGGTCGCGCCGTCGGCCACGGCGGCGGCGACGGCGGCGCCCATCCGGTCCCACTCGGCAGGTCCGAGCGCCGAGCTGTCCACGGCCATCAGCTCGACCACCGAGACGTCCAGACCGCTGGTGAGGTCGGCGCCGCTGCGGGTCGGCCGGGCCACGCCATCGGGTCCGGAACTGGTGGCAATGGTGCCGCCGGTGCTGATCACGACGAGGCGATGCATGCCCGCAATTGTTCACCCACCCGGGCGGCTGCGCGGAAGCCGCCCGAGGAGTTTGGGATGATGGGCAGGTGACTGAGGAATCAACAGGCTCGGCCGAGCCGGTGGCCGCGGACCAAGAAGCGCAACCGCAGCCCCGCAAGCGCCTGCGCCTGCTGCTCTCGATCGCCGGTGTGGTGCTGGCGCTCGACATCGTCACCAAGGTGCTGGCGGTCCGCCTTCTGGTGCCCGGCCAGCCGGTGTCGATCATCGGTGACACCGTGACCTGGACATTGGTGCGTAACTCCGGGGCGGCGTTCTCGATGGCCACCGGCTACACCTGGGTGCTGACCCTGATCGCGACCGGCGTGGTGATCGGCATCATCTGGATGGGACGCCGGCTGGTGTCGCCGTGGTGGGCGCTGGGGCTGGGCATGATCCTCGGTGGTGCGCTCGGCAATCTGGCCGACCGCTTCTTCCGGTCGCCGGGGCCGCTGCGCGGGCATGTGGTGGATTTCCTGTCGGTCGGCTGGTGGCCGGTGTTCAATGTGGCGGACCCGGCGGTGGTCGGCGGTGCGATCCTGCTGGTGGTGTTGTCGCTGTTCGGTTTCGACTTCGACACCGCTGGGAGGCGCCAGCCGGACAGCGCATCCGACCCCGCTGGGAGGCGCCAGCCGGAGACCAAGACCGAGAGCAAGACCGAAACCGAGCCCGCGAAGCAACCCCTGCCGGAACCGGCCGCGGACGACCAGCCGGGCGCGACCACCTGATGACCACCCGCTCGATGCCCGTCCCCGAGGGACTGGAAGGCATGCGCGTCGACGCCGGCCTGGCCCGGCTGCTCGGGTTGTCGCGTACCGTCGCCGCCGCGATTGCCGAAGAGGGCGGTGTCGAGCTCGACGGCGCGGCCGCCGGCAAATCCGACAAACTCGTCGCCGGCGCCTGGCTCGAGGTCCGTTTACCGGAACCGGCTGCGCCCGTGGAGAATACGCCCGTCGAGATCGAGGGCATGAACATCCTGTATGCCGACGACGACATCGTCGCCGTCGACAAACCGGCGGGTGTGGCCGCGCACGCGTCGGTCGGCTGGACCGGGCCCACCGTGCTCGGTGGGCTGGCCGCCGCGGGCTTCCGGATCACCACCTCCGGTGTGGCCGAGCGCAAGGGCATCGTGTCCCGCCTGGATGTGGGGACCTCGGGTGTGATGGTGGTCGCGATCTCCGAGCGGGCTTACACGTTGCTCAAGCGGGCGTTCAAGGAGCGCACCGTGGAGAAGCGCTACCACGCACTGGTGCAGGGGCATCCCGATCCGTCCAGCGGCACCATCGACGCGCCGATCGGCCGCCACCGTGGCCAGGACTGGAAGTTCGCGGTGACCGAGAACGGCCGCGACAGCGTCACTCACTACGACACCCTCGAGGCGCACGTCGCGGCCAGCCTGCTCGACATCCATCTGGAAACCGGCCGCACCCATCAGATCAGGGTGCATTTCTCGGCACTGCACCATCCGTGCTGCGGGGACCTCACCTACGGTGCGGATCCGACGTTGGCCAAGAAACTCGGACTGGAGCGGCAGTGGTTGCACGCCCGGTCGCTGGCGTTCGCGCATCCCGCGGATGGCAGACGGATCGAGATCACCAGTCCCTACCCCGCCGATCTACAGCACGCCCTGGACCAGTTACGCCGTCACGACCAGTGAAACGGTCCGGTCTGCTCTTCGGTATCGGCGCGTACGGCTCGTGGGGGCTGTTCCCGGCGTTCTTCCCGCTGCTCAAACCGGCGGGTGCGGTCGAGATCCTGTCGCACCGCATCGTGTGGGGCTTCCTCTTTCTCTTCGTGGTCGTCGCCGCGGTGCACCGGCTGCGGGATCTGCGGGCGATCAGCGGCCGCACCTGGATGCTGCTGGCGCTGGCTTCGGCGCTGATATCGGTCAACTGGCTGATCTACGTGTACGCGGTCAACAACGGCCACGTCGTCGACGCGGCGCTCGGATACTTCATCAATCCGCTCGTGACGGTCCTGCTCGGGCTGGTGGTGTTCCGGGAGCGGCTCAACCGCGCGCAGGGGACCGCCCTGGCCATCGCGGTCGCCGCGGTGGTGGTGTTGACGGTGCAGGTCGGCGCACCGCCCTACATCGGCCTCGGTCTGGCGTTGTCGTTCGGCCTGTACGGCGCGGTCAAGAAGGTGGTGCCGGTCGATCCCCGGGTGAGCGTCGGCATCGAGACGGCGCTGGCCGCCCCGTTCGCGCTGGGATATCTGATCGTGCTGCAGACCGGTGGGGATGCCGCGTTCGTCGGGTACGGCGCCGGACACGTGGTGCTGCTGATGCTGGCCGGAGTGCTGACGGCGGTGCCGCTGCTGCTCTTCGCCGCCGCCGCACACCGGTTGCCATTGGTGACGATGGGGCTGCTGTTCTACATGACGCCCATCATGCAGTTGTCCTGGGGCGTTCTGGTGGGACACGAGCCGATGCCGCCGGCACGCTGGCTGGGATTTGGGCTGATCTGGGTGGCTCTGGCGGTCTTCACCGTCGACGCCGTGATCCGCTCCCGGTCGGCCCGCGCCGCTTCCGCGCGTAACCCGGTGAGCACAGCCCTGCCGTGAGCGCCCCGACACCCCGGTGCGCTGGTCAGTTGTAGCTGACAGAGTTAACAGCAACACCATGTAGCCTTGTCGCCAATGTCCAGACGTTCGAAGGTGACCGCACGCGGCCTTCTCGCCTCAAACGGTCGCATGATCGTTCGTCATCCCGTGCTCATCATTGCCGCGTGGCTGGTCATTGCCGGTTCCCTGTTCGCGGCGCTGCCACCGCTGATCACGGTGGCCCAGCGCAACCCTCCGGACTTCATGCCCAGGGACGCGGCGGTCCTTCAGACCAGCCAGCAAATGAAGGATGCCTTCAACGAGGCCGACGCGACCAACCTGATAGCGGTCATTCTGGTCAACGAGAACGGGTTGACCGAGCAGGACGAGGACACCTATCGCAAAATCGTCGAGAACCTGCGCGCGCGCACCGACATCGTAGTGTCGATGCAGGATTTCATCAGCATCAAAGAAATCCGCCCGGCGATGTCGAGCAAAGACGGCAAGGCATGGAACCTGCCGGTCAGCCTCAACGGCACCATGGGCACCGGAGTCGGTCAGGCGGCCTACCGGGACGCCGTCAAGATCATCGAGGAGACGACGGCCGGCACGACGCTGTCGGCCTCCATCGTCGGCGCCGCGGCAACGATGGAGGACGTCACCGGCATCGCGCTGCGCGATCAGCTGCTGATCGAGGTCTCCACGGTCGTCACCGTGCTGCTCATCCTGATCATCGTCTACCGCAATCTCGTCGCGATGGTCATACCGCTGCTGAGCATCGGCATTTCACTGGCCGTCGCGCAGCAGGTGGTGGCCGGCCTCGGCCTGCTGGGCCTGGGTTTGGCACCGCAGACGATCGTGCTGATCACCGGCATGATGCTCGGCGCAGGGGTGGACTATGCCGTCTTCTTCTTCAGCCGATATCAGGAATTCATCA
Source organism: Mycobacterium sp. ITM-2016-00316 (assembly GCF_002968335.2). NCBI lineage: Bacteria > Bacillati > Actinomycetota > Actinomycetes > Mycobacteriales > Mycobacteriaceae > Mycobacterium > Mycobacterium sp. ITM-2016-00316. The sequence goes on from NZ_CP134398.1 coordinate 2,762,104, forward strand.
GACGGGGCGTGCCCACCGACGAGGCGATCGTCTCGGCCATGGTGACCATCGGCGAGGTGATCGCGGGATCCGCGGGCACGGTGGCAATCACCTTCTCGGCGTTGTCCTTTGCCACACTCAGCGTGTTCTCCAGCGTGGGGCCTGCGCTGGCGGCGACCATCTTCATCGGCTTCATGGGATCGATCACCCTGCTGCCGGCCTTCATCACCCTCGCCGGGCGCCGGGGCTGGGTGAATCCCCGCAAGGACATCACCGGCCCGATGTGGCGCCGCATGGGCGTCAGCATCGTCCGCAAGCCCAAGCTCAACCTCTTCGGCAGCTTGGTGGTGCTCGTCGCGCTGGCCGGGTGCGCGCTGCTGGTCGACTTCAACTACGACGATCGCAAGAACCTGCCCACCGAGTCCGAGAGCAACAACTCCTACAAGACCATGAACGCGCACTTTCCGGCCAGCGCGTCCATCCAGCAGTTCATCGTGGTGCACTCCGAAACCCAGGATCTGCGGTCACCACGGGCGCTGGCCGACATGGAGCAGATGGCCAACCGGATCAGCCAGCTGCCCGATATCGCGGCCGTCCGCGGTATCACCCGGCCGAACGGCGAGATGCTCACCGAGGCGCGGGCCACCCACCAGGCCGGCGAGGTGGGCGACAAGCTGGGCGAGGCCACAACTCTCATCGATGAGAACGACTCCCGGCTGACGCAGCTGTCGGAGGGTGCGCACACCCTGGCCGCCGCCCTCGACAAGATCCGCGATCAGGTGATGGCCGCCGCGCCCTCGGTGCGCACCATCCTCACCTCGCTGGTCGAGATCGAGCAGGAGTACGGCGGCGCAGCCACCCTGAACGACATCGACGTCGGCGCCCGGCTGGTCACGGTGATGCGCAACCTGGGCCGCTCCATGGGTGTCGGACTGGAACAGGTCGTCCTCAACTACACCTGGATGGCGCCCATGGTGGCGGTCCTGGACAACAGCCCGATCTGCACCCTGGACCCGGCGTGCAACGCGGTGCGGGTCGACATGAAGCGCATCGTGATCGCCTACGACGACGGCACCATCCAGCAGCTCTACGAGCTGTCCAAGCAGATGGAAACCACCCAGGAGGGGGACAGCCTGCAGCGCTCGGTCGGCGGAGTCACCGACAACCTGGAGCAGGCCTTGGGGGCCGCCGATCAGCTCGGGCTGGACCGGCCAGAGGACGTCGAAGCCCAGATGGACGAGCTGCTCACCGGCGTGAACACGCTGGCCGATTCCAGTGCGGCTCTCGCCCAGGGCGTCCAGCTGTTGGTGGACCAGACCCGGCAGATGGGCGGCGGCCTCAGCCAGGCCTCCGACTTCCTGCTGGCGATGAAACGGGACGCCGCCGATCCCTCGATGTCGGGGTTCTACATCCCGCCGCAGATCCTGACCCGGCCCGAGTTCGAGAAAGCCGCGGGCCTTTTCATCTCCCCGGACGGGCATACCGCCCGGTACATGGTGCAGACCGCGCACGACCCCTTCGGCGCACCCGCGATGGACCAGGTCGACGACATCATCGAAGCCGCCCGCAGTGCGATGCCCAACACCGCCCTCGAAGACGCCGATATCGCGATGGTGGGCACCAGCGTGTACCAGAGCGAGATCCGCGACTACTACAACGGTGATATCCGCTACATCGTGCTGGTGACCCTGATCGTGGTGTTCCTGATCCTCGCGCTGCTGCTCAGAGCGATCGTGGCGCCCATCTATCTGGTGCTCTCGGTGGTGCTGTCCTACATGTCCGCGCTGGGCATCGCCGTGGTCTTCTTCCAGATCATCCTCGACCAACCCATCTTCTGGAACACACCAGGATTCACCTTCCTCGTCCTGGTGGCCGTCGGCGCGGACTACAACCTGCTGCTGATATCCCGAATACGGGAGGAGGCCCATCGCGGGACGAAGGTGGCGGTGATCCGCACCATCGGGGCCACCGGCGGCGTCATCACCTCGGCGGGCCTGATTTTCGCGGCCTCCATGCTGGCCATGACGGTGAGCTCGATCGCCGCGATCGTGCAGCTCGGCTTCATCATCGGCGTCGGTCTGCTGCTGGACACGTTCGTGGTGCGCACCATCACCGTGCCGGCCCTGGCGGTGATGCTGGGGGAGAAGAACTGGTGGCCCTCGACGGTGCCGAGCGATCTGAAGAGGCGCATCCCCGTCCCAAAGCGGGAAACGCCCGGGGACAAGGCGAAGCCGATGACCTTCGCCGTCGACGACGACCCGGACGACGATGACACCGAGGTGGGTTACGGCGTGGCGGTGGCCAAGGCCTCGATGGTCAGTGCGGCCTGGCGGACCCGCTAGAGCGGTCCGCGAAACACCGCCGCGGTGCGGGAGCCGACGTCGCGCCAGCTGCCGTGGCCGGTGGTCCAGGTGCGCAACGCCTCACGGTCGATCTCGTGCGCGCTGTCCCGCGCCGCGACCAGGGCTTCGGCCAGGCCGTCGATTCCCGGGCCGGATGGGAACAGTCGCCGGCCGCCGGCCAGATGGGCGAGGTGGTGAATCTCGGGGCCCACCAGCGGACATCCCATGCTCAGCGACAGCAACGCGCTTCCCGAGGTGAAGAACTCGTGATGTGCCACCACGGCAACATCGGCGGCCGCGAAGTATGTGGACACGTCGGCATCAGGAATCCGCCACGCGTGCAGGATGATTCGTGGGTCGGCGCGACACGGCGCGAGTTCGGCCGACACGTCGCCCTGCGGGCTGCCGGCCAGCACGAGGCGATCGTGCTCACCGGCCATCTGTTGGAACGCCCGGATGATGTCGCCGGTGCCCTTGTACGGTCGGATCATTCCGAACGACAGCGCGACGAAACCGTCGGCGGGTAGTCCGAGCTCGGCGCGCGCCTCCGCTCGCGGTGGCGGTACCGGATGCCTGTCGACATAGTGCGGATGGTGGATGACCGTGCACGGGCCGGTGTACCCGAACTCCTCGGCGAGAGTCGCCGTGGCGCCCGGGAAATGCACGAATACGTGATCGGCGTGTGCCAGCAGATCGTTGCGGAACCGGCGTCCGAGTTCCGGATACGGGTCATCGTGGGGCACCAGATTGTGTGCCGTCCACGCGATGCGAACCCCGCGCCGTTTCAGCAGGCGCATCCGGCGGCGGAATGACGCGGCGCGGGCCAGGTACAGCCACCGGAAGCGGTGGATATGGGCCTCCGTCGACCAGTGCACGTGCAGCCAGTCGCCCGACCGCAGGCGATTCGACCCGCCGCCGAGAACGCGGGGCGTCGACACCTCGAGGCCTTCGTCACGCAGTACCTCGACGACCTTGGGCAGATAGTTGGTGCTCATCCAGTGCGGCCACTCCAGTACCCGGACGGGGCGGTCGGCGGCCCTCGTCGCGGTCGGCCTGACCGTGCGGGTGAGAGAACGGGGCACGGCGCGGACATTACCGCGATTTTGTGGCAGGGACTGTCAGTTAACATTCCTGTATTGCTGAATTTCCCAACGGATTGTGGTGATGGTTTGCCGCACAAACCGTCGCGCCAGGCTTGTCGGTGATCTCCGGTAGCTGGCTCTCGCGCACCGCTAGAGAAGTTCATTTGCAGATTCAACGTCTCGCGGAGTGTCGAGCACCCCATCGATGCCGCCGGTGTCCAGGGTGTCCGGCAGCTACGAGTGGCCGCGGCAACCGCGGTGGGGTGTGGTGTACTTAGCGGCGACGACCCGGCGTCGCCAGCAAGCCTGCCATCGGTGGCGTGGGAGTCGACGTGCAGCAGACACCGTGAGGCAAGGAGAGATTCTTGGCGGGCAGACTCGATTCGGCCGCGAGTGACAGCGTCGTCATATCAACTCCGCCTTCTGAACGTCACCCACGAGCCTGGAGTTCAGTCAGATGAAAATCAGTGTGATCGGAACGGGCTATCTGGGCGCCGTTCATGCCGCCTGCATGGCGCAGATCGGCCACGAGGTCGTCGCGTACGACACCGATGCTGCCAAGATCGCCACGCTGTCCACCGGCAGGTCGCCCTTCTTCGAACCGGGGTTCGATGAACTGCTCGGCGAGGTGCTCGCCACCGGACGGCTGAAGTTCACCCAGTCCGTCGAAGAAGCGGTTTCCGGTGCCTCGGTGCACTTCGTCTGTGTGGGCACGCCGCAGTTGGCCGGTTCGGATGCGGCCAACATCGAGTACGTGGACAGCGCCTTTCGGTCCGTCGCCGCACATGCCGATGGCGACGGGTTGATCGTCGGCAAGTCGACCGTGCCGGTGGGCACCGCGCAGCGTCTGGCCGCCGAGGTGGCGAACACGCCGTCGGCGCATCGCCTCGAGGTGGCCTGGAATCCCGAGTTCCTGCGGGAGGGCAAGGCGATCGAGGACACCTTGCGGCCGGACCGCCTGGTCTTCGGGGTCACCTCCGAATACGCGGAGAAGACCCTGCAGGAGGTGTACGACTCCATCATCGAGGCCGGAACTCCGCACCTGAGCGCGGATCTTCCGACCTCGGAGCTGGTCAAGGTCGCCGCCAATGCCTTTCTGGCAACCAAGATCTCGTTCATCAACGCGATGGCCGAGGTGTGTGAGATCGTCGACGCGGACGTGGTGACGCTGAGCCGGGCGCTGGGCTACGACGACCGGATCGGCAAGCGGTTCCTCAACGCGGGCCTGGGATTCGGCGGCGGCTGCCTACCGAAGGACATTCGTGCATTCAGCGCGCGGGCCGGTGAGCTGGGTGCCTCCGACGCGCTGCGATTCCTGCACGAGGTCGACAAGATCAACCTGCGCCGGCGCGAGAAGGCCGTCGCGGTCGCGCGTGCCGTGGTCGGCGGCGATTTCCTGGGCAAGAGCATCGCCGTGCTGGGTGCCGCCTTCAAGCCGAACAGTGATGATGTGCGTGACTCGCCGGCTCTCAACGTCGCCGCGGCCATGCATCTGAAGGGTGCCGATGTGCGCGTCCACGATCCGAAGGCGATCGAGAACGCCAAGGCCCGGTTCCCGACGCTCGGCTATTTCGACAGCGCCGAAGATGCCTGCCGCAACGTCGATCTCATCGTGCTGGCGACCGAATGGGACGAGTACTGCAATATCGACCCCACCGCGTTCCGGTCGGTGGTCAGGGAGCCACGCCTGCTCGACACCCGCAACGCGGTCGACCGTGATTACTGGTCCGGCGCCGGATGGCAGGTGTACAGCCTCGGCCGCGGTGGGTTGAACGGCTGATCCATGGCGGAGCCGACCATCGAGGTGATCATCCCGGTCCGGGACATGGCCGATCATCTGCCCAAGTTGTTGCAGCCCCTGCTCGATCAGCTGTCGTCAGGGGATCGCGTCACCGTCGTCAACGACGCCTCCACCGATGCCACCGAAGCGGTGGCACGGTCGCTGGGCGCCAATGTGGTGACGGTGACCGACAGCCGCGGTCCGTACTACGCCCGCCAGCTTGCCGCCAGCCGGTCTGCCGCCGACATCCTGTTGTTCATCGACGGCCGCTGCCGACCGCTGCCGGGCCTGCTCGACGCCCATCGCACGCTTCAGGCTCAACCTGGAGTCGCGTTGTCCTGCACGAATGTTCGCACCGTCACCGGGCCCACGCTCGCGGCCCGGATGGCGGCCAAGATGCAACCGTTCATGCTGCCGCGCGGCGGTGGGGCGATGAAGGCGACCATCGGGATGGTGCCGCCCAAGCCGGACTACTATCCCACCGCGAATCTCGGTATCGACCGCGCCGCGTTCGCCGAGGTCGGCGGATTCCGGGCGATGCGCGGTGGGGGCGATCTCGATATCTGCTGGCGGATCCAGGAGCAGACCGGCGCCACCATCGCGACCGACACCCGGGTGCTGATGGAGTGGGAGCCGCGGGCCTCGATGCGTGACATGGGCAGCCAGTGGAAGCGGTATGGCCACAGCAATGCCTACCTGCGGTGGGCGCATCGCCAGGAGAGCGGCGGAGCCGACGGCGCACATGCGCCCGCGAAGCTGTCGCCGGTCGAGGCCTGGACCACGCTGCGCGCCGAGATGCGCAGACCGGTCGGTGAACTCGCCGCGAACGCGGTGGTCGGGCTGGCATTCCAGTACGGCTTCATCTCGGCCTGGCTGAAGCGCTCGGAGTTCGAGATGCCTGCCCGGTTCGAGGTGACCCCGAGCCAGGACTAACCGTCGAGCTTGCCGCCTTCGACCGCTGCCCGGTAGCCGCGCACGGTGGCGGGCACGAACAGCGCGCCGAGCACCACCGCCCACAGCGCGGTCAGCAGCAGCGGTTGCCATAGATCGCCGCCCGAGGACAGCGCCCGCATGGCCGCCGCCGGCGGCGCGATCGGCTGGTACTCGGCGAACGGGCGCAGCACCGCCGGAATCCGGTCGACGGGAATGAGCGTCGCGAAGGCCAGACCCATGCATGCGCTCTGCGTCCAGGTGAGAATGATCCGGCCCTGCGGCCGCAGCGCGAGTGTGATGACGATTGTCGCGAAGACGATGACGATGACGACCGGGATCAGCAGGTAGACCACCATCCCGATCCAGCCGCTCTCGAAATGAAAGCCCATGGCGTACGCGGCCAGCACGACCAGCACTGTCCCGGCCAGGGTGCGGACCGCCTCGGCCAGCAGCGCGCCGGTCAGTGGCGCGGTGCGGTGCACCGGCATGATCCACAGCCGGGTGAGCAGGCCGCTGTCCCGGTCATACGGCACGGCCAGGCCTGCGCCGACAGCGGCGGACATCGCGCCGGCCAGTGCACAGACCGGGATCAGCAGATCGATTCCGCTGTTGCCGGTGATCCGGGTCATCGACTTGCCGACCAGCAGGCCGTAGATGATCAGCAGGCCGGTGGGGAACAGCAGCGCCTGCAGCGGCACCATCGGGTAGCGGCGCCACTGGATGAAGAGGCGACTGGCGAAGATCCAGCTTTCGGCCAGCAGCGAATGGTGGTGCTGTGAGCTCGTGGTCATGATCGGCGCCCCTGAATCCGGATGGCGATGGTGCCGAAGACGACCAACATCCCGATACACCAGGCCAGGCTGGCGTACAGGTTTCCCATCACGATGTGGCCGCTGGTGAAACCGCGCAGCGTCTCGGTGATCTGCGAGATCGGCTGGTACTGCACGAAGGGTGCCAGCCAGGTGGGAAAGGCGTCCAGCGGTGCGATCCCGGTCGACAGCAGCACGAGCAGCAGCTGGGGAACCAGCAGCAGTTGGCTGGCCACTTCGGTCCGGCCGGCCTTGCTGCCGGTGGCGTCCGCCCCGAAGGACAGGGCCAGGGTGAGGACGAGCGCCATCACGACAAAGGCGATGGCGTAGCCGATTCCGGCGGTCAGCCGGAACCCGAACAGGTACGCGGCCAGGAACGAGGCGGCCAGCGCCAGCACACCCCGCACCAGGCAGTAGGTCATCCGGGCCATCAGCGGCGCGTAGGGCGAGATGGGCAGGGTGCGCATCCGCGCGCCGATCCCGCTGACCTTCTCCCAGGCCGCCCGGTCGGTGGTGGTGAGTGCGCCGAACAACATGGCCTGGACGACGATCGCCGGCAGGACATACTGCGCGTAGCTCATCTCGCCGGTCGAGATGATGTCGCGCAGCAGGAGCGTGAGACCGATCAATCCCGCGATCGGCACGAGTGCGGCGAAAGCGAGGTCGACTCGGCCCTTCCGCAGGATGCGTGCCGCGAGGATCGCTACCGCCGTCACGTCGCGGTGACCGGGGTGGTGAGATGCAGGAACACCTCGTCCAGGGACGGCCTGCGCAGGGAGATGTCGATGAGTTCGACGCCGATCTCGTCCATCCGCCGGAACACCTCGGTCAGCGTCGCCACACCCTTGGGCGCAGGCACCGACACCGTCGTCGCGTCGGTGTCGACCTCGACCTCGTCGAAGTCCGACAGCGCGGCGGCGATCCGCGGCAGATCGTCGGGGTTCAGCGGTGTCATCTCGCAGTAGCTGGAACCGGTCTGGCGCTTGAGTTCGTCCGCGGTGCCCTTGGCGACGATCTGTCCGGCGTTGAGGATGACGATGGAGTCGCTGAGGATGTCCGCCTCCTCCAGGTATTGGGTCGTCAGCAGCACGGTGATGTCCTGAGCCTTCAACGACGACACCAGGTTCCACACGTCGCGGCGGCTGCGGGGATCCAGCCCGGTGGTCGGCTCGTCGAGGAAGAGCACCTTGGGCAGGATCACCAGCGAGATGGCGATGTCGATGCGCCGCCGCATACCGCCGGAGTAGCCGTTGACCTGGCGGTCGGCCGCATGGCCCATGTCGAACTGGGTGATGAGTTCCTCGGCACGGGCGCGGGCCTCGGCGCGACGCAGGCCGCGTAGCCGCCCGAAGAGCACCAGGTTCTCCCGGCCGGTGAGGCGCGGATCCAGCGCGGCGTCCTGACCGGTGACCCCGATGTTGCGGCGCACCTTGGCGGGTTCGCGGGCCACGTCATAGCCGGCGACGAGGGCCTGGCCGGACGTGGGGGTCAGGAGTGTCGACAGGATCTTGACCGTCGTGGTCTTGCCTGCCCCGTTGTGTCCCAGCAACGCCAACACGGACCCGGTCGGAACGGAAAAGCTCACGTCGCGCAGGGCGGGGACGTTGCCGCCGAATGTCTTGGCGACATTATTGAGCTCGATCACGGAGTCATACGATACAGCCGCTTTCGTTTATGTGAGACCTACGGTCGCGGGGTCACGCCGGGTCTGTGGTGGGCTTGCGGGGCGGGTGGGAAGACACGTCACGCGACACGCCCGGAACTGTCGGAGCGCACCAATAGACTGGCCACCCTATGAGCGCCTCGTTCGTGCACCTGCACAACCACACCGAATACTCGATGCTGGACGGTGCCGCGAAGGTCAAACCGATGGTGGCCGAGGCCCAGCGCCTGGAGATGCCGGCCATCGGTATGACCGACCACGGCAACATGTTCGGGGCCAGCGAGTTCTACAACGTCGCCACCGACGCCGGGATCAAGCCGATCATCGGTATCGAGGCCTACATCGCTCCCGCATCGCGCTTCGACACCAAGCGCGTGCTGTGGGGCGATCGCAGCCAGAAGAGCGATGATGTCTCCGGCAGCGGCGCCTATACCCATATGACGATGGTCGCCGAGAACGCGACCGGGTTGCGCAACCTGTTCAAGCTGTCGTCGATGGCCTCGTTCGAGGGTCAGCTCGGCAAGTGGTCGCGCATGGACGCCGAACTGATCGCAGAACACGCCGAGGGCATCATCGCCACCACCGGCTGCCCCTCCGGTGAGGTGCAGACCCGGCTGCGACTGGGTCACCTCGATGAGGCGGTGGCCGCCGCCGCCAAGTGGCAGGACATCTTCGGCAAGGAGAACTTCTTCCTGGAGCTGATGGACCACGGCATCGAGATCGAGCGCCGGGTCCGGGACGGCCTGCTGGAAGTGGGCCGCAAGCTCGGCATTCCGCCGCTGGCGACCAACGACTGCCACTATGTGACGCGGGAAGCCTCACACGCCCACGAGGCGCTGCTGTGTGTGCAGACCGGCAAGACGCTGTCGGATCCGGCCCGGTTCAAGTTCGACGGTGACGGCTACTACCTGAAGTCGGCCGCCGACATGCGCGCGCTGTGGGACCCCCAGGTGCCGGGTGCGTGCGACTCGACACTGCTGATCGGCGAGCGGGTGCAGTCCTACGCCGATGTGTGGGCTCCGCGCGACCGGATGCCGGTCTTCCCGGTACCCGATGGGCACAACCAGGAGACCTGGTTGCGCCACGAGGTCGAGGAGGGCCTCAAACGCCGCTTCCCCGGTGGCGCGACACAGGACTATCACGACCGCGCCGACTATGAGATCAAGGTCATCTGCGACAAGGGCTTCCCGGCCTACTTCCTGATCGTCGCGGACCTCATCAACTACGCCCGCTCGGTGAACATCAGGGTCGGCCCCGGCCGTGGCTCGGCGGCCGGCTCGCTGGTCGCCTACGCGATGGGCATCACCAATATCGACCCGATCCCGCACGGGCTGCTCTTCGAGCGGTTCCTGAACCCGGAGCGCCCGTCGGCACCGGATATCGATATCGACTTCGACGACCGCCGCCGCGGTGAGATGGTGCGCTACGCGTCGGAAAAGTGGGGCAGTGACCGCGTCGCTCAGGTCATCACCTTCGGCACCATCAAGACCAAGGCCGCGCTCAAGGACTCGGCCCGCGTCAACTACGGCCAGCCCGGCTTCGCCATCGCCGATCGGATCACCAAGGCGCTGCCGCCGCCGATCATGGCCAAGGACATCCCGCTGTCGGGTATCACCGACCCCAAGCACGAGCGCTACAAGGAAGCCGCCGAGGTGCGCGGCCTGCTGGACACCGATCCCGATGTCCGCACCATCTACGAGACCGCGCGCGGACTGGAAGGCCTGGTCCGCAACGCGGGCGTCCATGCCTGCGCGGTGATCATGAGCTCCGAGCCGCTGGTCGACGCGATTCCGCTGTGGAAGCGTCCGCAGGACGGCGCCATCATCACCGGCTGGGATTACCCGTCGTGTGAGGCCATCGGCCTGCTCAAGATGGACTTCCTGGGCCTGCGCAACCTCACCGTGATCGGTGACGCGCTGGAGAACATCAAGGCCAACCGCGGTATCGACCTGGACATGGACCACCTCCCGCTGGAGGACCCGGCGACCTACGAGCTCCTCTCCCGCGGTGACACGCTGGGGGTGTTCCAGCTCGACGGCGGGCCCATGCGTGACCTGCTGCGCCGGATGCAGCCCACCGGTTTCAACGACATCGTGGCGGTGCTCGCGCTGTACCGCCCCGGCCCGATGGGCATGAACGCCCACAACGACTATGCCGATCGCAAGAACGGCCGCCAGGCCATCAAGCCGATCCACCCGGAGCTCGAAGAGCCGCTCAAGGAGATCCTGGCCGAGACCTACGGTCTGATCGTCTACCAAGAGCAGATCATGTTCATCGCCCAGAAGGTCGCCGGCTACTCGATGGGTAAGGCCGATGCGCTGCGAAAGGCCATGGGCAAGAAGAAGCTTGAGGTACTCGAGGCCGAGTACAAGGGCTTCAAGGAGGGGATGACCGCCAACGGTTTCTCCGAGGCCGCGGTCAAGGCGCTGTGGGACACCATCCTTCCGTTCGCCGGATATGCGTTCAACAAATCGCATGCCGCCGGCTACGGGCTGGTGTCGTTCTGGACGGCCTATCTCAAGGCCAACTACCAGGCCGAGTACATGGCCGGTCTGCTGACCTCGGTGGGCGATGACAAGGACAAGGCCGCGATCTATCTGTCGGACTGCCGCCGGCTCGGGATCACGGTGCTGCCACCGGATGTCAACGAATCGGTGCACAACTTCGCCTCGGTCGGCCAGGACATCCGGTACGGCCTCGGTGGTGTGCGCAACGTCGGTGCCAATGTCGTGCAGTCGATCATCAACGCGCGCAATGAGAAGGGCAAGTACACCGACTTCTCGGACTACCTCAACAAGATCGACATCGGGGCCTGCAACAAGAAGGTGACCGAATCGCTGGTCAAGGCCGGCGCCTTCGATTCGCTCGGCCATCCCCGCAAGGGCCTGTTCCTCGTGCATGCCGACGCGGTGGACTCGGTGCTCGGCACCAAGAAAGCCGAGGCCATCGGTCAGTTCGATCTGTTCGGCGGCGGGGACGCCGACTCGGGAATGGAGTCGGTCTTCACCATCCCGGTGCCCGAGGGCGAGTGGGAGGACAAACACAAGCTCGCCCTGGAGCGGGAGATGCTGGGGCTCTACGTGTCCGGGCATCCGCTCGACGGTGTGGCGCATCTGTTGGCCGCTCATGTCGACACCCAGATCCCGGCGATCCTGGAAGGCGATATCGGCAATGACACCCAGGTGCGCATCGGTGGCATCCTCGCCTCGGTGAACCGTCGCGTCAACAAGAACGGATTGCCTTGGGCCTCAGCTCAAGTGGAGGATCTCACCGGCGGGATCGAGGTGCTGTTCTTCCCGCAGACCTACACCGCGTTCGGTGCCGACATCGCCGATGACGCGGTGGTGGTGGTCGGCGCCAAGGTGGCCATCCGCGATGACCGGATCTCGCTGATCGCCAATGACCTTGTGGTGCCGGACTTCTCGACTGCCCAGGGTAACCGTCCCGTCGCGGTCAGCCTGCCCACCCGACAGTGCACGGTCGACAAGGTGACCGCGCTCAAGCAGGTACTGGCTCGCCATCCCGGTACCTCGCAGGTGCATCTGAGGCTGATCAGCGGGGAACGCATCACCACCCTGGAACTGGATCAGTCGTTGCGGGTGACGCCGTCATCGGCGTTGATGGGCGACCTCAAGGCGCTGCTGGGACCCGGCTGCCTGGGTGGCTGAGCAGATCAGTCTCCGACCCGCTCGAAGATGAAGAAATCGGCGAAGCTGGTGTTGTCGGGATCCGCCTTGTCGTAGGGGTATTGGTTCGGAATGGTCTCGACGAGTTCGAAGTCGTGCCGGTGATCCTGGACCCAACGTGTGAACTCACGGTGTCGGACGTGCGGACTCGACCACGACTTCTCACTGTTGCTGGAGTAGACGATCACATACTTGGTCGCCGCGTCGAACAGTTGCCCCATATAGCTGTCGTACACGGCGTCTTCCACCAGGTGGTAGATCACGTCGAGCGAGAGCGCGAGCTCGGCTCGGTCCGTCGTCGTCACTTCGCTGGTGTGCAGGAAACGCTTCGACGAATCGCCCGCGAACAGGCGTCGCGTCGATTCCAGGGCGACGTGCGATACGTCGACCCCGGTGTAGTCGGGGTACTCGGCAAGAGTCAGTTGCGCGCCGTCACCGGACCCGATCTCGATGACGGTGGTGACGCGATGCGACGCAACGAAGTCGTTCAGTACTGCGGCTTTGAAGCCGGCCAGCCTGCTGTACGAGCCGGCACCGGAGGTGCCGCCATTCCGATACCGTTGCTCCCAGTACTCGCCCGACGTCCGGAATGTCTTGTTCCCTCTGATCACATAACCGGCCCGGCGAATGAGCTGTCGCAAGGTTCCTTCGGCTTCCACAGTTCCCCCGGTACTTTTCGTTGTGCCTGTTTGGGCAACCGGTCCCGAAGAACCGATCGCCACCTGCCCCCGCGCGTCAGGCTAGAGCAACGTCGCACGATGCGCCATCAGGTCTTGGCTGTGTACGGAGTGTTGCGGTTTGCCAACCGCCCGTTGAATATTCGATTTGCCTGTTGCGATCGGCTCGTCGACTGCGCTATCGGCAGCTACCGAGTTCGGCGAACCGTGCGCGGTGGCCCGCGCGGTGCAGCTTCTGCAAACAAGTGCACGTGCAGATGGTCGATGATCGAACGGGCCTGGTGGCTGGAACGGTGCAGGCTATCGAGTATCACCAACTGCGCGCCCCGATTTGCGCGTTGGATTATGTTGTGCTTCAGCAACTTATGATCTTGATCGTCGTGGCTGTCCGTTGTTCGGCATTCGCCGAATCTCCCGCCGAGCGGTGTCGTTCGGGCCTCCGGAAGCCGTTCTGTTCGCTAGACTGTGCCGAGGTCGGCCGGAGTTTCCTGAATACAGCCGCGGGGCAGCGGCCGACCAATCTGGTTAGTGCCGTTAATCATTGCGGTGCTGGCCGAGCCGTATTGTTCCCGCGGGGGACTGGCCTGGGGGGGCCTCGCTATGCGTAACACGGGTGCTATTCCGAAGAACCCAATCAAATATCTGCTGGCGCTCACCGAGTTTCTCGCTCTGGAGCCGAAGCTTGTCGTGACGAACCACCGGACCACGTCGCCGATCGTCGGCGACGGCGACGCCAACGTCTCACTCACCAGCTACGGCAAGCGGATCGCCACGGTGTGGAAGACGATCGAGACCATCGGCGCCGGGAACCTCAAGCCACGCCGGATCATCCTGTGGCTGGATGACGCCGCCGCGCTCGTGGATCCGCCGGCAAGTCTCAAGCGACTCTGTGCCCGCGGGCTGGAAATTCGCTCCTGCCGGGACTACGGACCGCATAAGAAGTACTTCCCGTACGTCTGCGAGATCTTTCCTGACGAATCCGAGCGCACCCTGGTGACCGCGGACGATGATGTCTTCTATCCGCCGAACTGGTTGGAAGAACTGCTGGCGGCGCACCGGCCCGACGAGGTCACGGCTTTCCGGGCGCGAATCCGCACCAACGCGCCGTACCGTTCGTGGCTGACCTGTGCGACGACGGAGCCCTCGGAGCGGGTGTTCGCCACCGGGGTGTCCGGGGTGGCCTACCCGCCGAGGCTGCTCGACACGCTCCGCGACCGCGGCGACGAGTTCGCTGATATCTGCCCGTTCGCCGACGATTTCTGGTTGCACTACGCGGCGGTGGCCACCGGCGTCCCGATCCGGCAGGTCCGTGACACCTCTGTGCTGTGGTGGGCGATGCCCATCGCGGCGGGCAGGGGTCTGTGGGACGGTAAAGGCACCGCGAACGACGCCATCGCCGAACGGACCAGACTGGCCTGGCTGCCCGGCACGGCGTCGGCCGGTTCCTAGAGGTCGATCGCGACAATCGCGCTGTCGGGCCACAGGCTGCGGTCTCGCGCCCGGCGCAACTTCTCGCGCAGTGGCAGATCCCGGTGCACGTTGGTGACACCGGGGATCTTCAGTAGCGGCACGATGTTCCACTGCCAGCGGTAGCGTCGGTGCAGCTCCGCATTGCCGCGCTGCGCTGCGTCACCGGAGAGAATCCTGGCCCGGCCGGGCATGGGGGTGCCTCGGCGGTTGCCACGGTGATCACACGCCGCCAGCTGAACGTCTCCTCGCGCCTGCAGGCGCCGGGTCTTGGGTCCGACCTTGGTGCGGAACAGCGCGCTCCGGCCATCGATGACGAACCATATCGGGGTGTCGACCGGGGTGCCGTCGCGGCGGTAGGTGCGCAGCATGGCGTAGCGAGAGTGGCTCAGGGCGACAAGGTCGGTGGCGGTAGGTGACATGATCGCAGTGAACTACTTAGAGTTGGCTCTAAGTCAAGGGGGCGCGCACGTGACCGCATTGCTGAGCATCGGTGAGGTCTCGCGGCGTACCGGGGTCGTTCAGACGACGTTGCGCTATTACGAGCAGGTCGGCCTGTTGCCTGCACCGGTTCGCGTCGGCGGCCAGCGTCGTTACCGGGAGTCGACGTTGATCCGGCTGGAGGTGATCCGCGCGTGCAAGGCTGCGGGCTTCACCCTCGACGAGATCACGGCTCTGATGGGTGATGATTCACCGGGCAAGCCGGTGGCCCGCGCGTTGGCCGAGGCGAAACTCGACGAGATCGATGCGCAGATGGCAAGCCTGCTCCGCGCCAGGCAGGTCATCCAGTGGGGGATGAGTTGCGAATGTCCATCGATCGACGATTGCACGTGCGGTATCCACCACACACTTCGTGCCTGATCAAGGGCTAGCGCCGGGCGGAAATACCGCCGGCCAGCCACACCAGTGTCGCCGTGCCCGCGGCGGTGAGCACGGCGGGGCCGAGGCTGGCGGTGGCGAGACCGACGACCACGAGCACCAGGGCGCCGATAATCAGCGCGAGTGCCTTGTACGTGGGCCAGGGAACGCCGGCGACGCTGATTTCGGTGGGCGTGGTCACGGGTACACGATAACTCGCAACCTAGAGTTCGGGCAACCGAAACCCTGGATGTGTCGGATTATCCGTTTTCGCCTGGAGAGCAGGTGATGGCACCATTGAGCGGTGTCCGCTGATCTGATTCGAGGCCCCCAGGTATCGCCGCTGACCGCGGCCGACATCGATGAGGCCGCAGCGCGAATCGCCGGCGTCGTCACCCAGAGCCCATTGCAGTTCTGCGACCGGCTGTCGCACGCGACGGGCACCCAGGTCTACCTCAAGCGCGAGGACCTGCAGGCGGTGCGCTCCTACAAGCTTCGCGGTGCCTACAACCTGCTGATGCAGCTGACCCCCGCCGAGCTGGCGGCCGGTGTGGTCTGTTCCTCGGCGGGCAACCACGCTCAGGGCTTCGCGCTGGCCTGCCGGTCCATGGGCGTGCACGGCCGGGTCTATGTGCCGGCCAAGACGCCGAAACAGAAACGCGACCGGATCCGCTATCACGGAGGCGAGTTCATCGAGCTGATCGTCGGCGGCAAGACCTACGATCTGGCCGCGCAGGCCGCACTCGATGATGTGGCTCGCACCGGAGCCACCCTGGTGCCGCCCTATGACGATCCGCGCACCATGGCCGGGCAGGGCACCATCGCGGTCGAACTGCTCGAGCAACTGCCCGGTGAGCCCGATGTGGTGATCGTCCCGGTCGGCGGCGGCGGATGCATCGCCGGTATCACCACCTACCTGTCCGAGCGCACCGCCAACACTGCGGTGCTCGGCGCCGAGCCGGCGGGCGCGGCATCGATGATGGCCGCCTTGGCCGCCGGCACGCCGGTGACGCTCGAGCATGTCGATCAGTTCGTCGACGGGGCCGCCGTCGCCAAGGCCGGCGCGAACCCGTACGCGGCGCTGGCCGCGGCCGGTGACATGCTGTCGATCACCTCGGTCGACGAGGGCGCGGTCTGCTCGGCGATGCTCGACCTCTATCAGAGCGAAGGCATCATCGCCGAGCCGGCGGGGGCGTTGTCGGTGGCCGCGTTGATGGAAGCCGACATCGCACCCGGCTCCACCGTGGTCTGCATCATCTCCGGCGGCAACAACGACGTGTCGCGGTATGGCGAGATCCTCGAACGGTCACTGGTGCACCGCGGTCTCAAGCACTACTTTCTGGTCGACTTTCCGCAGGAGCCCGGTGCGCTACGCGGTTTCCTGGACAGCGTGCTCGGACCCAACGACGACATCACGCTTTTCGAGTACGTCAAGCGCAACAACCGCGAAACCGGTGAGGCGCTGGTCGGTATCGAGCTGGGCTCCTCGACCGATCTCGACGGGCTGCTGCAACGGATGCACGAATCCGAGGCGCATGTCGAACTGCTCGAACCGGGCTCGCCGACCTACCGTTATCTGACCTGATCCTCACGCCGGCGGTACTTCGGTCACCGCATCGTCGTTGGCCCGGAAGATCGCGAAAGAATGCCCGGGCACGACGGTGCCTGCACCGTCGGTCGACGGGTCGTCCCACGCCAGCACCACCTCGCCGGTCACTGGGACCGTCACCGCGGAGTCGCCCAGATTGCACGCCACCGCAAGCGTGCCGCGATGCAGAACGATCCAGCGCGCGTCTTCGTCGTAGTCCACCCGCAGGTGGTCCAGCCACGGGTCGGCGAAGTCGGGTTCGTTGTGCCGCAACGCGATCAGTTGGCGGTAGGCCTGCAGCAGCCGCCCATGCCCATTCTCGGTGACCTCGGTCCAGTCGAGCTTGGACCGGGTGAAGGTCTCGGGGTCCTGCGGATCCGGGATCTCGTCGGCATCCCAGCCGTGGGCGGCGAACTCGGCCTTGCGGCCTTCCGCGGTGGCCCGGCCCAGCTCCGGCTCCGGATGCGAGGTGAAGAACTGGAACGGGCTGCTCGATCCCCATTCCTCGCCCATGAACAGCATTGCCGTATAGGGAGATCCGAGAGCCAGCGCGGCCTTCACCGCCAGCTGGCCGGTCGTCAGGTTCTGTGACGGCCGGTCACCGGTCGCGCGGTTGCCCACCTGATCGTGGGTGAGGGTGTAGGCAAGCAGCCGGGTCGCCGGAATCGTTGCGGTGTCCAAGGGGCGACCGTGCCGACGGCCCCGGAACGACGAGAAGGTTCCGGCGTGGAAGTAGCCGTGCGTCAGGGTCTGCGCCAGCGTCTCCAGGCTGCCGAAATCGCCGTAGTAACCCTGCCGTTCACCGGACACCGCGGTGTGGATGGCGTGGTGGATATCGTCATCCCACTGCGCGGTGAGGCCGAGGCCACCCTGCTCGCGCGGGGTGATCAGCCGGGGGTCGTTCATGTCGCTCTCGGCGATGAGGGACAGTGGCCGTCCCAATTCGGCTGCCAGGGCATCGGTTTCGGTACTCAACTCTTCGAGTATGTGGATGGCGGTGGTGTCCACCAGCGCGTGCACGGCGTCCAGGCGCAGCCCGTCGGCGCCGAAATCTCGCATCCAGCGCAGTGCGCAGTCGATGATGTAGCGGCGCACCTCGTCAGCCCCGGCATCCCCGATGTTGACCGATTCGCCCCACGGGTTGCTGCCGCTGGACAGATACGGCCCGAACCTGGGCAGGTAGTTCCCGGACGGCCCGAGGTGGTTGAACACCGCGTCGATCAGCACGCCCAGACCGAGAGCGTGACAGGCGTCGATGAGGCGCAGCAGGGCATCCGGGCCGCCGTAGGGTTCGTGCACCGCGTACCAGAGCACACCGTCATAACCCCAGCCGTGGGTTCCGCTGAAGGCGTTCACCGGCATCAGTTCGACGAAGTCCACACCGAGATCGACCAGATACTGCAGCTTCTCGATGGCGGCGTCGAAGGTGCCCGCCGGGGTGAAGGTCCCGACATGCAACTCGTAGATGGTGGCGCCCTCGATGGAGCGTCCGGTCCAGTCTTGCGGTGGCGCGGTGGGCGTCCACAGTTGCGAACGTGCGTGCACGCCGTCGGGCTGGCGGGGCGAGCGGGGGTCGGGCAGCACGGTGTCGTCGTCATCGAGGACGAACCCGTAGCGACTGTCCGGACCTGCCGCCACCGTGGCCCGCCACCAGTCGTCGGCGCCGCGCTCCATGGCGTGCAGGGTTCCGTCGATGTCCAGTTGCACCCGGTCGGGACGCGGCGCCCACACCGCGAATTCGCGCTCAGACATCGGTGCGCTCCAGCAATACCACCGGCAGTTCGGCGAAGAGTTCGATCGCTGCCGGGGTGCCCGCGTGCGTCCGCCCGCTCAGCCGGTCGGTCCAGATGCCTTCTGGCAGTGTGATGGTGGTGTCTCCCCAGCCGATCTCGGCGAGCTTGACCGTCCACCGCGACACCGCCACCAGCACGTCATCGCCCCGCAGGAAGGCGACCAGGTGCGCGGCCGCGGAACCCGATGCCGGCACCGGCCGGTAGTCGCCTTCGAGGAAGGTGTCGGGCAATTCCCTGCGCAGCCGCAGCGCGGCGCCCACCACCCGGATCTTGGGATCGGTGCGGGCCTCCAGTGCCGCGCGGCGCGCCGCGTAGTCCACCGGTCGGCGATTATCCGGATCGACCAGACTGTCGTCGAACAGTTCGGTGCCCTGGTACACATCCGGGATGCCGGGCACGGTGAGCGCCAACAGTTTCTGGCCGAGACTGTCACTGTGGGCGTGCGCATCGGCGCGGGCCACCAGCGCGGTCAGTTCCTTGGACACCGGCCCGTCGATGATGGCGTCGACCCAATCATGCACCGCCGATTCGAATTCGGTGTCCGGGTCGTTCCACGACGTGTGCAGGGCGGCCTCCCTGATCGCCTTCTCGGCGTACGCATGCAGGCGGACGCGCAAGGCATCGGACACCTCGCCGCCGACAGGCCACACCCCGAAGACGTTCTGCCACAGAAAGAGTGTGGTCGCCGGGTCCGGGCTCAACACGATCTGAGACCAGCGTTCGACGCGTTCTGCCCACTCGTCGGCCAGCTGGGACAACACACCGATGCGGGTTCGCACATCCTCGCTGCGCTTGGTGTCGTGGGTGGACAACGTCACCATGGCGTGTGGCCAGAGCCGGGCCCTGGTGGCCGAACGCTCGTGGAACTCGGCGGCGCTCACCCCGAAGAGCGACGGCTCGCCGCCGACCTCGTTGAGGGTGACCAGCCGGGCATCCCGGTAGAACAGGCAATCCTCGACGGACTTGGCGGTCACCGCGCCGCACAGCTGCTGGATGCGCACCGCGGCCTCGCCGTCGTGCGCGAGGGCCGTGGCGACCAGTTGCAGCGGTTCGGCCAGTTCGGGCCGCGTGCGGACAGCCGCGGCGATGGCGGTGGGCCCCACCGCGGTCAGGTTCAGGTAGTCGAACCGGTAGACATGCACGTGGGTCAGCAGCGCGGTGACCGCATCCGGCAGCAGGACATGGTCAGCGCCGATGTCGGCGACGATGGACCGGCACACCCGGGCCAGCTCGCTGCTCAGGGTGTCGGTGGCGGCGACTGTCTTCAACTCCGAGGTCTGGTGCTCGATGGCGCCGCGGTCGGTGCCGCTGCTCTCGTAGAGCGCGGTCAGCGCAGGCTCGCCCGCCGGGTCGACGAACAGGCCGCCGATCTCGCGCAGCGCGTCATACCCGGTGGTGCCGTCCACCGGCAGCCCGGTGTCGAGCGGCTCGTCGGGGGCCAGGATCTTCTCGATGACGATCCAGGCCGCCGGGCCGATCAACTCGCGAAGGTCGGTGACGTAGGCGGCGGGTTCGGCGAGCCCGTCGGGATGGTCGATGCGCAAACCGTCGACGAGGCCCTCGGTGAACCACCGGCCCACCTCGGCATGGGATGCGGCGAACACCGCGGGGTCCTCCTGGCGCAGGCCGGCCAGGGACGTGATGGAGAAGAACCGGCGGTAGCCGCAGAGATTGTTCCTCCAACCGATGAGTTTGTAGTGCTGACGGTCGTGCACCTCGGCACCCGGCGCGCCGTCGCGCGCGGTGCCCGGGGCGATCGGCCAGGCCCGGTCGCCGAGCCGCAGCAGTTCGCCGTCCACCCTGAGCTCGGAGACGTCGTCATCTGACCCCAGCACCGGCAACACGATCCGGCCTTCGTCGAGATCCCAGTCGATGTCGAAGTAGCTGCTGTAGGCGGAATCTCGGCCATGCGTGAGCACATCCCACCACCAGGCATTCTGTGCGGGATCATCGACGCCGACGTGGTTGGGCACGATATCGACGATCAGGCCCATGCCGCGGGCCCGGGCCCGGGCGGACAATTCGGCCAGGCCGTCGGGTCCGCCGAGTTCGTCGGACACCGTGGTCGGGTCGGTGACGTCATAGCCGTGGCTGGAACCGGCGGCCGCGGTCAGGATCGGGGAGAGGTAGAGGTGCGAGACCCCCAGATCATCCAGATAGTCCAGCAGGTCGACCGCGTCGGCGAAGGTGCAGGAATCACCGCGCATCTGGAGCCGATACGTGGAGAGCGGGACACCCATCAGCCGTTACCGCCTATGTCGTTTTCCGGAGCACCCGAAGCGAACGCGGCTGCAGCGGCATCTTCTCACCGGCAGAAATCGTCACCTCGTGGGCACCGGCGGGATCGCCGGTGTCCAACGCGGTTACCCACT
This sequence comes from Mycobacterium sp. ITM-2016-00316, assembly GCF_002968335.2. Classification (NCBI taxonomy): domain Bacteria; kingdom Bacillati; phylum Actinomycetota; class Actinomycetes; order Mycobacteriales; family Mycobacteriaceae; genus Mycobacterium; species Mycobacterium sp. ITM-2016-00316. The sequence goes on from NZ_CP134398.1 coordinate 2,783,133, forward strand.
TTTCGGCGTAATCATCGGGGGGCAGCACGAAATCCAGCGATTCGTCGTGTGCGTTGAAGCACAGCAGGAACGAATCGTCCCGGACGCGTTCGCCGCGGGCGTTGGGTTCCGGGATGGCGTCCCCGTTGAGGAACACCGCAACACTCTTGCCGAAACCCGAACCCCAGTCCTCCGGGGTCATCTCGACTCCGGCCGGGGTCAGCCAGGCGATGTCACGCTCCTGCTCGCCACTGCGAATCGGATTGCCTGCCAGGAAGCGGCGACGCCGGAACACCGGGTGCTTCTTGCGCAGGGCCACCGCTTTGCGGGTGAACTCCAGCATGTCGGCGTTGTCCTCGAGCTTGGACCAGTCCACCCAGGCGATCGGGGAATCCTGGCAGTAGGCGTTGTTGTTGCCGCCCTGCGTGCGTCCGATCTCGTCACCGTGGCTGATCATCGGTGTGCCCTGCGAGATCATCAGGGTGCCGATCACATTGCGCATCTGCCGCGCCCGCAGCGCGTTGATGTCCGGGTCGTCGGTCGGGCCTTCGGCGCCGCAGTTCCACGACCGGTTGTGACTTTCGCCGTCGCGGTTGTCCTCGCCGTTGGCCTCGTTGTGTTTCTCGTTGTAGGACACCAGGTCGGCCAGGGTGAATCCGTCATGGCAGGTGACGAAGTTGATGCTCGCCCCGGGCCGCCGGCCGGTGTTCTCGTAGAGGTCCGAGGAACCGGTCAGCCGGGACGCGAACTCGCCGAGCGTTGCCGGCTCACCGCGCCAGTAGTCGCGCACGGTGTCGCGGTACTTGCCGTTCCACTCCGTCCACAGGCCCGGGAAGTTGCCGACCTGATAGCCGCCCTCGCCGACATCCCACGGTTCGGCGATCAGCTTGACCTGGCTGACCACCGGGTCCTGCTGCACCAGGTCGAAGAAGGCCGACAGGCGGTCCACATCGTAGAACTCGCGGGCCAGGGTGGAGGCCAAGTCGAAGCGGAAGCCGTCGACGTGCATCTCCAGCACCCAGTACCGCAACGAATCCATGATCAGCTGCAGGGTGTGTGGGTGCCGGGCGTTGAGGCTGTTGCCGGTTCCGGTGAAGTCCTTGTAGAACTGCTCCTCGCCGTCGAGCAGCCGGTAGTACGCCGCGTTGTCGATACCCCGGAAGTTCAGTGTCGGGCCGAGGTGGTTGCCCTCGGCGGTGTGGTTGTAGACGACATCGAGGATGACCTCGATGCCGGCGTCGTGGAAGGACCGCACCATGGCTTTGAACTCGGCCACGGCACCGCCGGCATGGCGGCTGGCCGCGTACTGGGCATGCGGGGCCAGGAAACCGAAAGTGTTGTAACCCCAGTAGTTTCGCAGTCCCAACTCCAGGAGCCGGTGGTCGTGCAGGAACTGGTGAACCGGCATGAGCTCGATGGCCGTCACGTTCAACGACTTCAGATGCTCGACGATCACCGGGTGCGCGAGCCCGGCGTAGGTACCGCGCAGTTGTTCGGGGATGTCCGGGTGCAGCTGGGTCAGGCCCTTGACATGGGCTTCGTAGATGATGGTCTCGTGGTACGGCGTGCGCGGCGCCCGATCCGAACCCCAGTCGAAAAACGGGTTGATCACGACACTGGTCATGGTGTGGCCCAGGGAGTCCACCGCGGGGTCGGCGGGGGTGACGGCGGGGTCCTCGGACTCCAGGTCGTAGGAGAACAGTGCCTGGGTGAACTCGAAGTCACCGTGGAAGGACTTCCCGTACGGGTCCAGCAGCAGCTTGCTGGGGTCACACCGGTGTCCGGCCACGGGGTCCCACGGCCCGTACACCCGGAAGCCGTAGCGCTGCCCGGGGTTCACCGTGGGCAGGTAGGCATGCCAGACGTAGCCGTCCACCTCGTCGAGCGGAACCCGTTGTTCGGTGCCATCTTTGGCGATCAGGCAGAGCTCGACCTTGTCGGCGACCTCGGAGAACAACGAGAAGTTGGTACCGGCCCCGTCGTAGGTGGCGCCGAGCGGATACGCGGTGCCGGGCCAGACCGTGATGTCCATCTCACCACCAGCCGGTGGCGGCTGCGAGCTGACGCCCCAGTTCGTTCGTCATGGTACGAACGTATGTCGTCGACAGGTGGTGAGAATCGTGATACATCAACACATTTCCCTCTACTACTCGGCAGAAGTCCGGTCGACACACCGCGTCGGTCATGTCGAGTGGCTTCAGATTCGGGAACCGTTGCAGATAATCCAAAGTCGGGTTGTCGTCGGACAGTACCGTAGAGCGCTTGACGCCGCACGAGATGGCATCCCCGCCGCTGGCCAGGCAGTCGGCCGGGAAGTATGGCTTGTTGTTGCGGACCAGCCAGGGGGTGTCCCGCATCGCCAGAACATTGATGCCGGCGTCCGAGAACTCTTGCCAGATACCGAGATACGAGCTGGGCATGACATCACCGGGTTTGATGTTCCAGGGCCGGGTGGAGGTGGTGAACACGAAGTCGGGCCTGTCCGCGAGCAGCTTCGGCATCACCACTTCGTTCCACTCCCGGCACTTGGGGTACGGCCGGTTGTCGCCCATCACGAGGGGTTTCTGTTCGGTGGTCAACGGGCAGCCCATCTTCAGATAGGTGACCACCTTGAAGTTGTGTAGCCGGCCGAGCAGGTCCAGCGCGGTGATCCAGTGTTCGGCATGAGATCCGCCGGCCAGTGCGATGGTGCGCTGTGCGTCTTTGTCGCCGTAGGTGCAGTTGATGACGTCGACGTTGTCGAAGTCGCTGATGCAGCCCGCGTTGGTGGACTCCGGGATGTCGTCCTTTGCCTCCAGCACGGTGGGCCGCATCGGCAGCTTGGGCACCTTGGCGTTGTTGGTCAGGGCGCGCGAACCGGGGTAGTCGCGGGCCGAGAGCCCGGACAGCTCCTTGCCGCTGGCCCGTTCGACGGTGACGTGCTCGCGCCAGGTGAAGGATGTCGCGGTCAACGTGACGCCCAGCAGGGTCACGACCGAGCCCAGCACGATCGTCGGGCGGCGCAACCGGGTGCGCCACGGCACACCGGTGGGTCGCTGTGCCGGTGCCCGGTAGCGCAGCGGGGTCTCGACGTATCTGGTTGTCAGCCAGGCTAGTACGCCGGACACCAGCAGCACGATCGCGCCGTCGGTGAAACCCGCATGGTCGCGGCCGCTGTAGGCCAGCCAGAAGATCAGCAGCGGCCAGTGCCACAGGTACAGCGAATAGGCCATCGACCCCAGCGCAACGAACGGCTTGGTGGCCAGCAGCCGGTTCGGCGCGGGCAGCTTGCCGCCGGTGTGCGGATCGGCAACGCGGTTGGCTGCCGACAAGATGAACAGCACGGTGGCGCCGACGGGTATCAGCGTCCACGGGCCCGGGAACTCGCGTACCCCGTCGATGAGCCAGCCGCACAGCAGGATGGCGATCAGCGATATGGTCGCCACGATGGTGCGCACCCACATGGGCCAACGCACATAGGGGACCAGGGCGCCGATCAGTGCGCCCAGGGTGAGCTCCCAGGCCCGGGCGAAACTGTTGTAGTAGGCCACGGCCTGATCGGCGTTGTGCGCGATGATGGCGTACACGAACGAGGCGATGGTCAGCGCGCTCAGCAGCACGATGAACACCCACCGCACATGCCTGCCCAGCGGTCTGCGCAGCAGGTAGGCGAGGGCGAAGATGATCGCCAGCAGTGCGATGTAGAACTGGCCCTGCACCGACATCGACCAGATGTGCTGCAGCGGGCTGACGGTCTCACCGGCGCGCAGATAGTCCGCGGCGGTGTTGGCCAGTTCCCAGTTCTGGTAGTACCCGAGGCTGGCCAGGCTCTGGTCAGCAAACGTTTCCCAGCGGGTTTCCGGCTGGATCAGGATGGTCAGCACCGCGGCCGCCGCCAGCACCACGATCAGCGCAGGCAGCAGCCGGCGAACCAGTCGCACGACCTCTGGAATCGGACGCAACGCGGTGGCCGGGTCGATTGCGGCGCGCAGCAACCGGCCGCCGAAGAAGAACCCGGACAGCGCCAGGAAGACGTCCACACCACCGGAGACCCGGCCGAACCAGACGTGGAAGATCGCCACGAGGGCGATCGCGACCCCACGGAGTCCGTCGAGGTCGTGCCGGTAAAAGCCCGATGCGCGGGTACCCATCTGCGAGCCGGCGGTCGACGCCGGACCGGCTGTGGATGTACCGCGGGTGGAGGGTCGGGCGGGAGCGAGGGTCATCATGGTCGGGGAGTTAATCTACCTAAGAACCCTGGGGGTCTCAGGCCACGGGCGTGACGTCACACCAGCTGAGCAAAGCGATAGTGTCCGGTGCCATGCCCGCGTTGACACCGGATGAGATCAGCGCGATCGACACCGCGCACATCTGGCACCCCTACAGCACCATCGGTTCCCAGGCACTGCCACCGGTGGTGGCAGTGGCAGCCAAGGGTGCCTGGCTCACCCTCGTGCATGACGGCAGGTCCGTCGATGTGCTCGACGCCATGAGTTCGTGGTGGACGGCGGTGCACGGGCACGGTCACCCGCGACTCGATGCCGCGATGAGCGCCCAGCTGGCCACCATGAACCACGTCATGTTCGGCGGCCTGACCCATGAGCCGGCCGCCCGGCTGGCCCAGCTGCTCGTCGAGATCACCCCGGCGGGCCTGGAGTCGGTGTTCTTCAGTGATTCGGGCTCGGTGTCGGTGGAGGTGGCCGCCAAGATGGCACTGCAGTACTGGCGCAGCCGTGGAAGGCCGACCAAGCACCGGCTGATGACGTGGCGCGGCGGCTATCACGGCGACACGTTCACCCCGATGAGTGTCTGTGACCCCGACGGCGGCATGCATTCGATCTGGACCGATGTCCTGGCCCGGCAGGTGTTCGCACCGCAGGTGCCCGGGAAGTACGACCCCTCCTACGTGGCGGCCTTCGAGCGGCAGCTCGCCGAGCATGCCGGCGAGCTGGCCGCGGTGATCGTCGAGCCGGTCGTCCAGGGGGCCGGCGGTATGCGTTTTCACGACCCGCGCTATCTCACCGACCTCCGACGGCTGTGCGATGAGCACGGTGTGCTGCTCATCTTCGACGAGATCGCCACCGGATTCGGACGTACCGGGGAACTGTTCGCCGCCGATCACGCCGGCGTCACCCCCGACATCATGTGCGTGGGCAAGGCGCTCACCGGTGGGTATGTGACGCTGGCCGCCACCCTGTGCACGGGTCATGTCGCGGCGACGATCAGTGCGGGGGCGCCGGGCGCTTTGATGCACGGCCCGACCTTCATGGCCAACGCGCTGGCCTGTGCGGTGTCGGTGGCCGCGGTGGAACTGCTGCTGGAGGGTGACTGGCGGGCCCGGGTTCGTGAGATCGAAGCGGGGTTACGGGCCGGGCTCGAACCGGCGCGATCACTGCCCGGTGTGGCCGATGTGCGGGTGCTCGGTGCCATCGGCGTCATCGAGATGCGCGAGCCCGTCGACATGGCGGTCGCCACCCGCACCGCGATCGAGCACGGTCTGTGGCTGCGACCGTTCGGCAGGCTGGTCTACGCGATGCCGCCCTTCATATGTACCCCCGACGAGATCGCCGCGATCGGTGCCGGCATGGTCGGCGTCGCGCGTGCACTAACCTGAACGGTGTTCAAGTGTCGAAAGGACGTCCAGTGACGCGCACCGGTCTTTCCCCGCTGGCCTGGCTCGCCGAGGTCGAGGCGCAACGCCGTGCGCAAGGGCTGCGCCGATCCCTGCGGGTGCGCCCGCCGGTGGGCGCCGAGCTCGATCTGGCCTCCAACGACTATCTCGGGTTGTCCCAGCACCCCGCCGTGCTCGAAGGTGGCGTCGAGGCGCTGCGCACCTGGGGCGCCGGCGCCGGCGGCTCGCGGCTGGTCACCGGGAACACCGAGCTGCACGAGGAATTCGAAGCCGAGTTGGCGTCGTTCACCGGCGCCGAGTCGGCATTGGTGTTCTCGTCGGGGTACACCGCCAACATCGGCGCCGTCGTGGCACTCACCGGTCCCGGCTCGTTGCTGGTCTCCGATGCGCTCACCCACGCCTCGATCGTGGATGCCTGCCGGCTGTCGCGGGCCAGGGTCGCGGTGACACCGCATCTCGACGTCGCCGCCGTCGAAGCGGCGCTGTCCGGGCGCGCCGAGGAACGCGCGGTGGTGGCCACCGAATCGGTGTTCAGCACCGACGGTGGCCTGGCCCCGCTGCGTGAACTGCACGAGGTGTGCCGCCGGTTCGGTGCGCTGCTGCTGGTCGACGAGGCGCACGGGCTCGGTGTCCGCGGCACCGGCGGCCAGGGCCTGCTGCACGAGGTCGGTCTGGGCGGCGCGCCGGACGTCGTCATGACCACGACGCTGTCCAAGGCGCTGGGCAGCCAGGGCGGTGCGGTGCTCGGACCGGCCGCGGTGCGTGCCCATCTCATCGATACCGCCCGCACGTTCATCTTCGACACCGGGCTCGCGCCGGCGGCCGTCGGCGCCGCGCTGGCCGCACTGCGCGTGCTGGAGGGCCAGCCGCAGCTGGCCGCCGCGGTGCTGGCGCGCGCCGCCGAACTCGCCCGGATCTGCGACGTGGCCGAGACGCCCACCTCGGCGGTCGTCTCGGTGATTCTGGGTGACCCCGGGGTGGCCGCCGCCGCGGCCGCGGCCTGCCTGGAACGCGGGGTGCGGGTGGGCTGTTTCCGGCCGCCCTCCGTCCCGGCCGGCACCTCGCGACTACGGCTGACCGCCCGCGCCGCGCTCACCGACGACGAGATCGCAGTGGCGGCAGGGGTTCTCACCGAGGTTCTCGGCCTGCAGCGATGACCGTCCTGGTGGTGACCGGCACCGATACCGGGGTCGGAAAGACGATCACGACGGCGGCTCTGGCCGCGGCCGCCCGGCTTGCCGGTGTCGATGTGGCGGTGTGCAAACCGGTGCAGACCGGATCTGCGGACGGTGACGACGATCTGGGTGAGGTACGCAGGCTCTCCGGGGTCGACGCGCTGCACGGGGGCTGGCGATATCCCGAGGCGCTGGCACCGGTCGCGGCCGCCGTCAGGGCCGGGCTGCCGTTGCCTGGCCGCGATGAGCTGGTGGCTTCGGTACGGGCCGCCGACGGGCCGGGACGGTTGACGATCGTGGAAGGTGCCGGTGGTCTACTCGTCGAGATGGGTGCCGGCGGGGTGACGCTGCGCGATATCGCCGCCGAGGTGTCCGCGCCGGTTCTGGTGGTGGTGTCGCCCGGGCTGGGCACCCTCAATCACACCGCGCTGACGTTGGAATCACTTGCCGGACAAGGCATTGCAACGGCCGGACTGGTGATCGGCGCGTGGCCGTCCGAACCCGGCGTCGCCGAGCAGGGCAACCGGGACGCGCTGGCGGCGCTGGCCGATGTGCGTGCGGTGTTGCCCGCGGGAGCCTCGGCACTCACCTCGGAGGACTTTCAGGCGCTCAGCGTCGAGGCCTTCGACCGGAACTGGATCGCGAGCCTGGTGTAGCCATGGTGCACTCGGTCGAGTTGACTCTCGATGCTGGCGCCGATGCCGCCGTCCGCGATATCTGGCAGGCCCTCGCCGTCGCCGGGATCCCCAGCCAGGCGGCTCACCGCTCGCCGAGCAACCGCCCGCACGTGACCGTCACGGTCGCCGCCCGGATGTCCGGCGCCGTGGAGTCCGACCTGGCTGCACTGCTGGCGCGGCTGCCGCTGTCCTGCCGGATCGGTGCGCCGATGATCTTCGGGCGCGGTCCCTACACGCTGGCGTTGCTGGTGATCCCGTCCGCCGGGCTACTGGACCTGCACGCGCAGGTGAACCGTATCTGCCTGCCGCACATGGAGTCCGGACCACTGCGGCATACCCTGCCCGGGCAGTGGACTCCGCATGTCACGTTGGCGCGGCGGCTCGGTGCCGACCTGGTGGAGCAGGCGCTGGCGGTGGCGGGCACCGGAACCGATATCGAGGGCTCGTTCGCGGGGCTGCGGCACTGGGACGGAGATGCCAAGCGTGAGGTAACGATCATCTGATGCCCCAGAAGTTTCTTTGAGCGCTGTGGTCCCATCAGTCACATTTTTGGGGTTCTTTGTCGGTGTTTCGAACTAGCGTTCGATGTATGGATGGCGGCCTGTTCACCGACCTGGTGGCCTTGTTCGACAAGGTCACCGGTACGGGGTTCGGTGACGCCACCCCGACCGAACTGCTGAACGCGCAGTCCAGCCTGGAATCGCTGGCGCGTCGCATCCCCGCCATGGAACATCGGCTGCTGGCGGCGCTGAAGACACAGACCAGCCCCTCCGAGTTGGGGGCCAAGAACTGGGCCGGTGTCATGCGGACCCGGATGCTGTTGTCCACCCGCGATGCCAACCGTCGCGTCCGGGAAGCCGAACTGTTGGGTCCCCGCTGTTCATTGACCGGCCAGCCACTGGAACCGGCCTACCCGGCGACCGCGGCAGCCCGCGAGTGTGGCCGGATCACCGCCGAACATGTCCGGATCATCCTCGACACCATGGCCAAGATCCCCGACCATGTCGATCTCGAGACCACTATCGATGTCGAACAGCGGCTGGCGATGGTGGCCTGCGAGCAGACTCCCGAAGCGCTGCGCACCGCTGCCCGATTCCTGTTGGAGATTCTCGACCCGGACGGTCCCGAACCCAACGATGACGAGCTCGACCAACGCCGCCGGGACCGCCGGGACTGCAACCTGGGTGAACAGGACTCCGACGGCATGTCCGAGCTGCACCTGTGCATCACGCCCGAGTTCCGCGCCTACCTGGAACCGATCTTCGCCAAGTTCGCGGCCAAGGGTATGGGTAATCCCGAGGACGAAACCCCGTGCACCATGGGCACTCCCACGCAGGACGCCATCGACGCGGACAAACGCACCACCGGGCAACGTCAACACGACGCCATGATGACGCTGACCAGGGGCACCTTGATGTCCGGGGAGTTGGGCGACCACAATGGGCTGCCGGTCACGGTCGTCGTCGGCGTGAAGGCCGGTGAGCTCGACGCCTGCACCGGGACCGGGCGCACTGCCGGGGGTTCCAGCGTTCCGATGCGTGATGTGATCCGGCTCGCCTCACACGCGTATCTGTGCCTGACCGTCTTCGACGAGTTCACCGGCAAGGTGCTGGACTTCGGCCGGACCAAACGGTGCGCCACCGTCGATCAACGCCTCGTGCTGGCGTATCTGCAGCGCGGCTGTACGTTCCCGGGTTGCACCGCCCCGGCGTACCACTGCCAGGTCCACCATGCCCTGGCCGACTTCGCCAAGGACGGCCGCACCAACATCAACGAACTCGCGTTGGCCTGCGGGCCCCACAACCGCCTGATCACCCACGGCGGCTGGACCACCACCATCGGAGCCGACGGGACCGTCCACTGGCATCCGCCACCGCCACTCGACACCGGACAGCCCCGCATCAACCTGCACCATCACCCTGAACGCATGGTCGCGCGGCACATCCCGCTCGTCGATGACGGGTGACTACTCGTCAGGCCCGATGCCCGACCGAGTGCACGGTCAGCCCGCCGATCAACAGCTCGAGCCCGAACGCGAACCGGCGGCCGGCGTCCTCGGTGAGCGTCGATTGGCCTTCCGGTAGATCGGCGCCTGCGGCGTCCCATTGCAGCCGGGACTGTTCATCGACGGTGAACCCCAGCACGTAGTAGACGACGGTGCGGGCGGCCAGCGCGCAATGCTGTTCGTCGACGCCGGCTTCGGCCACCGCCGCCGACAAGCGGTCGACGACCCGCGTCATCGCCTCGGACTGCCCGGCGGCGAAGCTGGCCGAGACCAGTTCGGCGCCGTCGGTGTGCGACAGCAGCGCGTCCCGCAGCCGGTGACAGTCCCCGGAGACCTGCTCCCGCCAGGTTCCGGACGGATCCGGTTGCAGCGCGGGCTGCAGGATCCGGTCGGCCACCGCGCCGAGCAGTTGTTGCTTGTTGGCGAAATGCCAGTACAACGCGCCGGGGCTGACGCTGAGTTCGCGCGCGAGCCGGCGCATGGTCAGATCGGCGATCCCGAAGTTGTCCAGGATCGCCGTGGCGGCGTCGACGAGGTCACGTTTGTGCAGCTGCACGGAGGTAGCCTAACCTGAACACCGTTCAATGGTCAGCAGTGAGGGAGACATACCGGTGACGGACATTCTGGTTCAGGCGCGCGAGCAGGTCTTGGAACGCGGCGTCGGTCTCGATCAGGAGCAGACCCTGCAGGTGCTGCAGCTGCCCGACGATCAGCTCGACGCACTGCTCGAACTGGCCCACGAAGTCCGGATGAAGTGGTGCGGTCCCGATGTCGAGGTCGAGGGCATCATCAGCCTCAAGACCGGCGGTTGCCCCGAGGACTGCCACTTCTGTTCGCAATCAGGTCTTTTCGCCTCCCCGGTGCGCAGCGCGTGGCTCGATATCCCGAGCCTCGTCGAGGCCGCCAAGCAGACCGCCAAGACCGGTGCCACCGAGTTCTGCATCGTCGCCGCGGTGCGTGGCCCGGACGAGCGGTTGCTGTCACAGGTCGCCGCGGGCATCGAGGCCATCCGCAACGAGGTCGACATCCAGATCGCGTGCTCGTTGGGCATGCTGACCGAGGAGCAGGTGCAGCGGCTCGCCGATATGGGCGTGCACCGCTACAACCACAACCTGGAGACGGCGCGCTCGTTCTTCACCAATGTCGTGACCACCCACACCTGGGAGGAACGCTGGGACACCCTGCGCATGGTCCGCGAGGCCGGTATGGAGGTCTGCTGTGGCGGCATCCTGGGCATGGGCGAGACGCTGGAGCAGCGCGCCGAATTCGCCGCCAACCTGGCCGAGCTGAACCCGCACGAGGTCCCGCTGAACTTTCTGAACCCGCGCCCGGGCACACCGTTCGGCGACCTCAAGGTGCTGCCGGCCGCCGACGCCCTGCGAGCAGTCGCGGCGTTCCGGCTGGCGCTGCCGCGCACCATGCTGCGCTTCGCCGGTGGCCGCGAGATCACCCTCGGCGATCTGGGCGCCAAGCAGGGCATCCTGGGCGGTATCAATGCCGTCATCGTCGGCAACTACCTCACCACCCTGGGCCGGCCGGCCGAGGCGGATCTGGAACTGCTCGACGATCTGCAGATGCCGATCAAGGCCCTGAACGCGACGCTGTAGCCCGCGCGGTAAGACTGACAGTGTGATGAGTAGCGAGCTTGCGGCCTTGCCCGCGCCCGTCGGTGCCGGTGTCTTCAACGTCTACACCGGCGCCGCGGCGGGGACGGTCATCCCGACGGCGGCTCAGCTCGGCTTGGAGCCGCCACGGTTCTGCGCCGCATGCGGCCGCCGGATGATCGTCCAGGTCCGCCCCACGGGGTGGTGGGCGAAGTGTTCGCGGCACGGTCATGTCGATTCCACCGACCTGGACCCCCGGCGATGACGAGCCCTTGGGGTGCACCTGGTGTTTCCCGGCGCGCCGCGTCACTGCGGGTGTTTCTGGGCCTGCTCGTGGCGGGCGTGCTCATCGGCGCGCTGTGGGCGTGGCTGGCGCCGCCGATACAGGGCGTCGTCGCGCTGACCCGGGCCGGCGAGCGGGTGCGGGCCTATCTGGGCAATGACTCCGACCATTTCTTCCTCGGCGCATTTCTGCAAGCCGGTCTGCTCGGCGTGCTCGCCGTGGTGGCGACCGTGCTGGTGTGGCAGTGGCGGGCACACCGTGGTCCGGCTCAGGTGGTGGCACTGGCGGCAGGTATGGCCGCCGCTGCCGGCGCTGCGGCCGGCGTCGGTGCGGCACTTGTGCATTGGCGCTACGGCAGTATCGACGTCGACGCCGCGCCGGTCACCGAGACCAACCGCGTGCATTACGTGTCGGAAGCTCCTGCGGTGTTCTTCGGGCACGGGCCGTTGGTGATCGCCGCCGGCATCCTGCTGCCCGCCGCGGTCGCCGCCTTGACCTACGCCCTGCTGACGGCCTCGACCTCACGCGATGACCTCGGCGCCTGGCCGCCGGTGGAGTACGCGGGCGTGTACCCGCCGATTCCGGTGGCGGCGGCGCCGTCCACCGGGGTTGCCGATCCCGCGCAAACGTAGCCCGCACAGATCGCGCGCACCCAGGTAGATTGACGCGCGCACAGCTGCATCACAGCAAAATGGCAGCTGCGATAATTACCTGCGAGTGAGGTCCCGCCATGCCGATGTTGGAGTACAAGTCGACGCCCGCGTGGTTGCAGGCCTCCCGGCGCAAGATGGTCGACCGGATTCCGGTCACGACCATGCGGCAGTTCCTCTACCTCTCGATGATCCGTAAGCGGGGCAATTTCACCGACCCGAAGACCTTCAACGAGAAGGTGAACTGGCGGATCTTCAACGACCGCCGGGACCGGATCATCAAGGCCTGCGACAAGATGTGGATGAAGGAGATGGCCCGGGAGGCCTACCCGAGTCCCGATCTGCGCATCCCGGCCACCTACTGGTCCGGCACCGACCTGCGCGAGGCCCCCGATCTGACGTCGCTTCCGCCCTGGGTACTCAAACCCAACGCCAGCAGTGGGCGAGCGCTGTTCGGGCCCGATCCGCAGACGGATCTGGCCAACCTGGTCCGGCAGACCAGCACCTGGTTCCACGAGACGCCCCTGGAACTCGGCGAGTGGGGCTACAGCGAAGCCCGCCCGCATCTGCTGCTGGAGGAGTGCATCCCGACTCCGGACGGGCGGGCACCCGTGGACTACAAGTTCTTCGTCTTCGACGGCCGCATCGAGCTGATTCAGGTGAACCGCGGCAGGTTCGGCAAGCACCAGACCGCGACCTTCCTGGACGCCGACTGGCGGCAACTGCCGGTGCGCTGGCGGATTCAGCCGGTGGCCGATGAGCAGCGGCCCGCCGAACTGGACAAGATGATGGAGATCGCCTCCACACTCGGTGCCGACTGGGATTTCATCCGGGTCGACCTGTATGCCGTCGACGGCGATGTCTGGTTCGGCGAGTACACCCCGTACCCGGGCAGTGGCTTGCTGCGCTACAAACCGATGAGCTTCGACCTTGAGCAGGGCCTTCAGTGGAAGCTGCCGACTCTGGCCGAGGTGCAGCGCGGCCGGCCCTGAGCCCGACCGAGCACCGGATCGCTACCGGTCGAGCTCCGACAGCGGCAGACGATGCACCTTGCGCCCGGTCAGCACCTTGGCCGTGATGACGGCCAGCCGCGCCATCCCCGTGTAGGTCGACGGGTTGAACATGGTCGGCCACTTGGTGCGCAGCAGGTGCTCGCCGAGCGGGCGTCCGGCGAAGCGGTCCGAGAGCCAGCGCAGCGCCATCGGCGCCGACATCGGGTGCAGCAGCAGATGCTCGCTGAACATGTCGCGGTGATAGGTGACGTGGGCGCCGCCCGAGGAATAGGTCTCGGCGAGCTCATCGATGCCGTCGACGGAGATGATCTCGTCGTGCACGGCCTGGATGATGAGCACCGGCGGTGTGGGCACCGCGACACCGAGCTTGATATCGGCGAAGACGTGCTGCACCTCGGGGGTGGACAGGATCTGTTCCAGTGGCTGGTCCAGCATGTCGCCCATATCGGTGCGGAACAGCCGGACCATGGCCTCGACGGTGGTCATGTGGTGCAACCTGTCCAGCAGGGCGCGGCCCTTCTCGCTGGCATGTTCGGCGATGATCCGCTGCAGTCCGGGGTAGACGTCGGCGAGCGCCGCGACGACCAGCGCGGGCAGCGCCGAGGCGAAGGTGCCGTTGAGCTTGCGGAAGGTGCGGCCCAGGTCGCCGACCGGTGAGCCGAGGACGGCGCCGACGATATTGAGCTCGGGAGCGTAGGTACCGCTCATCTCGGCGGCCCACGCGCTGGCCAGACCGCCACCGGAGTAGCCCCACAACCCGATCGGCGCGGTGTCCGAGAGCGTCAGCTGCTCCGAGCTCAGCGCCGCACGCAGCCCATCGAGCACGCGGTACCCGGGTTCGTACGGGGTGCCCCAGTTGCCGTTGACGCCCTCGTGGTCGGGTACGGACACTGCCCAGCCCTCGGCGACGGCCGCGGCGACGAGCAGCATCTCGAACTGCGGCACCGCACCCGGGGCCACCGCATGGCGACGCAGGGCATAGGACGGGAAGCAGCGCGAGGAGATGGCATCGATGGCGCACTGGTAGGACACCAGCGGACAGACGCGCTCGGGGCCCCGTTCGGCCGGAATGACCACGGTGGTGGCGGCCGCCTCGGGCTTACCGTTCATGTCCGTCGTCCGGTAGAGCAGCTGCACGGCCCGCACCTGCTGGGGAATCAGTCCGAGAAAGGCCAGTTCGACGTCCCGGCTGCGCAGCACGGTGCCCGGCGTGGCGTGCTGGAAGCCGGCCGGGGCGACGTAGAACGGATCGTCCTTGGGCAGCCGGGGACGCGCGGAGCGGTCCAGCGCCTCGTGCGGGACGGCTCCGATCCATTCGGCGTCGGGCGCGGCCGCAGTGCTGCCAAAGTCCATCCGGGCATTGTTGCCTAAGAATGGTCTAAGAAGCCAGCCCGACTCACCCCGGCGGACGTAGTGCGGCGAATTCGTCGGTGACGCGGTAACGCGACTCGGTGAACCGGTACAGCGCCGCCGGCCGGCCTCCGCTGCGTCCCGAGCGCGCGGTGGTCCCGGTCCTGGTGATGACGTTGCGGCGTTCCAGCACACGTTGCAGATTGGTGGCGTCCACCGGGTGCCCGAGCGCCGCGCTGTAGATGTCACGCAGCGCCGACAGCGCGAATTCCTTGGGCGCCAAAGCGAATCCGATATTCGTATAGGACAGTTTCGCGATCAGCCGGGAGCATGCGTTGACCACCATCGTGCCGTGGTCGAACGCCATCGGGGGCAGCGCCGACACCGGGTGCCAGCGGGTGTCCGGCGGTAGCTCCGGGGTGGCGGGGGAGGGCACCAGTCCGAGGAAGGTGGAGGCGATGGTGCGCGGACCCGGTACCCGCTGCGGGTCGGAGAACACCGCCAATTGTTCGAGATGGGTCAGTTCGCGCAGGTCGACCTTCTCGGCGAGTTGACGCCGAACTGAACTGATCATGTCCTCGTCGTGTCTCAGCTGCCCGCCGGGCAGTGCCCAGGCGCCGCGCTGCGGGTCCATGGCCCGTTCCCACAGCAGCACGCTGAGCTGCGGGTTTTTCGTGGGCAGCTGGCGAACCTGGAGGACGACAGCAAGCACTTCATGGTCGGTGCTACCATATGGCATGTTTTCGATTGTAAGTCGAAAACCTCGTTGGCACAAAGGAGACTGCCATGACGGTCCTGGATCGCACAGCAGCGCACGACAGCGTTCTCGCCTCGCGCATCGTCGACGGCCCCGGCGGTTACGCCGGAGTGGTGGGCGACGGGCAGTGGGCGGCCGAGGTTCGCCGGCTGGCGGACCTGCGCAATGCCACGCTGCTCGCGCACAACTACCAGTTGCCCGCCATCCAGGATGTCGCCGACCATGTGGGCGATTCGCTGGCGCTGTCCCGCATCGCCGCCGAGGCGCCCGAGGACACCATCGTGTTCTGCGGTGTGCACTTCATGGCCGAGACCGCGAAGATCCTGGCGCCCGCCAAGACGGTGCTGATCCCGGACCAGCGGGCCGGCTGCTCACTGGCCGACTCGATCACCGCCGACCAGCTTCGCGAGTGGAAGGACGAGTTCCCCGACGCCGTCGTGGTGTCCTACGTGAACACCACCGCAGCGGTGAAGGCGCTCACCGATATCTGCTGCACCTCGTCCAACGCAGTCGAGGTGGTCGCCTCCATCCCCGAGGACCGCACCGTGCTGTTCTGCCCGGACCAGTTCCTCGGCGCCCACGTCCGGCGCGTCACCGGCCGCAAGAACCTGCACATCTGGGCCGGCGAATGCCATGTGCACGCCGGGATCAACGGTGACGAACTCGCCGATCAGGCCCGCGCCCACCCCGATGCCGAGCTGTTCGTGCACCCCGAATGCGGTTGCGCCACATCGGCTCTGTACTTGGCCGGTGAGGGAGCGGTACCCGAGGACCGGGTGAAGATCTTGTCCACCGGCGGCATGCTCGACGCCGCCCGCGAGACCAAGGCCCGCCAGGTGCTGGTCGCCACCGAGGTCGGCATGCTGCACCAGTTGCGCCGCGCCGCACCGGATGTCGATTTCCTGGCGGTCAACGATCGCGCGTCCTGCGGCTACATGAAGATGATCACCCCGGCCGCGCTGCTGCGCTGCCTGGTCGAAGGCGCCGACGAGGTGCATGTCGATCTGGAGACTGCCGAGCTGGCGCAGGCCAGTGTGCAGCGCATGATCGAGATCGGGCAGCCCGGCGGCGGGGAATGAACGCCGTCTCGGCATCCTGCGGGGGAGCCGGGTACTGGCAGCAGCGCGCCGACGTCGTCGTCATCGGCACCGGAGTGGCCGGTCTGGTGGCCGCACTGGCCGCGGTGCGCGAGGGCCGCAAGGTCATCGTGCTCAGCAAGATCGCCGAGACCGCGACGTTCTACGCCCAGGGCGGCATCGCCGTCGTCCTGCCCGACGCGTTCTGTGCGGGCGGCGATTCCGTGGAGGCGCACGTCGCCGACACGCTCGCAGCCGGTGGCGGGTTGTGTGATGTGGACGCCGTGCGCTCCATCGTCGCCGACGGCTACCCGGCGGTTGCCGACCTCGTCGACGCCGGAGCCCGATTCGACGAGTCCACACCGGGACACTGGTCGCTGACCCGCGAGGGTGGCCACAGCCGGCGCCGGATCATCCACGCCGGCGGGGATGCCACCGGTGCGGAGGTGCAGCGCGCGCTCGATCACGCTGCCACCCACCTCGATATCCGGCGCAATCATGTGGCCCTGCAGATCTGTCATGACGGGGACCGGGTGACCGGGGTGCTGGTGCACAGCGACGACGGGCCGGGCCTCGTGCATGCCCCGTCGGTCATCCTGGCCACCGGCGGGCTGGGGCATCTGTACGCCGCCACCACCAACCCCGACGGATCCACCGGTGACGGTGTCGCGCTCGCGCTGCAGGCCGGGCTCAGCGTCACCGATATCGAGTTCATCCAGTTCCATCCGACGATGTTGTACACCGGGCCGGCCGGTGGGCGCCGCCCGCTGATCTCCGAGGCACTGCGTGGTGAAGGAGCCGTACTCGTCGACAGCCGAGGCAACTCCGTCACCGCGGGGGTGCACCCACTGGGCGACCTGGCGCCGCGCGACGTGGTCGCGGCCGCCATCGACGCACGCCTGCGGGCGACCGGCGAAGCCTGCGTGTATCTCGATGCCACCGGTATCGACGATGTACACCGGCGGTTCCCGACCGTCACCGCGGCGTGCCTGGCCGCCGGTATCGATCCGGCCACCCGGCCGATTCCGGTGGTGCCGGGCGCGCACTACAGCTGCGGCGGCGTGCGCACCGACGTGCACGGGCGCACCGAACTGCCGGGGTTGTTCGCCGCCGGTGAGGTCGCGCGCACCGGTATGCACGGCGCAAACCGGTTGGCGTCCAACAGCTTGCTAGAAGGTCTTGTCGTCGGCGGCCGGGCCGGCCGCGCGGCATCCGCGCACGCCCGGCAGGCCGGGCCGGCCACGGCGGCCGCGCCCGCGGCCGTGCGACTGCCCGCGCTGGACCGAAATGTGCTGCAGCGCGCCATGAGCCGGCACGCCTCCGTGGTCCGTGACGCCGATGGCCTGGGGCAACTGGCCGCCGTGCTGGCGGACGCGCCGCAGCGCACCGTCACCGATCGCGACACCGCCGAGGACGCCGCGCTCACGTGTGCGGCGCGGGCCATCGTCGCGGCCGCCCTCGCGCGCACCGAATCGCGTGGTTGTCATCACCGTGGTGATCACCCGGAAACAGATGCCGCACAGGCGGTCAGCATCTCGGTACGCATGAATGACGCCGCTGATCCCGCCGTCGTCGCACCGGTCGGGGCCGGCTGATGACGCATATGACCCAAGGAGCGCAGGTGATGTCAACAGCTTTGTCGGCAGGCGAACTCGTCGAAGCCAGGGCTGTCATCGCCCGCGCCCTGGAAGAGGATCTGCGCTACGGGCCGGATGTCACCACCCTGGCGACGGTGCCCGCCGACGCCATCACGACGGCCTCGATGGCGACCCGTGAACCGGGCGTCGCCGCCGGTGTGGATCTGGCCCTGATGGTGCTCGACGAGGTGCTCGGAGCCGATGGCTACACCGTCCTGGACCGGGTGTATGACGGTGCCCGCCTGGAGGCCGGTCAGTCGCTGTTGCGTCTGACCGCGCCCGCGCAGGGACTGCTGACCGCCGAGCGCACCATGCTCAACCTGGTCTGCCATCTGTCCGGTATCGCGACCGCGACGGCCCGGTGGGTGGATGCCGTCGAGGGCACCGGCGCCAAGATCCGGGACACCCGCAAGACATTGGCCGGGTTGCGATTCCTGCAGAAGTACGCGGTCCGGGTCGGCGGCGGCGTGAACCACCGGATGGGGCTCGGCGACGCCGCGCTGATCAAGGACAACCATGTCGCGGCGGCCGGCTCGGTATTGGCCGCGCTGAACGCGGTGCGGGCGCTCGCACCGGACCTGCCGTGCGAGGTCGAGGTGGACTCGCTGGAGCAACTCGACGATGTGCTGGGCGCCGGGGTGGAACTGGTGTTGCTGGACAACTTTCCGGTGTGGCAGACCCAGATCGCGGTGCAGCGCCGCGATACCCGGGCACCGGCGACCTTGCTCGAATCCTCAGGCGGGTTGTCGCTGGAATCCGCAGCCGACTACGCCGGGACCGGTGTCGACTACCTGGCCGTCGGTGCCCTGACCCACTCGGTGCGGGTGCTCGATATCGGCCTGGACACCTAAGCGGGAGCGCCGCGGCGCACCAGGGACAGCACGACGGCGGCCGCCGCGAACATCGTGGCGATGACGCGGTTCAGGATGGTCTGCTGGCGCGCGTTGTGCAGCCAGTTCATCAGCCGCCCGGCCAGCCCGGTGTAGAAGCCCATCACCACGATGTCGACGACGATCATCGTCAGCCCGATGGCCAGATACTGCGGAAGCAGCGGCGCCGCCGGCACCACGAACTGCGGCAGCGCCGCCAGGAAGAACACCAGTCCCTTGGGGTTGGTGGCGTTGACCAGAAATCCGCGCGCCACCAGACCACGGCGGCTGCTGCCGGTCGGGGCGCCGAGCTGTTCCCGCAGATCGCGCGGGGCGGTGCGCCACTGGCGGATTGCCAGGTACGCCAGGTAGGCCACCCCCAGCCACTTGATCACGGTGAAGGCCAGCGCCGATGCCGCGACGATCGCACCGACGCCGGCGGCCACCAGCACCAGTTGCAGCATCAAACCGATCTCCAGGCCGAACACGCTCCACCAGCCGCGCCGCAGACCCTCGGTCATCCCGGTGGCCATCGACTGCACCGCGCCGGGGCCCGGCGCCACGCTGATCACGATCGCCGCACCGAGGAAAGCCAGCCACACCTGCCAGGTCATGGAGAAAGTGTGGCAGGTCCGGTCAACCGATATTTCAGGCGATATCGGCGACGAAGACCCCGGTCCTGCGGGCCATCACGCGAGCGATGAAGGGCAGCGACGGATCTTTGGTGCCCGCCGGCAGGACCCGCGGATTCACCAGGTGCAGGTCCTTGCGCGATACCAGGATGTCCGCCTCACCGGCGGCCAGCACGTTCTTCACCCAATTCGTCTTGCCGTGGATCAGTCCGATGGCCAGGGTGTTGCCCTTGCGGTAGGCGGTGACCGGGGTCTCGTACCGGGTCCCGGAGGTGCGCCCGGTATGGGTGATCACACTCATCCCGGGCAGCTTCCTGCTGATCGGCGTCATGAGGGGATTGATGTACTTGATCTGGAAGTTCTCCAGCGCCGGCGGTACCAGCATCGGCACGCCGGAGGCGTTGTTGGGATGTTGCTTACGTGACGGCGACGCGGACATGACGGCTCCCGAATTCGATTTGGCCTGCTCTGGGACAATAGACCCGTGACGTCACCACGATCCCTCATGGCCCGCATCGATCTGCGGGGTGCGGACCTGTCCGCGGCCCGGTTGCGGACGACGCTGCCGCGCGGCGGTGTCGACGTGGACTCGGTGGTCCCGAAGGTCCGTCCCATCGTCGACGATATCGCCGCACGCGGCGCGATCGCGGCCCTGGAGTACGGCGAGAAGTTCGACGGTGTGCGACCCGAGACGGTACGGGTACCCATCGAGAAGTTGAGTGAAGCTGTCCGTCTACTGGATCCCGCTGTCCGCGCCGCACTCGAGGTGGCGATCGAGCGGACCCGCATCGTGCACGCCGATCAGCGCCGCACCGACACCACCACGACGCTGGCGCCGGGCGCCACGGTCACCGAGCGCTGGGTCCCGATGGAACGGGTCGGGCTCTACGTACCGGGCGGCAACGCCGTGTATCCCTCCAGCGTCGTGATGAATGTGGTGCCCGCCCAGACCGCCGGGGTCGAGTCGCTGGTGATCGCCAGCCCACCCCAAGCCCAGTTCGGCGGCCTGCCGCATCCGACCATCCTGGCCGCGGCCGCGCTGCTGGGTGTCGATGAGGTGTGGGCCGTCGGCGGTGCCCAGGCGGTCGCCCTGCTGGCCTATGGCGGCACCGACACCGACACCGACGGGGCTGGGGCGAGCGGAGCGACGAGGAACGGCAGCGAACTCGCCCCGGTGGACATGATCACCGGGCCGGGCAACATCTACGTCACCGCCGCCAAGCGCATCTGCCGGTCCCAGGTGGGCATCGATGCCGAGGCCGGTCCCACCGAGATCGCCATCCTGGCCGACCACACCGCCGATCCGCGGCACGTCGCCGCCGACCTGATCAGCCAGGCCGAACACGACGAGATGGCCGCCAGCGTGCTGGTCACCGACAGTGTCGCGCTGGCCGAGGCGGTCGACCTGGAGGTGGCCGCGCAGCTGGAGACCACCGTGCACCGCGAGCGGGTGACCGCCGCGCTCACCGGCAGGCAGTCCGCGATCGTCCTGGTCGACGATGTGGCCGCCGGGGTCCGGGTCGTCAACGCCTACGCCGCCGAACACCTGGAGATCCAGACCGAGGACGCCGCGGCGGTCGCGGGCCGAATCCGTTCGGCGGGCGCGATATTCGTCGGCGCCTGGTCGCCGGTCAGCCTCGGCGACTACTGTGCCGGCTCCAACCACGTGCTGCCCACCGCCGGCTGCGCACGACACTCCAGCGGACTGTCGGTGCAGACCTTCCTGCGCGGTATCCATGTCGTCGAGTACGACGAGGCCGCACTCAAAGATGTCGCCGGTCATGTGATCACGCTGTCCAAGGCAGAGAATCTGCCGGCCCACGGCGAGGCGGTCCGGCTTAGATTCGAAAGGTAGGAATGGCCAAGATCACGCTCGACGATCTGCCGCTGCGGGACAACCTGCGCGGTAAGACGCCGTACGGCGCGCCGCAACTGTCGGTGCCGGTGCGGCTGAACACCAACGAGAACCCGCATCCGCCCACCCAGGCGCTCATCGATGATGTGGCCGAGTCGGTGCGGGACGCCGCATCCGATCTGCACCGCTACCCGGACCGGGATGCCATCGCCTTGCGGACCGACCTGGCCGCCTATCTGAGCGGCCAGACCGGCGTCGACGTCACGGTCGAAAATGTCTGGGCGGCAAACGGATCCAATGAGATTCTGCAGCAGATCCTGCAGGCGTTCGGCGGGCCGGGGCGCAGTGCGATGGGTTTCGTGCCGTCCTACTCGATGCACCCGATCATCTCCGACGGCACCCAGACATCGTGGCTGGAAGCCGCGCGCGCCGAGGATTTCGGCCTGGACACCGACGTCGCCGTCGCCGCGGTGGCGACCAAGAAGCCCGATGTGGTGTTCCTGGCCAGCCCGAACAACCCGTCGGGGCAGAGTGTTTCGCTCGACGACCTGCGCCGGGTACTCGAGGCCGCGACCGGGGTGGTGATCGTCGACGAGGCCTACGGCGAGTTCTCCTCGCAGCCCAGCGCGGTGCGCCTCATCGCCGACTACCCGGCCAAGCTCATCGTCACCCGCACCATGAGCAAGGCCTTCGCCTTCGCCGGCGGGCGGCTGGGCTACCTGATCGCCGATCCCGCGGTGATCGACGCCCTGCTGCTGGTCCGGCTGCCCTATCACCTCTCGGTGCTCACCCAGGCCGCCGCTCGCGCGGCGCTGCGGCACGCCGATGACACCCTGGGCAGCGTCGCCACCCTGATCGCCGAGCGCGAGCGCGTCGCCGCGGCGCTGACCGGGATGGGTTTCCGGGTCATCCCCAGCGATGCGAACTTCGTGCTGTTCGGGGGGTTCGCCGATGCGCCCGCGGTCTGGCAGCGCTACCTGGACGCGGGGGTGCTCATCCGCGATGTCGGCATCTCCGGGTACCTGCGCACCACCATCGGCCTGATCGACGAGAACGATCTAATGCTCGACGTCAGCGCCACGATCGCCGAATCGGGCGTCCTCGGCGCCGACTCGGCACCCACAGCCCACCTGCAAGGAGCCTCATGACCCGTCGAGCGAGAGTCGAACGCAAGACCAGGGAGTCCGACATCGTCGTGGAGATCGACCTCGACGGCACCGGCAAGGTCGACATCGATACCGGCGTGCCGTTCTTCGATCACATGCTCACCGCGCTGGGCAGCCACGCCAGTTTCGATCTCAGCGTGCAGGCCCGCGGCGATATCGAGATCGAGGGTCACCACACCGTCGAGGACACCGCGATCGTGCTCGGACAGGCCCTCGGCCAGGCGTTGGGGGACAAGAAGGGCATCCGGCGGTTCGGTGACGCCTACATCCCGATGGACGAGACCCTGGCGCACGCGGCCGTCGACGTCTCCGGCCGCCCCTACTTCGTACACACCGGCGAACCGGATTACATGGTGGAGTTCACCATTGCCGGCTCCAGCACGCCGTACCACACCGTGATCAACCGGCACGTCTTCGAATCACTGGCCTACAACGCGCGCATCGCGCTGCACGTGCGCACCCTCTACGGCCGCGATCCGCACCACATCACCGAGGCGGAGTACAAGGCCGTGGCCCGCGCGCTGCGCCAGGCGGTGGAATTCGATCCGCGGGTGTCCGGTGTGCCGTCCACCAAAGGCACCCTGTAGACGTGGAGAGTTCGCGAAAAGTTGTCGTGCTGGACTACGGGTCCGGCAACCTGCGTTCGGCGCAGCGCGCCCTGGAGCGCACCGGTGCCGACGTCGAGGTCACCGCGGATCCGGGCGTGGCGTTCGAGGCCGACGGTCTGGTGGTTCCCGGCGTCGGCGCGTACGAGGCCTGCATGACGGGCCTGCGCGATATCGGCGGCGAACAGATCATCGCCAAGCGCCTGGCGGCGGGCCGTCCGGTGCTCGGCGTCTGCGTCGGTATGCAGATCCTGTTCACCCGGGGCGTCGAGTTCGGGGTACAGACCGAGGGCTGCGCCCAGTGGCCGGGAGCGGTGACCCGCCTCGATGCCCCGGTGATCCCGCACATGGGCTGGAATGTCGTCGACGCACCCGCCGAGAGCACCCTGTTCCGCGGACTGGAGGCCGACACCCGGTTCTACTTCGTGCACTCCTATGCGGCTCAGACCTGGGAGGGTGATCCCGACGCGCTGCTCACCTGGGCGACGCATCAGGTGCCGTTCCTGGCGGCCGTGGAGAACGGGCCGCTGTCGGCCACCCAGTTCCACCCCGAGAAGAGCGGCGACGCCGGTGCGACGCTGCTGCGCAATTGGGTCGACAGCCTCGGCTGACGAGGCAAGTAAGGTAACCGCACGTGTCCCTAATTCTTCTTCCCGCCGTCGACGTCGTCGAGGGCCGCGCCGTACGCCTGGTTCAGGGTGTGGCCGGCAGTGAAACCGAGTACGGCTCCGCGTTGGACGCCGCCCTGGGCTGGCAGCGCGACGGTGCTGAATGGATCCATCTGGTCGACCTGGACGCCGCGTTCGGGCGTGGTTCCAACCGCGAACTGCTCGCCGATGTGGTCGGGCAACTCGATGTCGCGGTGGAGCTCTCCGGCGGTATCCGCGACGACGAGAGCCTGAAGGCCGCGCTGGCCACCGGGTGCCGCCGGGTGAACCTGGGCACCGCGGCGTTGGAGAATCCGCAGTGGTGCGCCGAAGCGATCGCCGAGCACGGCGACAAGGTGGCCGTCGGGCTGGATGTAAAGCTGGAGAACGGCGACTACCGTTTGCGCGGCCGCGGCTGGGAGACCGACGGCGGTGACCTCTGGCCGGTCCTGGATCGCCTTGTCGGCGAGGGCTGCTCACGCTTCGTGGTCACCGATGTCACCAAGGACGGCACCCTGAACGGGCCGAACCTGGAGCTGCTGGCCTCGGTCACCGAGCGCACCGACGCGCCCGTGATCGCCTCCGGCGGGGTGTCGAGCCTGGACGACCTGCGGGCCATCGCCACCCTGACCGACCGCGGCGTCGAGGGCGCCATCGTCGGAAAGGCGCTGTACGCCGGGCGTTTCACGCTGCCCGAGGCGCTCAGCGCGGTCAGCGGCTGATGGTCGAGCCCGGGAAACTCGCGGCACTGCTCGCCACCGCCGCAAACGTCCTCGACGATGTGTCGGCGGCGTTCATCGACGGACACCGGGCCGACTCCGCAGTCCGCAAGCAGGGCAACGACTTCGCGACCGAAGTGGATCTCGCCATCGAGCGCCGCGTGGTGGCCGCCCTGACCGAACAGACCGGCATCGGGGTACACGGCGAGGAATTCGGCGGCGCGCCCATCGATTCCGAGTTGGTGTGGGTGCTCGACCCGATCGACGGCACCTTCAACTACGCCGCCGGTTCGCCGATGGCCGCGATCCTGCTCGGTCTGCTCGCCAAGGGGGAGCCGGTCGGCGGGCTGACCTGGCTGCCGTTCACCGGCAACCGCTATATCGCGGCGGCCGGTGGACCGTTGCGGGACAACGGAACAGAGCTTCCCGCCCTGGCACGGTCCACTCTCACCGATTCGATTGTCGGCATCCAGACCTACAATATCGACTCGCGCGGCCGTTTTCCGGGCCGCTACCGGGCCGAGGTGCTGGCCAACCTGAGCCGGGTGTCGTCCCGGGTACGCATGCACGGCGCCACCGGTGTCGACCTGGCGTACGTGGCCGCCGGGGTGCTCGGCGGTGCGATCAGCTTCGGTCACCACATCTGGGATCACGCGGCCGGGGTGGCGCTGGTGCGCGCTGCCGGCGGCGTCGTCACCGATCTCGCCGGGCAACCCTGGACGGCCGAATCGAAGTCGGCGCTGGCCGCCGCCCCGGGCATCCACGAGCAGATCCTGGAACTGGTCGCCGCCGCGGGTTCCCCGGAGGACTACTGAGATGGGTGTCGCGGTCAGGGTCATCCCGTGCCTGGACGTCGATGACGGCCGGGTCGTCAAGGGTGTCAACTTCGAGAACCTCAGGGATGCAGGTGACCCCGTCGAACTGGCGGCAGCCTATGACGCCGCCGGCGCCGACGAGCTGACCTTCCTGGACGTCACCGCCTCCTCGGCGGGGCGGTCCACCATGCTCGAGGTGGTGCGCCGCACCGCCGAGCAGGTGTTCATCCCGCTCACCGTCGGCGGCGGGGTGCGCTCGGTGGCCGATGTGGACACCCTGCTGCGCGCCGGTGCGGACAAGGTGTCGGTGAACACCGCCGCGATCGCGCGACCGGAACTGCTCGCCGAACTGTCCAGGCAGTTCGGTTCCCAGTGCATCGTGCTGAGCGTCGATGCCCGCACGGTGCCCGCGGGGTCGGAACCGACCCCGTCGGGCTGGGAGGTCACCACCCACGGCGGCCGTCGCGGCACCGGCATCGACGCCGTCGAGTGGGCCCGCCGCGGAGCCGAACTCGGGGTGGGGGAGATCCTGCTGAACTCGATGGACGCCGACGGCACCAAGGCCGGTTTCGACCTGCCGATGCTGCACGCGGTGCGCGCGGCGGTCACGGTCCCGGTGATCGCCAGCGGCGGCGCGGGCGCGGTGGGCGATTTCGCCCCGGCCGTGCAGGCCGGGGCCGATGCGGTGCTGGCCGCCAGCGTGTTCCACTTCGGTGAACTCACCATCGGTGAAGTGAAGGCCGCGATGGCGGCCGACGGCATAGAGGTGCGGTGATGGCTCTCGACCCCGCCGTCTCCGCACGGCTCAAACGCAATGAGGCCGGCCTGTTCACCGCGGTGGTGCAGGAACACGGCAGCGGCGACGTGTTGATGGTCGCCTGGATGGACGATGACGCGCTGGCCCGCACCCTGGAAACCCGCGAGGCCACCTACTTCTCGCGGTCCCGCGGCGAACAATGGGTCAAGGGCGCCACCTCCGGGCACACCCAGTACGTGCGCTCGGTGCGGCTGGACTGCGACGGTGACAGCGTGCTGCTCGAGGTCGACCAGGTCGGCGGGGCCTGCCACACCGGGGATCACAGCTGCTTCGACGCGGATCTGCTGCTCGGCGACGCTTGACCGTATTTGTCGGTGGCATCGTTGACAATGGCCCGGTGACCGAAGACACCGCCGCCACCCGCAAGGCCCGCGGTGCGTTCTTCACCCCACCGCAGATCACCCGGTATCTGGCCGACTGGGCGGTGCGCGCACCCGATGACGCGGTGTTCGAGCCGTCGGCCGGTGACGCCGCCTTCCTGGTCGCAGCCACCGAACGGTTGCGTCGGCTCGGCGCCGAACACCCCGAACTCGACGGGGTCGAGATCCATCCCGCCAGCGTCGCGACGGCCCGGCGCCGGGTGACCGAGGCCGGTGGCAGGGCGCGGGTGCGCACCGCGGACTTCTTCGACATCGCCCCCACACCGACGTATTCGGCGGTGCTGGGCAACCCGCCCTACATCCGCTATCAGGACTTCCGTGGCAGTCAGCGGGCCCAGTCCCGGCGCGCCGCGCTCAAGGCCGGCGTCACACTGTCGGCGCTGGCGTCGAGCTGGGCGGCATTCACCGTGCACGCCGCACTGTTCCTGCGTCCGGGCGGCCGGATGGCGCTGGTGCTGCCCGCCGAGCTGCTCAGCGTCAACTACGCCGCCGCGGTGCGCAAGTTCCTGTTCGACCGGTTCGCCAGCGTGGAGCTGGTGATGTTCGACGAGCAGGTCTTCCCGGGGGCCGAGGCCGATGTGGTGCTGCTGCTGGCCGATGGCTTCGGGGCGGGCCCGTCCGGGCACGCCGTCATCCACCGGGCCCGCAATGCCGAATCGTTGACTTCCGAACTGGTGCAACGGCATTGGTCCCCGGTTGATCCGGCCGACAAATGGGTCAGCGGGCTCATCGGCAATCGTCCCGTCGAGATTCTGCACGGCCTGCACGACGACGGGCGGTTCAGCACGCTCGAAGAGTGGGGTGACACCACGCTGGGCATGGTGACCGGCAACAACGGCTACTTCGCGTTGTCCCCGGCCCGGGTGTCCGAGCTCAGGCTGCGACCGGCCGATCTGCTGACCCTGTCCCCGCCGGGCAGCGGGCACCTCCGTGGGCTCGCCCTGTCCACGAACCAACTCGCGGCACTGGGCGCCGACGGGCGCTCGGTGTACCTCTTCCGGCCTACCGGCCGTCTCTCGGCGCCGGCGCAGCGCTATATCGACGCCGGCCATGCCGCCGGGGTGCACCTGGCCTATAAATGCCGGGTCCGCACACCCTGGTACCTGGTGCCGCTGGTGAAACCAGCCGACCTGCTGCTGACGTGCATGAATGCCGACACGCCGCGGCTGGTCACCAACCGGGCCGGCGCGCACCACCTCAATTCGGTGCACGGGGTGTACCTGCGCGACGAGGTGGCCGCACTGGGACGTGATCTGTTGCCGCTGGCCGCGCTGAACTCGGTGACCGTGCTGCATGCGGAGATGGTGGGCCGCGCCTACGGCGGCGGTGTGCTGAAAATCGAACCGCGCGAAGCGGATCGCTGGCTGGTGCCGGCCCCGGACCTGATCGCCGCCCGCGCCACCGAATTGCGGGCCGCCCGGCGCACCGTCGCCGCGCTGCTGGGTCGCGGCAAGCTGCTCGATGCGGTCGGCGTCATCGACGACGCGCTGGACCTGGCGACGGACCTGGAATCGGTTCAGGCCGCGCGCCATTCGCTGGCCTCCAGGAGAGCGGTAAGGTCGCGGCGTGCCCGCTGAGCCCTCCGCCAAAGCCACCGCCTGGGCCATCTTCGACCGGATCGTCGCCGACGCCGCGCCCGCCGGGGTGCACACCAACCCGTGGCTGCGGACCGCTGACACGCTGACCTTCCGCCCGGACTTCAAGGTGCTGCGCAAATTGCTCGGCGTACCGCTGTACCTGGACGCCCCGTCCACCACCGGGGTGCCCGCGCTGGCCTTGGACGTGTGGATGTCCTACGAGTTGCGCCGCGCGGGCTTCGAACCGGATGCGGTGTGGCCGCGGCCCACCGACCCGCGGATCATGCCGGGTGCGATCGCCAGTCTGCTCGAGGCGCTGCCGCAACGGGAACGTCAGCTCATCGAGGCGCGGCTGGGACGCTCGATGAAGGGCATCGTCGGCTCCAGCGCCAGCGTGCTCGGCAAGCACTACATGAAGCAGGTCGACGTCGTCATGTCGGACTGGGATACCGGTCCGGAATTGCTGATCAGCACCAAGCGGATGGATTCCAGTTTCGGAAAGAACGCCGCCAACCGCGTCGAGGAGAGCTACGGGGACGCCAAGAACCTGCGGCTGCGACACCCGCTGGCTGCGCTCGGCTTCGTCTACGGACTGCGTTCGACGATCCTGACCTCCGAGCCCGACAAGGCCGAATGGCTGATCGACCTGCTGGGCAAGCTGGGCACCGAGGACGACGCCTATCACGCCACCGCGCTGGTCATGATCGACTACGAGGCCGACGGAGTCGAGTCACCCGAGGATGAGGTGGACAGCGTCGAAAAGGCGGAATCCGGACTGCTTTTCGAGATCGTCGACGTCGCGACCGCCGCGGTCGACGAGGCGCTGGCCGCACTGCCGGACATCGCGATCCGCCACGATGTGGTGCCGCCGCAGTTGCAGCCGGCGAGGTTTCTGGCCATCATGGCCAACCGCGTCATCGACACCTCGCCGGTGACCCGGCACCGGGAGGCGCGCCGCCGCCGCGATCAGGCCCCGATCGGTTAGCCAACCACCCTGGAACTGGCCTTGGCCCGTGCGCTCCACCGGCCGTCGTCGAACCCCACCGTCACCGGATGCCGGAACGCCGCGCTGACGTGCTCGGTGGTCACGGTGCTCTGGGCCGGACCGATGGCCACCGTGCGGCCCGCACCGATCAGCAGCGCATGGGTGGTGCTGGTGGGCAGTTCCTCCAGGTGATGGGTCACCAGGATGGAGGCCATCTCGGGATGCGTGACCTCCAGTGTGTCAATGGTTTCCAGCAGTTGCTCACGGGCGGCCACGTCCAGGCCGGTGCTGGGTTCATCCAGCAGCAGCAGCCGCGGTTCGGCGATCAGGGCGCGGGCGATCAGCGACCGTCCGCGCTCGCCTTGGGACAGCGTCGGCCAGACGGCGTCGGCGCGCGCCGACAGGCCCACGGTGTCGATCAGTTCATCGGCCCGGCGCACCTGCTCGGGGCTGGGGGTCCAGCGCGCCGCGGTGTCCACGGTCGCGGTGAAACCGGTGAGCACCACCTCACGCACGGTCAGCGGGTACTGCAACCGGTGCCGCGGATTGACATGGCCGATGGATCGGCGCAGCACCGACAGATCGGTGCGTCCCATCTGACCGCCCAGGATGCGCACCGTGCCGCTGCTGGGAAACGTGACCGCCGCGCAGAAGCCCAGCAGCGTGCTCTTACCGGCGCCGTTGGGTCCCAGCAGCGCCCAGTGTTCACCGGCCTGCACCGTCAGCGAGATGCCGTCGATGATCTGCTTGCCGTCGCGGCGGAAGGTGACGTCGGTGATCTCCAGTACCGGTGTCACCGTCAACGCGCCCTGAGCACCTCGAGGGCCTTGTCTGCGTGGGTGTCCATGCTGAACTCGCTGGAGATGACCTCGAGCACGGTGCGGTCGGTGTCGATCACGAACGTCGTCCGCTTGACCGGCATCAGCTTGCCGAGCAGGCCGCGTTTCACCCCGAACGCGGTGGCGACCTTGCCGTCGGCGTCCGAGAGCAGCGGGTAATCGAAGCGCTGCTGATCGGCGAACTTAGCCTGCTTCTCCACCGCGTCGGTGCTGATGCCCACCCGCGAGGCACCGACGGCGGCGAACTCGGCGGCCAGGTCGCGGAAATGACAGGCCTCCTTGGTACAGCCGGGCGTCATCGCGGCGGGGTAGAAGAACAACACCACGGGTCCGTCGGCGAGCAGTGCCGACAGACTGCGCATGGTGCCTGTCTGGTCGGGCAGTTCGAACTCGGCTACGCGGTCACCGGTCTTGATAAGCGTCACGGCTGCCCACGCTACGCCGAACGGCTTTCCGGCGTCTGGGAGGATTGGGCCCGTGCAACCCAATACCGTCACGCTGGCCGTCACCACGCCTCGCGAGGACTTCCGGGAACTCGCCGCCGGGCACCGGGTGGTTCCGGTGACCCGCAAGGTGCTGGCCGACAGTGAGACACCGCTGTCGGCGTACCGCAAGCTGGCCGCCAACCGGCCGGGCACGTTCCTGCTGGAATCCGCCGAGAACGGACGGTCCTGGTCGCGGTGGTCGTTCATCGGTGCCGGCGCGCCGTCGGCGCTGACGGTCCGCGACGGCGAGGCGGTCTGGCTGGGCGCCACGCCGAAAGGCGCACCGTCCGGTGGCGACCCGCTCGTCGCGCTGCGCAGCACGCTGGATCTGCTGGCCACCGCCGCGCTGCCCGGGCTGCCGCCGCTGTCGTCGGGGCTGGTCGGGTACTTCGCCTACGACATGGTGCGCAGGCTGGAACGGTTGCCGGAGATCGCCGTGGATGATCTGGGGCTGCCCGACATGCTGCTGTTGCTGGCCACCGACATCGCCGCCGTCGACCACCACGAGGGCACCATCACCCTGATCGCCAATGCAGTGAACTGGAACGGTACCGACGACCGTGTCGACGAGGCCTACGACGACGCGGTGGCCCGCCTCGATGTGATGACGGCCGCCCTCGCCGAGCCGCTGCATTCCACGGTGTCCACCTTCAGCCGGCCGCAGCCGCAGTTCCGCGCGCAGCGCACCGTCGAGGAGTACAGCGCGATCGTGGACAAGCTGGTCGGAGATATCGAGGCCGGTGAGGCATTCCAGGTGGTGCCCTCGCAGCGTTTTGAGATCAGCACCGCCGCCGATCCACTGGATGTCTACCGGATGCTGCGGGCGACCAATCCGAGCCCGTACATGTACCTGCTCAACGTCCCGGATGCCGAAGGGGGACTTGATTTCTCCGTCGTCGGGTCCAGCCCGGAGGCGCTGGTCACCGTCAAGGACGGCAAGGCGACCACGCATCCGATCGCCGGAACCCGGTGGCGCGGCGACACCGAGGAGGAGGACGTGCTCCTGGAGAAGGAGCTACTGGCCGACGAGAAGGAACGCGCCGAGCACCTGATGCTGGTCGATCTGGGCCGCAACGATCTGGGCCGGGTGTGTCAGCCGGGGACGGTGCGGGTGGAGGACTACAGCCACATCGAGCGCTACAGCCACGTCATGCACCTGGTGTCGACGGTGACCGGGCATCTCGCGGACGGCAGGACCGCGCTGGACGCCGTCACCGCGTGTTTCCCGGCGGGCACGCTGTCCGGTGCGCCCAAGGTCCGCGCCATGGAACTCATCGAGGAGGTCGAGCTGACCCGACGCGGCCTCTATGGCGGCGTGCTCGGCTACCTGGACTTCGCCGGCAACGCTGATTTCGCGATCGCGATCCGGACCGCCCTCATGCGCGACGGCACCGCCTACGTGCAGGCCGGCGGGGGAGTCGTGGCCGACTCCAACGGGCCCTACGAGTACAACGAGTCCGCCAACAAGGCCAAGGCGGTGCTGAACGCGATCGCGGCGGCCGAGACGCTGGGGCAACCTTGATCCGGATCGCGCAGGCTTTGCTGGCCCTCGGCGCGTTGGCGCTATGGGGGGCCTCGCGCCTGCCTTGGGTCGAGGTGAGCACGTTCGACGGTCTCGGGCAGCCCAAGACCTCGACATTGTCGGGTGCGGCCTGGTCGACGGCGCTGGTGCCGCTCGCCCTGGTGCTGCTGGCGGCGGCGGTGGCCGCGCTGGCCGTCCGGGGCCTGCTGTTGCGCGCGGTGGCCGTCCTGGTGGCCGTGTCGGGAGCCGGGATCGCCTATCTGGGCATCAGCCAGTGGGTTACCCATGACGTCGCGGTACGCGCGGCCGGTCTTGCCGAGGTCCCGGTCTCCGCGCTGGTCGGCTCACAGCGCTTCTACGCCGGTGCCGGCGTGGCGGTGGCTGCCGCGGTGATTGCGCTGGTCGCGGCCGGATTGTTGATGCGTTCGGCGGCGACCGCTCGGACGTCTACGGCCCGTTACGTCGCGCCGGCGGCACGACGTGACGCGGTGCGCTCGGAAACGGCCGACGGCGGCGGCCCGGAGGGAATGTCGGAGCGGATGATGTGGGACGCGTTGGACGGGGGCAGCGATCCGACCAGCGAGCCGAACACGGCGGATCCGGACAACCAGGGTCGGTGACAGAAGGTGTGGCGCTGGCGACTAACCTTTCAGAAACAACGGGGTCCATGACATCGATGTGGTCGACGCAGACCATTCCGGGAGGATCCCGGCCGACGGAAAAGGACGATGGCCAATGAGTTCGGCGACCGTGCTCGACTCCATCATCGAAGGAGTCCGCGCCGACGTTGCCACCCGTGAAGCCGCCGTGAGCTTCGCCGACATCAAGCAACGGGCCAAAGATGCGCGGCCGCCACTGGATGTGATGGCCGCGCTTCGGGTGCCCGGCATCGCTGTGATCGCCGAAGTCAAGCGTGCCAGCCCTTCACGTGGTGAGTTGGCGTCGATCGCAGATCCCGCGAAGCTGGCGAAGGCCTACGAGGACGGTGGCGCTCGCGTCATCAGCGTGCTCACCGAGGAACGCCGCTTCAACGGATCGCTCGACGATCTGGACAGTGTGCGTGCGGCGGTGTCGATTCCGGTGCTGCGCAAGGACTTCATCGTCGGCCCGTACCAGATCCATGAGGCCCGAGCCCATGGCGCAGACATGCTGCTGCTGATCGTCGCGGCGCTGGAGCAAAAGGCCCTGGAGTCGATGCTCGACCGCACCGAATCGCTCGGGATGACCGCCTTGGTCGAGGTGCACACCGAGGAGGAGGCCGACCGCGCCCTGCAGGCCGGAGCTTCCGTCATCGGCGTCAACGCGCGCAATCTCAAGACCCTGGAGGTCGATCGCGACTGCTTCGCGCGGATCGCGCCGGGACTGCCGTCAAAGGTCATCCGCGTTGCCGAGTCCGGCATCCGCGGCACGGCCGACCTGCTGGCCTACGCCGGTGCGGGCGCCGATGCCGTGCTCGTCGGGGAGGGCCTGGTCACCAGTGGCGACCCGCGCAGTGCCGTATCCGACCTTGTCACCGCAGGCGCTCACCCGTCCTGCCCGAAACCCGCCCGCTGAGTTAGACATGGGCGATATCGCCGGCCCCGAGCTGCCCCACACCAGCGCAGCCCTCGCCGAACCCACCAGCCACGACCCGGACGCCAAGGGACATTTCGGACCCTATGGCGGACGCCTGGTCCCCGAGGCTCTGATGGCCGTCATCGAAGAGGTGACCGCTGCCTACGAGAAGGCGCGCAGCGATCAGACCTTCCTCGACGAGCTCGACCGTCTGCAGCGTCATTACAGCGGCCGCCCGTCCCCGCTGTACGAAGCGGAGCGGCTCACCCGCCATGTCGGTGGTGCCCGGATCTTCCTGAAGCGAGAAGACCTCAACCACACCGGATCTCACAAGATCAACAATGTGCTGGGGCAGGCGATGCTCGCCCGTCAGATGGGCAAGACGAGGGTCATCGCCGAGACCGGCGCCGGCCAGCATGGCGTCGCGACCGCCACCGCCTGCGCGCTGCTCGGGTTGGACTGCGTCATCTACATGGGAGCCGTCGACACGGCCCGCCAGGCACTCAATGTGGCCCGGATGCGCCTGCTGGGTGCCCGCGTGGTTGCGGTGGAATCGGGATCGAAGACGCTCAAGGACGCCATCAACGAGACCTTCCGTGACTGGGTCGCCAACGCCGATGACACCTTCTACTGCTTCGGCACCGCGGCCGGTCCGCACCCGTTCCCGCTCATGGTCCGTGACTTCCAGCGCATCATCGGCATGGAGACCCGGGTGCAGATCCGTGATCAGGCCGGCCGGCTACCGGATGCGGTGACCGCCTGTGTCGGCGGCGGTTCCAATGCGATCGGAATGTTCCACGCCTTCATCGACGACCCGGGCGTTCGGCTGGTCGGGTTCGAGGCCGCCGGTGACGGAGTTGAAACCGGTAGGCACGCAGCAACATTCACCGGTGGCTCGCCCGGCGCTTTCCAGGGCTCATTCTCCTATCTGTTGCAGGACGAGGACGGTCAGACCCTCGAATCTCATTCGATCTCAGCCGGTCTGGACTATCCCGGCGTCGGCCCCGAACATGCGCTGCTCAAGGACGCCGGCCGTGCCGAGTATCGACCGATCACCGACACCGAGGCGATGGATGCATTCCTGCTGCTGTGCCGGACCGAAGGCATCATCCCGGCCATCGAGTCGGCGCACGCGGTGGCGGGCGGGATGAAGCTCGCCGCAGAACTCGGGGCCGGCGCGATCATCGTTGTGAACCTGTCCGGTCGCGGCGACAAGGACGTGGAGACCGCAGGAAAGTGGTTCGGACTGTTGGACGGTGATTCGTGAGCCGGCTCGCCGGATTGTTCGATGGTTGCCGCGCTGAGGGGCGCTCGGCGCTCATCGGCTATCTGCCGACCGGCTATCCGGATGTCGAGACATCCATCTCGGCGATGACGGCCATGGTCGAATCCGGCGCCGACATCATCGAGGTCGGTGTCGCCTACTCCGATCCCGGTATGGACGGGCCGACCATCGCACGGGCCACCGAGGTCGCGCTGGCCGGCGGCGTACGGGTGTATGACGCCTTGCGGGCCGTCGAGGCCATCAGCAACGCCGGTGGTCACGCCGTGGTGATGACCTACTGGAATCCGGTGCTGTGCAAGGGCGTAGAGACCTTCGCACGGGATCTGGCATCGGCGGGTGGGCTGGGCCTCATCACGCCGGATCTGATCCCGGATGAAGCCGATGAGTGGATTCGGGTGTCGGAGCAACACGATCTCGACCGGATTTTCCTGGTGGCGCCGTCATCGACCCAGGAGCGGCTGGCTGCGACGGTCGAGGCCTCACGCGGGTTCGTCTACGCCGCGTCGACCATGGGTGTGACGGGTGCGCGTGATGCCGTGTCGAACGCCGCACCCGAGCTGGTGAGCCGGGTCAAGGCGATATCGGATATCCCGGTCGGCGTCGGACTCGGCGTGCGCTCGCGTCAGCAGGCCGCCGAGATCGGCGCCTACGCAGACGGTGTGATCGTCGGCTCGGCGCTGGTATCGGCTCTCGACGACGGTCTGCCGGCGCTGCGCGCCCTGACCGCCGAACTCGCCGAGGGTGTGCGCCAGGCGGTGCGGGCATGACGGTGACCACACTGGCCTACATCCCCAGCCCCGCGCAGGGTGTCTGGTTCATCGGTCCGGTACCGCTGCGCGCGTACGCGCTGTGCATCATCATCGGCATCGTCGCTGCGCTGGTCATCGGTGATCGGCGGTGGGAGGCACGCGGCGGCGAACGTGGCGTGATCTACGACATCGCCTTGTGGGCGGTGCCGTTCGGGCTGGTCGGTGGCCGTATCTATCACGTGATGACCGACTGGCCCACCTACTTCGGGAGCGGTGGCGCCGGGTTGGGCGCGGCGTTCCGGATCTGGGATGGCGGTCTGGGCATCTGGGGTGCGGTGGCTCTCGGCGGGGTCGGAGCCTGGATCGCCTGCAGGCGACGAGGAATCCCGCTGCCCGCGTTCGGAGATGCCGTTGCGCCGGGCATCATCCTGGCGCAGGCGATCGGGCGGTTGGGCAACTATTTCAACCAGGAGCTGTACGGCCGGGCGACGACCCTGCCGTGGGGCCTGGAGATCTACGAACGCCGTGATGCTGCCGGGTTCCGTGACTCCCTCAACGGTGTGTCGACGGGCGAGGTGGTCGGTGTCGTCCACCCCACGTTCCTGTACGAACTGCTGTGGAATCTGCTGATTTTTGCGCTGCTGATCTGGATTGACCGGCGCTACCAGCTCGGTCACGGCAAGGTGTTCGCGCTGTATGTCGCCGGTTACTGTCTTGGCCGGTTCTGGGTCGAGTTGTTGCGCAGCGATACCGCCACGCTGATCGCCGGTATCCGGGTCAACTCGTTCACCTCCACGTTCGTCTTCATCGCGGCGGTGGTTTACGTGATGGTCGCGCCCAGGGGGCGCGAGGATCCGTCGTCGCTGCGCGGTAACGCCGACATCGGTGAGACACCGGTCGCCGACGAGGCGGCCACCGAGGTGATCGAGGTGGGTGCCGTCGCTGGTGTTGTCGCCGCCGCCAAGGTCGCGGGTGCGGCCGACGGTACGGGCACCGCGAGTCCACCCGGCGACGAGGCCGCCACCGCTGAGGAAGTCGGCGTGGCTGACGCTGCCGATGAGGCCGACGACGTCGAGGAGCCTGTCGAGACGGAAGTGCTCCAGGTCGCCGCGGCGCCCGTGGGTGACTCTGTGGAATCTGTCGAGGTCGAAGATCCGGCCGAGCTCGACGAATCGCCTGCCGAAGCCGAGGCGGCTGAGGCCGAGGCAGAGACCGCAGAACCGGTGGAGTCGCCGGCTGATGAGGTTGTCGCCGACGAGTCCGCCGACGCGGAAGCGGCCGAAGGCGATTCCGGCGATGCCGAGGTAGCTATCGAGGAACCAGTCGACGCCGAAGAAGCCGTTGCCGAGGCTGAGCCCGCAGATGACGAGGAGTCGCCCGAGGCCGAGGCGGCCGACACGGCGGAAGCCACCGACGAGTCTGTCCCGACTGAGGAACCAGTCGACGCCGAAGAAGCCGTTGCCGAGGCTGAGCCCGCAGATGACGAGGAGTCGCCCGAGGCTGAGGCGGAGGACACGGCGGAAGCCACCGACGAGTCTGTCCCGACTGAGGAACCAGTCGACGCCGAAGAAGCCGTTGCCGAGGCTGAGCCCGCAGATGACGAGGAGTCGCCCGAGGCTGAGGCGGCGGACACGGCGGAAGCCACCGACGAGTCTGTCCCGACTGAGGAACCAGTCGACACCGGAGAAGCCGTTGCCGAGGCTGGGCCCGCAGAAGACGAGGAGTCACCCGAGGCCGAGGCGGCCGACACGGCGGACACGGCGGAAGCCACCGACGAGTCTGTCCCGACTGAGGAACCAGGCGACGCCGAAGAGGCTACCGCCGCGGAGGTGACCTCGGAAGCTGCGGTGTCCGAGGTCTTGACCGCGCAGCCTGTCGCTGCTGATGACGCTGTGACCGATTCCCAAGAGCCGCCCGCTGTGCACACCGACGCAGAATCCAGCACGGACGCAAAGAGTCTCGGTGAACGCTTCCGCAAACCCCGGTGGTTCCGCCGCAACGGCTGACCGGCCGGCTCGGGCTCCAGCACCGCGTGACGTTCAGTGCGGCCAACTGCTCGCAAACCGAGTCGAAGGCGTCGAAAGCCGCCAACACGGTCTCCCGATCCAACACCGCGTTCGCGAGCATGTTCGAATTTTATCGAAAACAGGCGCCGCGTAGATCAGTTGTCCACAGGCAACTGTTCTATCCACAGCTCCACAAAAGGTATTGGCGCGCAACCGCTTCAGGGAGTACGCGCAACACCTACGTGGTGATCTGGATCCGCCCGTCGACCTCGGAAACCGGGTAGCTGCGCACCGGTGCGCCACCACCGGCCTCGATTCCGGTGCACATGTCGTAGGTCGCTCCGTGCAGGGGGCACACCACCACGGATTCATCGGCCAGCCCATCGGCAAGCGGCCCACCCTTGTGCGGGCACACTGCATCCAGCGCCCGCAGCGATCCGTCGCGCAGCCGGAACACCGCGATCTGGCTGTCCTCCACGGCGAAGGTCCGGCCCTCACCCAGGGGAACCTGGGAGACCGGCCCGAGGTCGCTCATCGCACCGGAACCTGCGGCAGCGGTAGCAGTGGCAGCGAGGTGCGGAACTGTCCCTCGGTCGCCGGCTCTTGTCCGTCGAGCCACGGATCCCGGTAGGCATCAATCGATTTCTGCATCCGCGCATCCAGTCCCTCGGCGAGCCCGTCGGCGTCCTGCACCACGACCGCACGGATGTGTTCGATGCCCACCCGCGGCACCCACGCGTAGGTGCGTTCCAGCCAGTTGGCGCTTTCCCGGTAGTACTGCAGGAACCGGCCGGTCAGCGTCATCACCTCCGCCGCCGAGTCGACGGTGGCCATCAGGTCACCCTTGCGGATATGGGCGCCCGCGGCACCGCCGACGTAGATCTCCCAGCGGCCACCGTCGACGGCCACCACGCCGAGGTCCTTGCACAGCGACTCGGCGCAGTTACGCGGGCACCCGGTGACGGCGAGCTTCATCTTGGCCGGACTGGCCAGACCCTGGAACCGTTCCTCCAGGGCGATGCCCAACGCGGTGGAGTCGCCCACGCCGAACCGGCAGAAGTCGCTACCCACACAGGTTTTCACGGTGCGGAAACTCTTGCCGTAGGCATAGCCGGACGGCATCTCCAGATCAGCCCACACCCCGGGTAGATCTTCCTTGCGAATACCGAGCAGGTCGATGCGTTGTCCGCCGGTACATTTGATCATCGGGATCGAGTACTTGTCGGCCACATCGGCGATGCGCCGCAACTGCCACGCGCTCGTCACACCGCCCTTCATCTGCGGTACCACCGAGAAGGTGCCGTCCCGCTGGATGTTGGCGTGCACCCGATCATTGATGAACCGCGAATCCTTCTCGTCGACGAACTCGTCGGCCCACATCATCTCCAGCAGTGACGCCAGCGCCATCTTCGATCCCGCGTCGTGTTTGCCGTCGGGTGCGAGCGCGTTGAATACCGAAGAGACCGAATGCAGTTGCAGATCCCGGATCAACCGCATCAGCTCCGGCTTGGCGTACGGCACGCCAGGCACGTACCAGGAGGCCGACGGATCCTCGGTGACCGCACCGCCCGCCGCCCATTCGACGACCTGTCCGACCAGTTCCTTGCAGGATCCACAGCCCTTGCCGGCCTTGGTCTTTGCCATCACTGCTGACACCGACGTCTCACCGGCCCGCACACACGCCACCAGCGCGCCCTTGGACACGCCGTTGCAGTTGCACACCTGCGCATCATCGGCCAACTCGGCGACGCCGACGGCCACATCCGGTGTCCCGATGTCGAACATCAGCGCCACCCGCTCGTCCGGCAGGGGCAGCCCGTTGTCGAAGGCCTGGGTCAGGAACGACACCTTGCTGACGTCACCGATCAGCGTGGCGCCCACCAGCTTCCCGTCCCGGATGACGATGGTTTTGTACACACCGTGCTTGGGCTCGGAGTACTGGACGAACTCGTCGTCGGGATGTTCCGGGCCCTTGACGCCCATCGACGCGACGTCCACACCGGCCACCTTCAGCTTGGTGGCCACCCGCGAACCGTGGTAGGCAGCCCCGCTGTCGGTGCCGGTCAGATGGTCGGCAAGGACCTTCGCCTGCTCCCACAGCGGTGCGACCAGACCGTAGACCTGTCCGCGATGTTGTGCGCACTCGCCGACGACGTAGATGTCGTCATCGTCGACCGAGCGCATGTGGTCGTCGGTGACGATGGCGCGCTCGACGGTGAGCCCGGCTCGTTGTGCCAGTCCGACATTGGGCCGGATGCCCGCCGCGATCACCAGCATGTCGCAGTCCAGCCGCTCCCCGTCGGCGAACACGATCCCGGTGAGCTTGCCGTCCTGCACCAGCACCTCGGTGGTTCTCTTCGACGTGTGCACCCCGATACCGAGGCCCTCCACCGATGTGCGCAGAATGTTGCCGGCGAGGTCGTCGAGTTGCGCGTTCATCAGCGTCGATGCGGCATGCACCACGTCGACGGCCATTCCGCGACTCTGCAACCCGCGGGCGGCCTCGAGTCCGAGCAATCCGCCACCGATGACGACGGCCTTGGTTCGGTGGGCGGCCTCGCTGATCATCGCCGAGGTGTCGTCGAGGGTACGGAAACCGAACACGCCGTCGGCCATGGTTTTGTCGTCGGCCCACAGGCCGGTCATCGGCGGGAAGAACGATCGGCTGCCGGTGGCCAGGATCAGCTTGTCGTACCGCAGCCGGGAGCCGTCGTCGGCGAGCACCACATGCCCGAAGGTGTCGATACGGACGACGCGCACCCCGGCCCGCAGGTCGATGTGATTGTCGGTGTACCAACCCAGTGCGTTCAGATAGATTTCTGACGGATCGTCTTTGCCGGCAAGAACATTCGACAGCAGAATCCGGTTGTAGTTGCCGTAGGGTTCGTCCCCGAACACGGTGATGTCGAACTTCTCGCCGCCGCCACGGGCCAGCACGTCCTCGATGGCGCGGATACCGGCCATCCCGTTGCCGACCACCACCAGGCGCGCCTTCGCGGTGGACGCCCGATGTTCGGGTCGAGCGACCGCTTCGGTGACGGTCATCTAGACCTCGACGAGACCGAGATCGAGGATGACGGTGCCCGAGCAACCCTCGGGTGCGGCGATGTGCACCTCGAGCACCGTGTCGGCGAGCAGATCTTCGACGACGCGCAACGCGACGTGGGTGGCGCCCTTGGCGGCAATGGGGAAGTAGCGCATCGGAACCCCGTCGCGGATCAGCACCACCGAGACCATCTGTTTGGTCGAGTTGCCGCCGCGGAAGTACACCGGCTGGGTCACGATGCCCGCCGGCACCACATAGCGCAACGTGTCATGGATGGGCACCGGTTTGTCCAAACCGGCCCCTTCGAAGGGGAAGGCGCCCTGCAGGAACTGTGGTGTGCTGCCATCGCTCATGCTTCAGCGAAGCTAAGGGGCCATTGTTTCGAATTCGTTTCAGAAGTGCGTCGCCCGTGAATACCGTGGCGCACCAAGCGGGATACGCCCGGTGTGAGTAGGTGTTGACAAACCCGACACGGTGGGGCAATGGAGGCGGAATGGCCGAAACATAGTTTCTCCTCAACCGTTTCCGCTGCTGGGAGGAACTAGTGCCAAATACAAGCCGCAATCGTGACATCGCTCACTGGGATGCCGAGGATGTCGACGCCTGGGAGGGGACCGGCGGTGCGACCCCCGGGAAGGAGATCGCCAAACGGAACCTCATCTGGTCGATCTTCGCCGAGCATGTCGGTTTCTCGGTGTGGTCGATCTGGTCGGTGATGGTGCTGTTCATGCCGCAGGACGTGTACGGCATCGATCCCGCCGGAAAGTTCTACCTCGTCGCGATCCCGACGCTGATCGGCGCGTTCATGCGCATTCCGTACACCATTGCGCCCGCGCGGTTCGGCGGCCGCAACTGGACCATCGTCAGCGCGCTGCTGTTGCTGATCCCGCTGGTGCTGACGCTGTGGGTGATGGCCCAACCGGGCGCGTCCTACACCACGTTCATGATCATCGCGGCCTTCGCCGGCCTGGGCGGCGGCAACTTCGCCTCGTCGATGACGAACATCAACGCGTTCTATCCGCAGCGGCTCAAGGGCTGGGCGCTCGGCCTGAACGCCGGGGGCGGCAACATCGGGGTGCCGGTCATCCAGCTCATCGGTCTGCTGGTGATCGCCACCATCGGCAACACCGCCCCGTACCTGGTCTGCGCCATCTACCTGGTGCTGGTCGGGCTCGCCGCACTGGGTGCGGCCGTGTTCATGGACAACCTGGGCAATCAGCGATCCAACCTGGGGGCCATGGTCGAGGCCATGCGGTACAAGGACTCCTGGGTGATGAGCTTCCTGTACATCGGCACCTTCGGTTCCTTCATCGGCTTCTCGTTCGCCTTTGGTCAGGTGCTGCAGATCAACTTCCTGGCCGGCGGCGACACCGCCGCACAGGCCTCGCTGCACGCCGCGCAGATCGCCTTCCTGGGCCCGCTGCTGGGCTCGATCTCGCGACCCTTCGGCGGCAAACTCGCCGACAAGATCGGTGGCGGCAAGATCACGCTCTATGTGTTCGTTGCGATGATCTTCGCTGCCGGCATCCTGGTGGCCGCCGGTGTGCTCGACGATGCGGCCGCAGGCGCCCCCACCGGCACCCAGATGGGCGCCTACGTGGCCGGCTTCATACTGCTGTTCATCCTGTCCGGGCTGGGCAACGGATCCACCTACAAGATGATCCCGTCGATCTTCGAGGCGAAGGCCCAGAACCACGACGAGTGGAGCAAGGACGAGAAGGCCGCCTGGTCGCGCAGCATGTCCGGGGCCCTGATCGGGTTTGCCGGTGCGGTGGGAGCCCTGGGCGGGGTGTTCATCAACATCGTGCTGCGGATGTCCTATGTCAGCGACGCCAAATCGGCCACCAACGCGTTCTGGGTGTTCCTCGGCTTCTACGTGGTGTGCGCGTTCGTCACCTGGTTCGTCTTCCTGCGGATGGGTGCCGCACGTCAGACGGCGAAGGATGACCTGCTGCCCGAGCAGGCAGTCACCGCTTGACCTGCCGATCCATCGGCAACACGACGCCTCACAGCGGGCTCACCGAGGGGGTGAGCCCGCTGTGAGGTCGAGTTTTCTTCGCGATAACGTCGGCTCAAAGGAACCGGAACAGTGCCCGCGCAGGATGGTCGGATGACGCCGACCGCGGGAGAGACGACGCGTACCGCGTGTTCGTACTGCGGTGTGGGATGCGGCATCGAGGTCACCACGGCGCCGGATGCGGTGACCGGGCTCCCCGTCATCGCCAGGGTCAGCGGGGACAGGCTGCATCCCACCAACTTCGGCAGGCTGTGCACCAAGGGCGCCACCCACGCCGAGATGATGGCCGCCACCGACGGCCGGCTGACCACTGCGCTGGTGCGCGGGGCGCGCGGCGGCGAAGCCATGCCGGTGCCGGTGGACGCGGCCGTGGCCGAGGCGGGCCGGCGGTTGCGGGCCATCGTCGACGAGCACGGGCCCGATGCCGTTGCGTTGTACGTGTCCGGCCAGATGTCCATCGAGGCGCAGTATCTGGCGACCAAACTGGCCAAGGGCTATCTGCGCACCGTGCACATCGAGTCGAACTCCCGGCTGTGCATGGCGAGCGCAGGAACCGGATACAAGCAGTCCCTCGGTGCGGACGGCCCGCCGGGGTCCTACACCGATTTCGACTCGGCCGACCTGTTCTTCGTGATCGGTGCGAACATGGCCGACTGCCATCCGATCCTGTTCTTGCGGATGGCAGACCGGATCAAATCCGGTGCCAAGCTCATCGTGGTGGACCCGCGGCGCACCGCGACCGCGGACAAGGCCGACCTGTACCTGGCGATCAAACCCGGCACCGATCTGGCGCTGCTCAACGGACTGTTGCACCTGCTCGTCCAGAACGGCGACATCGACCACGATTTCATCGCCGAACACACCGAGGGCTGGGACGCGATGCCGGCCTTCCTGGCCGACTACCCGCCCGAGCGCGTCGCCGAGATCACCGGGATCCCCGAGGCCGACATCCGCACCGCCGCCGCGATGATCGCGGAATCGGGGGAGTGGATGACCTGCTGGACCATGGGGCTCAACCAGAGCACACACGGCACCTGGAACACCAACGCCATCTGCAATCTGCACCTCGCGACCGGAGCGATCTGTCGGCCCGGAAGCGGTCCGATGTCACTGACCGGACAGCCCAACGCCATGGGTGGTCGCGAGATGGGCTATATGGGACCGGGGCTCCCCGGCCAGCGTGCGGTGCTGTCGGCCGAGGACCGGCAATTCTGCGAGCAGCAGTGGGGGCTGGACCCCGGCACGATCCGTTCCGATGTCGGCCCCGGCACCATCGCGATGTTCGAGCAGGCGGCCGCCGGGGAGATCAAGGCCTGCTGGATCATCTGCACCAATCCCGTTGCCACCGTGCCGAATCGAGCGACCGTCATCACCGGACTCGAGACGGCCGAACTGGTGATCACCCAAGACGCCTACGTCGACACGGCCACCAACCGCTACGCCGACATCATGCTGCCCGCCGCGCTCTGGGCCGAGACCGATGCCGTCATGGTCAACTCCGAGCGCAACCTCACACTGCTGCAGCAGTCGGTCCCGCCCGTCGGGGACGCCCGGGCGGACTGGGAACTGATCTGCGGCGTCGCCGAATACCTGGGCTTCGGTGAGGATTTCGCCTACAAGTCGGGCTCGGAGATCTTCGACGAGATCCGCCGGTTCGCCAACCCCCGCACCGGATATGACCTGCGTGGGGCCAGTTATGAGCGGCTGCGGGACACCCCGCTGCAGTGGCCCTGCCCGCCCGAGGGGGAGGCCACGACCACAGATGGCCGGAATCCCATCCGCTACCTGAACGACGGGGTGTCCCAGACCCTGCACGTCGAGGAGAACGGGCACCGGCCGCGGCTGGCCTTCGCGACACCGACCCGGCGGGCGCAGTTCTTCGCCCGCCCGCACATGGACGCCCGCGAGCTGCCCGACGACGACTACCCGATGGTGCTGAACACCGGCCGGTTGCAGCACCAGTGGCACACCATGACCAAGACCGGCCGGGTCGACAAACTCAACAAGCTCAACGCCGCACCTTTTGTGGAGGTGCACCCGGATGACGCTGCCGCGCAGGGCATCACCAAGGGGCAGCAGGTGCAGCTGACCTCGCGGCGTGGGCGGGCCGTGCTGCCCGTGCAGATCACCGACCGGGTGCAGCCGGGCAATGTATGGGTGCCGTTCCACTGGAACGACGAACACGGCGAATACCTGACGGTCAACGCCCTGACCAATGACGCCGTCGACGCCGATTCGCTGCAGCCCGAGCTCAAGGTGTGCGCGGTACGGCTGCGTCCCATTCCGGTGGAGCGCCCCGACCCGTTCGGGCTGGCGTCGATGACACCGGAGTTCACCGAGGACGAGAAGTACTACCTGTCCGGCTTTCTCGCCGGACTGGACGCCGGCACACCCGGTGTGCCGGTGCTCCCGGCATCGGCCCCGGTGCGCGCCCAGGTCCGGCTGTGGGTGGACGGCCTGCTGGCCGGGACCTATTCACGCGCGGAACCCGAACGTCTCACCG
The DNA here is from genome assembly GCF_002968335.2 of Mycobacterium sp. ITM-2016-00316. Lineage (NCBI taxonomy): Bacteria > Bacillati > Actinomycetota > Actinomycetes > Mycobacteriales > Mycobacteriaceae > Mycobacterium > Mycobacterium sp. ITM-2016-00316. The sequence continues at coordinate 2,828,023 of NZ_CP134398.1, forward strand.
GGACCGGGCCGATGGTCTTGTGGGCCTCCCAGACCGGCAACGCCGAGGAGTTCGCCGCCCAACTGGCCGCCCGGTTGTCCGGGGCCCGGCTGATCACGATGAACGATGCCGTCCTGGAAGATCTCCCAGCGGCAGGTGACGTGGTGTTCGTCACCAGTACCTTCGGTGACGGTGGGCCGCCCGACAACGGTGCCGAGTTCTGGGACCGGTTGGTGTCCGCGGACGCGCCCACCCTCGACGGTGTGCGGTACTCGGTGCTGGGCATCGGCGACCAGTCCTACGACAATTTCTGTGGGCATGCCAAGGCCTTGGATGCCCGGCTCGCGGAGCTGGGAGCCGTCCGGTCCGTCGACCGCGCCGACTGCGAAATCTACGACGAGGCGCCGATGGCGGCCTGGGCCGACGAGGTGATCGCCGGACTGGATGCCGCGCCCGCACCGATCGCCCCGGCGACACCCACATCCCCGGTAGCCCTCACCCGCAACGCGCCGGTGCACGCACCGCTGTGCCGCAACACCCGGCTCACCCCGCTGTCGGCGGCGAAGGAGGTGCGCCAGTTCGGGTTCGACATCTCCGAGCATGTCGCTGAGCACGGTGCCGGCTACGCCGTCGGCGATTCCCTCGGAGTGTTCGTCACCAACTCCGAGGAGTCGGTCTCGGTGTGGCTGGCCGCCACCGGGTTGTCCGGCAACGAGATCATCGAGGTCGACGGCGCCGACACCGACCTGCGCAGCGCGCTCACCTTCTCCTATGACATCTGCCGGGTGACCCCGAATCTGCTGGGCTTCGTCGCCGAACGCAGCCGGGACGCCAAAAAGCTGCGCAAGTCCGGTGACAAGACCGCGTGGCTGGCCGGGCGCAACGGCCTCGATATCGTCGAGGAATTCGCGCTGCGCGCCGATGCGCTGGAATGGCAGGACGCGCTGGTGCGCCTGACGCCGCGGCAGTACTCGATCTCCTCGAGTCCGTTGGTCAGCCCCCACGAGGTGCAGCTGACGGTGTCGGTGGTGCGCTACCGCAGCGCCCGCGGAGAAAACCGCGGCGGTGTGGCATCGACGTATCTGGCCGACCGAGCGTCCTCGGTGCCGGTGTTCGTGCAGCGCTCGCCGAACTTCCGGCCTCCCGCCGAATCGGCCACCCCGATGATCATGGTCGGCCCGGGCACCGGGATCGCCCCGTTCCGCGGCTTCCTGCAGGAGCGCCGCGCGCTGGGCCACACCGGGCGCAACTGGCTGTTCTTCGGCGACCAACACCGCGCCGAGAACTTCTATTATCGCGACGAGCTGGAACACATGGTGGCCGACGGCCTGCTGAACCATCTCGATCTGGCGTTCTCCCGCGATCAGGCCAGCCGGATCTACGTGCAGCACAAGATGCTCGACGCCGGGGCCGAATTGTGGCGCTGGATGGAGGATGGCGCGCACTTCTATGTGTGCGGTGACGCCACCAGGATGGCCCGTGATGTCGATGATGCCTTGACGAAGATCATCCGCACGTACGGCTCGATGTCGGCCGAGGCCGCCCACGACTACAAGAAGGAACTCGTCGCCACCAAGCGCTATGTCCGCGACGTGTATTGATCTCCGCGAATAAAAGTCGCTCCTACCGCGTTACACAGGCGTAATTGATGGGCAGATGTGGTTCAGGGAGACGACAGAAATGGCTTGGCATAGTGGTGACGTTGTGACCGCCCGCCGCGAGATCGACGAGATGGACGTTCAGACCGTTCCCGAGGGTGCCGCCGGCACGGTCGAGGAGACGACGCTGTTCGGGCAGCCCAAGGTGGTCTGCTTCGACGTTCCTACCGTGTGGGGACCCAAGCGCGCGTGCGTGCACGTGCGCCGTGGAGACGTCGCGCTCGCAGGCTAGACCGCGTCGACATCCCGTACCGCACCCTTGTCGGCGGACAGCGCGAGCGCAGCGTACGCGCGCAGTGCGGCGGACACCGTGCGCTCGCGGTTCTTCGGGCGGTAGCCGCCCGAGGCCTCCAAGGCGCTACGCCGGCGCTGAAGTTCCTCGTCGGGCACCTCGATCTGGACACTGCGGTGCGGGATGTCGATGGTGATGAGGTCACCGTCGGCCACCAGCGCAATGGTGCCGCCGGCGGCCGCCTCGGGGGACACGTGGCCGATCGACAGGCCCGACGTCCCGCCGGAGAACCGGCCGTCGGTGATGAGCGCACACTGCGCGCCGAGCCCGCGCCCCTTCAAATAGGCTGTCGGATAGAGCATCTCCTGCATACCGGGCCCGCCCTTGGGGCCCTCGTACCGGATGACGATGACATCGCCTGGCTGCACCCGCTTGTTGAGGATGGCGTCGACCGCGTCCTCCTGGGATTCCAGCACCACGGCCGGGCCGGAGAACTTCCAGATGCTCTCGTCGACACCCGCGGTCTTGACGATGCAGCCGTCCACCGACAGGTTGCCGCGCAGTACCGCCAGCCCGCCGTCGGCCGAGTAGGCGTTCTGCAGGTCGCGGATGCAACCGTTCTCGGCGTCTGTGTCCAGGCTCGCCCAGCGCTCGGACTGCGAGAACGCTGTCGCCGAGCGCACACATCCCGGCGCGGCGTGGAACAGCTCGACGGCCTCCGCTGATGGTGATCCGCCGCGGATGTCCCAGTCGCGCAACCACTGCGCCATCGAACCCGCGTGCACGGTGTGCACGGTCTCGTGCAGGTGCCCGCCGCGCCACAACTCGCCGAGGATCGCCGGGATACCGCCGGCGCGGTGCACGTCCTCCATCAGATAGTGGCCGTTGGGGGCGACCTTGCACAGGCACGGGATCATCTGGCTGCGCTTCTCGATGTCGGAGAGGGTGTAGTCCAGTTCCGCCTCGCGCGCGGCGGCGAGCAGGTGCAGCACCGTGTTGGTGGACCCGCCCATGGCGATGTCCAGCGCCATGGCGTTGTCGAACGCGTCGCGGGTGGCGATGGCGCGCGGCAGCACGCTCGCGTCATCGCGCTCGTAGTAGGCCCGGACGATGTCCATCACGGTGCTGCCGGCCTTCTCGTAGAGGGCGCGACGCGCGGTGTGAGTGGCCAGCACCGATCCGTTGCCGGGCAGTGCCAGGCCGAGCGCCTCGGTCAGGCAGTTCATCGAGTTGGCGGTGAACATGCCCGAGCACGAGCCACAGGTCGGGCAGGCGGCTTCCTCGATGCGGGCGATGTCGTCATCGGAGACATCGGTGTTGACGGCATCGGCGATGGCGGACACCAGGTTCAGCCGGGTCTTCACCGTGCCGTCCACCAGGACGGCGGTGCCGCCCTCCATCGGGCCGCCGGAGACGAAGACGGTCGGGATGTTGAGGCGCAGCGCGGCCATCAGCATGCCGGGAGTGATCTTGTCGCAGTTGGAGATACACACCAGGGCATCGGCGCAGTGCGCGTTCACCATGTATTCGACCGAGTCGGCGATCAGCTCGCGCGAGGGCAGCGAGTACAGCATGCCGCCGTGCCCCATGGCGATACCGTCGTCGACGGCGATGGTGTTGAACTCGCGCGGCACACCACCGGCGGCCGAGATGGCCTCGGACACGATCCGGCCGACGGGCTGCAGGTGGGTGTGGCCGGGTACGAACTCGGTGAAGCTGTTGGCCACCGCGACGATCGGCTTGCCGATATCCGAACCGGCCACGCCCGCGGCGCGCAGCAGTGAGCGCGCCCCCGCCATGTTGCGACCGTGGGTGACCGTACGTGACCTCAATTCGGGCATGGCACCTACAGTCGCATCGAGCGTGGCCACAGAGAAGACGGCGCTGATGCTAGTACCGGTACTACCAGCCTGGTCCCGGGAATAGGCTGGCGATCATGGACAAGCGCGCGCAGCAGCGGCTCGCGCTCGGTGCGTTCCTCCGTGCACGCCGAGAGGCCGCGCAACGCGACGAGCTGGGGTATCCCGCGGTGCCCAGGATGCGCACCAGCGGGCTGCGCCGCGAAGAAGTCGCGCTGTCCGCCGGGGTGAGCGTCACCTGGTACACCTGGCTGGAGCAGGGACGCGAGATCAATCCCTCCAAACAGGTGCTCGATGCGATTTCCGGAGCGCTGCGACTGACCTTGGCCGAGCATGACTACGTGCTCACCCTCGGCGGCCACACGTCCGACCCGGCCGTCTCCGGCGGCCCCACACCACCACACATCCAACGATTTCTGGACGCGCTTGCCGGCTACCCGGCCTTTGCGATCGGCCCCACGTGGAGCATCGCGGCCTGGAACGCGGCGTATGCCGCCCTGTACCCCAACATCGCCGTCACCGATCCTCCCGATCGCAATCTGCTCTGGCTGGTGTTCATGGATCCCGCGATCCGGGAGCTGTTGCCGGACTGGGAAACCGACAGCCGACGGTTCCTGGCCGAGTTCCGTGCCGAGGCCGGGGCGCGGGTGGGGGAACCCTCCTACATCCAGCTGGTCGAACGACTCCGCGAAGGAAGTGCGCTTTTCAGCGCGGAGTGGCAGGCAAGCAGTGTCGAACGGTTCGCGTCCCGGGAGCGCAGATTCTTCCACCCGGGCGTCGGCGAGCTGCTCCTCGAGCATCATCAGCTGACGCCCGCGGACGCGCCCGGGATACAGATCGTGGCGTACCTACCGCTGCCGGATAGCGATGCGGCGGAACGCCTGGCCCGCTTGATCGGACAGTCGTGACCGACGAGGCGATCGACCCGCAGGTGCGCGTCTACGCCTCCCGGGTGCACAACCTGCGGGCCGTCGACATGGCCGCACCCCGCAACTCCTTCGTGGCGTTCACCGGGGTGTCGGGGTCGGGGAAGTCCTCGCTGGCGTTCGGGACCATCTATGCCGAGGCGCAACGCCGCTACTTCGAATCCGTTGCCCCGTATGCCCGTCGGCTGCTGCTGCCCAGCGACGCGCCGAAGGTCGATGACATCACCGGATTGCCACCGGCGGTGGCGCTGCAGCAGCGCCGAGGGTCGACCAGCTCACGGTCGACGGTGGGCACGGTGACCACCTTGTCGAATCTGTTGCGGATGCTGTTCTCCCGCGCCGGCACGTTCCCGCCGGGGGCGACGGTACGGCTGGACTCCGATGCCTTCTCCCCGAACACGACGGTGGGGGCGTGCCCGGAATGCCACGGGCTCGGCCGGATTCACCGCGTCACCGAGGACACTCTGGTGCCCGACCCGTCGCTGACCATCCGTGAGGGTGCGGTGGCCGCGTGGCCCGGTGCCTGGCAGGGCCAGAACCTGCGCGACATCCTCATTACCCTCGGATACGACATCGACAAGCCATGGCGCAAACTCACTAAACGGCAACGGAATTGGATCCTGTTCACCGAGGAGCAGCCGACGGTTGAGATCGATCCCAGCCAGCACCCCGTCACCGCCGACTACTACTACAACGGCACGTTCTCCAGCGCCGAACGACACGTCCGCCACACCCTGGCCAATTCACAGAGCGCGATGATGCGGCGGCGGGTGCTGCAGTATGTCGACAGCACCGACTGCCCGGTGTGCGCGGGCTCGGGACTGCGCCCCGAAGCGCTGGCGGTGACCTTCGCGGGCCGCACCATCGCCGAGTTGGTGGCGATGCCGCTCACCGTGCTCGCCGAGGTTCTGACGCCCGCTGCCGCGCGTACCGAGTTCGACGCCGCCTACGAGTCCACCGAATCCGGGGAGTTCACCGAGGTCGCCACCATGATCGCCGCCGATCTGGTGGCGCGCATCGCCATCCTGGTCGACCTCGGGCTCGGGTACCTGAGCTTGAACCGGCGCACCCCGACCGTATCGCCGGGGGAGTTGCAGCGGCTGCGGCTGGCCACTCAGCTGCGGGCGGGCCTGTTCGGCGTGCTCTACGTGCTCGACGAGCCGTCGGCGGGCCTGCACCCGGCCGATGCCGAGCCGCTGCTGGAGGTCCTCGACCGGCTCCGGCGGGCGGGCAACTCGTTGTTCGTCGTCGAACACGATATGGACGTGGTGCGGCGCGCGGACTGGATCGTCGACGTCGGACCCGGCGCCGGTGAGCTCGGCGGTGAGGTGCTCTACAGCGGGCCGGTGGCCGGACTCGCCGATGTCGAATCGTCGGTGACCCGCCGCCACCTGTTCGACGTGGCCGTCCCGGCCGCTCGCGCACCCAGGACGTCGTCGAAAGTACTACGCCTGCAGCATATTTCTTTTCACAATCTGCAGAATGTGGACGTTGCTCTGCCGCTGGGCAGCTTCATCGCGGTCACCGGGGTGTCGGGTTCGGGCAAATCCACGCTGGTCTGCAAGGTGCTCGGCGATGTGGTGGCGCGCCACCTCGGCGGGGGTGTAGCCGACTCGTCCGACGCCGAGGCGACCGACGCAGAGAGCGAGCTGCTGGACATCGACACGGATTCCAGCGTCGGGGTCATCGCGACAGGCGTCGAGGCCGTCGACCGTCTGGTCACCGTGGACCAGCGTCCGATCGGGCGCACCCCGAGGTCCAATCTGGCGACCTACACCGGCATGTTCGACGCGGTCCGCAGGGCCTTCGCCGATACCGAGGAGGCGCGCCGGCGTGGCTGGAGTGCCGGTCGGTTCTCCTTCAATGTCGCCGAGGGCCGCTGCGACACCTGCCAGGGCGAGGGTTTCGTGGCCGTCGAACTGTTGTTCCTGCCGGGCACCTACGCCTCCTGCCCGGCGTGCGGCGGGGCCCGCTACTCCGAGGAGACACTCCAGGTGCGCTACCGGGAGCGCACCATCGCCGAGGTGCTCGCCATGACCGTCGACGAGGCGGCCGAGTTCCTGTCCGAGGTCCCCAGCGCGGCAAGAAGTCTGACCACCTTGCGCCAAGTGGGCCTGGGTTACCTGCGGTTGGGCCAACCCGCCACCGAACTGTCCGGCGGGGAGGCCCAGCGGATCAAGCTGGCCACCGAGTTGCAGCGCGCCCGCCGCGGACACACGTTGTACGTGCTCGACGAACCGACCACCGGATTGCATCCCGCCGATGTCGCATTGCTCGTCGCGCAACTGCACCGCCTGGTGGATGCCGGCAACACCGTGGTGGTCGCCGAGCACGATATGGGGGTGGTCGCCGGGGCGGATCATGTGATCGATCTCGGGCCCGGCGGCGGTGACGACGGTGGCACCGTGGTGGCCACCGGCACACCCCGACAGGTCGCGGCGGCCAAGGGAAGCCGTACTGCGCCTTACCTGGCGAAGCATTTCTGAGGGTTTTGTGTCCGAGGGGGGACTTGAACCCCCACGCCCGTTAATAGGGCACTAGCACCTCAAGCTAGCGCGTCTGCCATTCCGCCACTCGGACATTGCGCCGTGCCATCGGCACGGAGCGACTAAGGCTAACGGATGGGGGCGGTCTGGCCCAAACCAGACCGTCGCCGGCGGTGCGCCACCCCGCCCGGGGGAGTCGGTGCGGTGGTACGAATGGTGACTGTGAGCGTTCCCCCCACAAGCGCGGATGAGGTCGTCGACCTCGTCAGCGCCCTCATCCGATTCGACACGTCCAACACCGGTGACCCGGCGACCACTGCGGGCGAGGCCGATTGTGCGCAGTGGGTGGGTGATCGGTTGCGTGAGGTCGGATACGAGACCGAATACCTCGAAGCGGGCGCCCCGGGGCGCGGCAATCTGTTCGCGCGACTGGCCGGGTCCGATCCCGAGCGGGGCGCGCTGCTGATCCACGGCCACCTGGACGTGGTGCCCGCCGAGCCCGCCGACTGGAGCGTGCACCCGTTCTCCGGGGCGGTGAAGGACGGCTACGTGTGGGGACGCGGCGCGGTCGACATGAAGGACATGGTCGGCATGATGATCGCCGTCGCCAGGCACTTCAAACGCCACGGCATCGTGCCGCCGCGCGATCTGGTGTTCGCCTTCGTCTCCGATGAGGAGCACGGTGGCACCTACGGCGCCCAGTGGCTGGTCGACAACCGACCGGACCTCTTCGCGGGGGTCACCGAGGCCATCGGCGA